>NZ_VOYG01000015.1:0-80561 GCF_013420785.1 Acinetobacter sp. YH01011
TCAACAATACAAAAAATTTCTGTAAAATCGTACATGGTAGTTAGAGCCTTTGGGTTGTGTCGTAACTTTCTAAATGGCTCTAACTACCTTTTTTTCAAGGGCTTTTCTTATCCGTAATTCGGGTTAACTAATGTTTAAATTTAAAGCAATTAAACTCATATTTACCCAAACATCACCCTAATAAATTATTTAATAAAATTCATTTACTTAAGACTTTAAAATAGTACTTTTACTCTAATCAACTGCTATTTATAACTTATTCAGTTCATTTATTCTGCGAAATTGAGCATTTACTCTTTTTTCAAATGTGTTACTTTTCCTGCACTTTTTGTTACATAAAGCATCAGGGAACGACCATGAAGCTCAATAGAATTTATTCGGCTATTTTACTTAGCACTCTCCCACTTACACCTGCGCTTGCTGCTGGTTTAGACCGTTCCGGTCAATCTATTGCTGCATTTTTACAACCGGGTAATTATGCAGAAGCAGGTATTTCTATTTTAGATCCAAATGTATCTGGTCAAGACAAAGATAAACACCAAGCAGATGACATGGCAGGTGATTATTACTTCCCACACGCTGCATTAAAAGTTCAAGCAACTAACAAAGTGTCGATTGGTTTAATTTACGATCAACCTTTTGGCGCCGATGCTGAATATTTTGGGAACAATAATTTTGTTGAAAGTAGACCTGTACCATTTCAAGGCAGTACTTCTGTTGTGGTTGATACCCAAAATTTAAACCTGTTAGTGGGTTATCAACCTAATGAAAATTGGAATCTATATGCTGGTGCTGTATATCAGACAGTAGATGGTACTGTTATTTTACGTGGTACTGCATATTCAGCCTTTAATGGTTATGATTTTAAAACAGGTGAAGATGAGTCTGTGGGTTGGTTAGCGGGTGTTGCTTATCAAATCCCTGAAATCGCACTTAAAGCTTCTGTTACTTACCGCTCTGAAATTGAGCATGAAATGACTGCTTATGAAAACTTTGGTGCAATAGGATTTACCCAAATCCCTACACTAGATGCAACTATGACGCAAATTAGTTCTACTACAGGTAAAACACAACTAACAACACCACAATCTGTCAATCTAGATTTCCAAACGGGAATTATGGCGAACACCGTTGCATTTGCAAACCTTCGCTGGGTGGACTGGTCAAATTTTAAAGTACAACCATACAAATTTGGCAAGCTTACTCAAATATTAGGCCAAGCTGGTTATGTACCCACCAAACCCAATGGATTTAACCTTATTGACTATAAAGATGACCAAATTTCTGCAACTGTTGGTGTAGGACGTAAGTTCAATGATCGTTGGGGTGGTAATGTATCTGTAGGCTGGGATTCTGGTGCCGGCAACCCTGTTACGACCTTAGGTCCAACTGAAGGCTACTGGAGTGTGGGTACAGGTGTTCGCTACTCACCTACCGAAAATTATTTCATTGGTGCAGGATTTAAATACTTCTGGTTAGGTGATGCTGATGCCGTCACAGGTGCACACACGGAAGCAGGCAAGTTTGAAAATAATTACGCTGTTGCATATGGATTAAATATTGGCTACCGCTTCTAAATCAATGCACTGTTAATATTGCATAAAAACAAAGGGCATCAAATGATGCCCTTTATTGTATTCAGCTTCAGATTAAGCAGGAATATCTCGTACCGAAGCACCACGAATTGCTTCTTTTAATGCTGCATAACCATGAATTGCAGGGAATTGTGGGAATTCTGCGATCACATTATCAGGTGCATCAAATAAGAAACCTTTGTCCGCTTCACCTAGCATCGTTGTATCGTTATACGAATCACCTGCAGCAATTACACGGAAATTTAAACCGTGTAATGCTTTAACCGCCTGGCGCTTTTGGTCGGGTTGACGCAATTTGTATGCTGTAATCATGCCATTTTCATCTGTTTCTAATTTGTGACAGAAAATTGTTGGCCAGCCCAATTGCTGCATCAACGGATGTGCAAACTCATAGAACGTGTCTGAAAGAATAATCAATTGGAAGTGTGTGCTCACCCACTCTACAAACTCTTTCGCGCCTGGGAATGGCCCCATGTCTGCAATCACGGCCTGAATATCATTTAAGCCCAAGCCATGCTGCTTTAAAATATTTAAACGCTGAGTCATCAACACATCGTAGTCTGGAATATCACGTGTAGTTGCTTCTAGTTCTTTAATTCCAGTTTTTTTAGCAAAGTTGATCCAAATTTCTGGAACTAACACACCTTCAAGATCAAGACATACGATTTCCATGGGTTCTCCCAAAATACCAATAAAAATTTTCACTATCATAGCCGAAGATTCGGTTTTTGCCTTGTTCTTTTTTAAATCTATTTAGTTCATAAGCATTTATTTTTTAGTGATAATAGAGTTTTGACAATTCTATTAAAATAAGCGCTTAATTCAGTAAGATTAGCTTCTCCAAGCCGAATGCTAGGAACATATAATGACCACCATTCCAACTATAGATATCGTTGATGCACTCGCAACCGAATATGCAGACAAATCGCCTAGCGAGATTTTAAAACTTGCTTTGAACCAGCAGGGTGAAGTTGCAATTTCTTTTTCTGGCGCAGAAGATGTGGTACTGATTGATATGGCGTCTAATTTAGGTTTGCCATTTCGTGTATTTAGTTTAGATACAGGACGTTTGCATCCTGAAACCTATCAATTTTTAGAAACTGTACGCAAATATTATAATATTGAGATCGAAATTTGCTTTCCTGAAACTGAAGCAGTGCAACAATTGGTACAAGAAAAAGGCTTATTTAGTTTTTTTGAAGATGGACATCAGGAATGTTGCGGAATTCGTAAAGTTCAGCCTTTACGCAAAAAGCTGGCAACACTAGATGGCTGGATTACAGGTCAACGTAAAGACCAAAGTCCAGGTACACGCCAAGATATTCCTGTCGTACAAGCAGATGCAGGATTTTCAGGTCCAGATAAACAATTAATCAAATACAATCCACTGGCAAACTGGTCAAGTAGTGACGTGTGGAATTACATTCGCATGATGGAAATTCCATACAATCGTTTGCATGAAAAAGGTTTTATTTCAATTGGCTGTGAACCTTGCACCCGCCCTGTTCTTCCGAACCAACATGAACGTGAAGGTCGTTGGTGGTGGGAAGAAGCAACGCACAAAGAATGCGGTCTACATGCTGGAAATTTAAAATAATACATCTATTACTACAATAAAAATCACAGTTTTACTGTGATTTTTATTGACTTGCGATGGCGCAAAAATCACTATATTTGTTTGATAAAAAAGATATACTGAATTAAATCTTATATAACTCTAAAAACCTTGTTCAGATAAGAACAAGCGTAGAAATTGCAGTGAGGCAATCCACAATATGCGTCCATTACACCCTATTGATTTTATTTTCCTATCACTCGAAAAACGTCAACAGCCCATGCATGTGGGCGGATTATTCTTATTCCAAATTCCAGAACATGCACCAGCCACTTTTATTCAAGACTTGGTTGCCGATATTCGCAATTCAAAGTCGATGCCTATTGCACCATTTAACAATAAGCTCAATGGTCTGTTTTGGGATGAAGATGAAGAGTTCGATCTCGATCATCACTTCCGTCATATTGCCTTGCCAAAACCAGGCCGTATTCGTGAATTATTAACTTATATTTCACAAGAACACAGTTCACTGATTGATCGTGCCAAACCTTTATGGACTTGCCATATTATTGAAGGCATTGAAGATAATCGTTTTGCAATGTTCTTTAAAATTCATCATGCCATGGTAGATGGCATTGCAGGCATGCGTTTGGTGGAAAAATCCCTTTCGCACGACGAAAATGCAAAAAGAATTGTACCACCTTGGTGTGTAGAAGGCCCACGTGCTAAACGCCTGAAAGAACCGAAAGTCAGCCGTTTAAAGAAAATTTTTGGTGGAGTTAAAGGTCAGTTTGAAGCAACCCCTCGCGCAGTTTATGAAGTATCACAAACCGTTGCTAAAGATATGGGACGTAACCCCGATTATGTTTCTAGCTTCCAAGCACCAAGTACCATCTTAAACCAACGTGTGAGCGCCTCACGTCGTTTTGCCGCGCAATCTTTTGAGTTTGCACGTTTGCATCACATTGCTAAAGCTTTGGGCGTAACCATTAATGATGTGGTACTGGCAATTTGCTCAGGCGCATTGCGTGAGTACTTACTCAGCCAATATGCTTTACCGAAAAAACCTTTAATTGCGATGGTGCCTGCCTCTATTCGTGATGACGATTCTGAAGTATCTAATCGAATCACCATGATTTTAGCCAACTTGGGTACGCACAAAGAAGATCCGCTTGAGCGTTTAAAAATTGTGCGCCGCAGTGTACAAAATGCCAAGCAGCGTTTTAAGCGCATGAATGCCAATCAAATTATGAACTATAGTGCTTTTGTTTACGGCGCTGCTGGTTTAAATATTTTGTCAGGCATTATGCCAAAGCGTCAGGCCTTTAACTTGGTGATTTCCAATGTACCTGGCCCACGTGAACCTTTGTATTGGAATGGTGCAAAGCTAGATGCACTATACCCTGCTTCAATCGTGTTAGATGGACAAGCTTTAAACATTACCATGACCAGCTATTTAGACAAATTAGAAGTTGGTTTAACTGCTTGTCGTCATGCCTTACCGAAAATGCAAAACTTATTGCAACACTTAGAAGATGAAATTCAGCGCTTTGAACAGATTATTGATGCGCCTGAAGGGGTCAATAAAATCGTGGATTGATACGTCAATCCATCAGAAAAATAATTCAATAGAATCAATTAAGGGGCAATTGCTGCCCCTTATTTTTGAATAGTACGACACTGTTTTAATAATTGCTGACAAACTGCGCTAACCATTGCAGTGGTAATTTGAGTTTCTTTACCTTGCTCATCCACAATATAACCGTTATGTGTCACTTTACGATCTAATACTTTTAAACTCTTTTGAATCACAACTTTACTCATACCCATGACATACCTCATTTGCTAAACCGAGGGAGATGTTCGGCTTTGGCTACTCTGTATGCTTAGTATTGAGAATTCACTCAAAAAAGTAAAATTTCAGATGTAACAACTGTTTAGCGATATCCTGTTACAATTTCAGCTCAAAATGATATCGTATTGCTCTTGCGTATATAAATTTTCCACCTGAAATTTAATCACACGGCTGACAAAGTGCTCTAAATCCGCCACTGCTGGCGCTTCGGCAGTTAACAATCGGTCAATCACCGATGGGTGCGCAACGACAGTAAAGCCACGTTGTGATTCAAATGCGCGTGCGTATCTTAAAATTTCTCGAAAAATTTCGTAACATACTGACTCTGCTGTTTTGACATATCCCCGTCCCTGACAAGTTGGACAGGCTTCACAAAGTAAATGTTCTAATGATTCACGGGTGCGTTTACGGGTCATCTCGACCAAGCCCAGTTCAGACACTTGGGTAATTTTGGTCTTGGCATGATCTCGTTCAAGCATACGCTCAAACTGACTCAAGACTTCATCACGATGCTGTACTTCTTGCATATCAATGAAGTCGATAATGATGATGCCACCCAAATTACGCAAACGTAACTGGCGGGCAATGACCTGTGTCGCTTCCATATTGGTTTTAAAAACAGTGTCTTCTAAAGTCCGACCACCGACATAAGAACCCGTATTCACATCAATGGTGGTCATGGCTTCGGTCTGATCAATCATCAGATAACCGCCTGACTTTAATGCCACACGGGTTTGCAACGCTTTTTGAATATCTTCTTCGACATTGTATAAATCGAACAGTGGGCGCTCGCCTGGGTAATGAATCAGGCGATTGTGCATATTGGGCACAAACTCATCCACAAATTCTTTTAATTTGGCGTGAATTTCACGAGAATCGACATAAATTTTGGCGGTGTTATCATTCGCCAAATCACGAATTACGCGTTGCGGTAACGGCAACTCTTCAAAAATCAAAGAAGGCACAGCAATGCTTTTTTGTTTACGCTGAATGTATTCCCACAATTTTGCCAAGTAACACATATCTTGCACTAAGGCCGCTTCATCGACGCCTTCGGCTGCTGTGCGTACAATCACTGAGCCTGGTAATTTATGCTCAGCCTGAATGGTTTCAATGATCCCGCGTAGACGCTCACGTTCTTCACTCGATTCAATGCGTTGTGATACGCCAATATGACTGCCATACGGCATTAGAACCAAATAACGCGAAGGAATGGAAAGATCAGTGCTCAGTCGTGCGCCTTTAGTACCGAGCATATCTTTCATCACTTGCACGGTTAGAATTTGCCCAGGCTGCAATAATTCAAAGACATTCGGTGTAGGTTGGCTGCGCGGCCAAATCATGTCATTGATATGCAAAAAAGCAGTACGCGATAAACCAATATCGACAAAAGCGGCTTGCATGCCTGGCAGCACGCGCACCACTTTGCCTTTATAAATATTGCCCACCAAACCACGCTTGGCTGTACGCTCAACGAATAGTTCATTGACCGTGCCGTTTTGAATTAACGCCACCCGACACTCCATCGGTGTGACGTTAATCAACAACTCGTCAGACATAATAAAACTCAAAACATTATAAAAATTTTTGTGCAGCAGTTAATTTAGTGCCTTAACTGTCTGTAATAACTGTACGGTTTCATAGAGTGGCAGGCCGACAACATTGCTATAACTGCCCTCAATACGCGGAATATAACGTGCTGCGATGCCCTGAATCGCATAAGCACCCGCTTTTCCAATCGGCTCACCTGTTGCCCAGTAGCTTTCCATATCATCTAGGCTAAGCGATTGAAATTCAACCTGTGTACGTACCACTATACTGGATTTTTTCTGTTTTGTACGCACACAAACCCCTGAAAAAACATCATGTTTTCGACCAGAAAGTTGTGACCAAATGGCAAAGGCATGTGCTTTGGATTCTGGCTTGCCCAAAATCTGCCCATCTACGCCTAGACTGGTATCGGCAGCAATCACAATAGCATCAGGAAATAGCCGTAAAACCGCATCGGCTTTGGCACATGCCAACCGCTCAACATACGCGGCAACATCTTCGCCCGCTAAAATAGATTCATCGATGTCTGGACTGTAAATTTCAAATTCCAGCCCAAGCTGTTGCAGGAGTTCCCGACGGCGCGGTGAACTTGAGGCAAGAATTAAATGCGCCATTTTCGCAAGAAATAATACAGCACAGGCCAGAGCAAAATACTACTCAGCAAAGGTTGCCAATGACGGGCAAATGGGAACTGAATCCCACCCATGACTTGCATCACCCAAATCAGGGCGAGGTGAGCCAAAATTGCGATTACACTAATGACCCATAAATTCGCAAACGTCATAATACGGCGCTCACGAGTCAGGAAACGCGCCACAAAAGTAATCACCACAAAACTCAAGGCATTCATGCCCAAAGGTGCATCGAGGAGCAAGTCTGCAAACAAGCCTGTACCAAAGGCAAACCAAATACCACACCAAGTTGGTTGCCCAAGCACCCAAAACAAGGTCACCATCAACATAAACAATGGTCGCCAACCCGAGCCTGTATAAGACAGCGGATACACCATGAGTACAGATGCAGCAATTACAGAAAAAATAATCGGAAATAGTGGATCTTTATTCTTGTTTTGTCCGAGTCGGGTTTGTCCAATTTTAGCGATTGGCATTTGGCTGCTCCTTCGCTAAAGATTCTGAGAACAGCACCACCACATGATGACCACCCGCCAATTGTGCTGCAGGCATCACATCAATTTGTGCAAACTCACCAGAATTATGTCGGCTGATTTTGGCAATGCTTCCAACCAAATATCCTGCAGGGAAATGCTCGCCCAAGCCTGAGCTATAGACTTTCTCTCCAACCTGAATATTGGCACTGGTCGGTACATATTCCATTTTCAAACGCCCTAAATCGCCCGTACCCGAAACAATGGCTCGCATGCCTGTATGTTCCAAACGCACTGAAAGTGAGTGTTCTTTGTCAGAAAGCAACATGACACGGCTACTGTGTGGATACACAGCAATGATCTGCCCCATAATGCCTTTATCATCCAAAACGGTTTGCCCGACTTTGAGCTGATTTTGTGAACCACGGTTAATCACAATAATGTGGCGCAAAGGATCGGCATCGGTACCAATTACTTCAGCAATTTCCATGCGTCCATCAATGATTAGAGGCGTATCGAGTAGACCGCGCAGGCGAGTATTTTCTGCAGAGAGTTCAGACAATTTTTGCAAACGGACTTGAGCCTGTAATAGCTCTGCCTGCATCGCGGTATTTTCACGACGCAATTGAGCCTCAGACTTACTTTGTTGACTTAGCCATTCTCGCGACAATACAGGATAGCTTGCAAGGGCATAAATTGGATTATATGCCGCATACAAAACATCACGTGCAGGTTGAATTACATGCGGGACACGCCAGTTAAAGAACAGGATGACCAAGCAAGTAATGACCGCAATTATAAAAGAGCGAAAAGATGGCGGTTGTCTGGAAAACAGATTTGTTTGCACCGCCGAATCCTATGTATTAGCCAACAAATAACATATCGTGGTTTGGATTATCAAAGAATTCCAAGACCTTGCCACCACCACGGGTAACGCAAGTTAATGGTTCTTCTGCGACTACCACAGGCAAGCCAGTTTCTTGTGCCAAAAGCTTGTCTAGGTTACGCAATAACGCACCGCCACCGGTGAGCACAATTCCACGCTCTGCAATATCGGAAGAAAGTTCTGGTGGAGTTTGTTCCAGTGCAGATTTTACTGCCGATACAATACTTTGTAATGGATCAGAAATAGCTTGGGTAATTTCATCAGAAGTTACAGTAATGGCACGTGGCACACCTTCTGCCAAGTTACGACCACGCACTTCAATTTCCAGTGGTTTAGCACCTTCATCTGGCAAAGCCATGCCGACTTCTTTCTTAATGGTTTCTGCTGTGGTTTCACCAATCACACAACCATGTGCCTTGCGTACATAGTTAATGATTTGCTCATCAAACACATCGCCACCAATACGCAATGAATCTGAATATACACAACCTTGTAGTGAAATGATCGCGATTTCTGTCGTGCCACCACCAACATCTACCACCATTGAACCACAAGCTTGCTCGACTGGCATACCTGCACCAATTGCTGCTGCCATGGGCTCTTCAATTAAACGGACATCTCGTGCGCCTGCGTTAAACACGGCTTCACGAATGGCACGGCGCTCTACCAAAGTCGATTTGCATGGTACACACACCACTACACGCGGTGCAGGTGGGAATAAACGCTTTTCATGCACTTTGCCAATAAATTGGTTCAGCATGGTTTCAGTCACTTCAAAATCTGCGATGACACCATCTTTCATTGGGCGAATTGCAGAAATATTTGCTGGGGTACGACCCAACATTTGTTTGGCATCAAGACCGACTGCGGCAACAATTTTCTGTGAACCGCTGTGACGAATTGCCACAACTGTCGGTTCATTTAATATAATGCCTCGTCCTGGCGCATAAATAAGTGTATTTGCTGTACCTAAATCAATGGCTAGGTCTGGCGAAAACAAGCCAATTAGTCGTTTTAGAATCACGGAGTCGTTCTCGATTAAACTTTATGTGGACGCAAGTTGGCAACTTTAACTAAATGTGGTGCGTTGAACAAGTCAATCGCTTATTATAACGCACGATATTTTGAAATTTTTTATTAATACTGATTTTAGGTGATGTTATGTCTACCTCGGATGCTCAGCATTCTGCAGATTTAAATGCACAAACAGTTTCAGCAATTGCCCATCTTGCTCGTCTTAAACTCAATGATACGCAATCTGCTGAGTATGCTCAAAGTCTAAATAAAATTTTAGGCATGATGGAAAGCTTAAAAGGCATAAATACCGATGACGTTGAGCCTTTAAAAAGCCCATTTGACCACCCTCAACCATTACGTGAAGACGTCGTAACCGAACAGAATCATCGTGAGCAATATCAAGCTGTTGCCCCTGCAGTTCAGGATGGCTTGTACCTTGTTCCACGTGTGATTGAATAATTTATTCGGCTGTTACATTTTGACTTCATAAAAAGGTAAAAGAATTTTTCTCATGACAGATTTACATCGCTTATCGATTCGTGAAATCTCTGAGGGTTTAGCGGCAGCCAAATTCTCCTCTCGCGAACTAACAGAACATTATTTAAAACGTATTGCCAAAATTGATCCGCAAGTGCACTCTTATGTCACCGTGACCAATGAAGTAGCACTGGCACAGGCGGATGCAGCCGATGCGTTGCGTCAGGCAGGTCAAGCGACAGCACTGACAGGTATTCCTGTTGCACATAAAGATATTTTTTGTACCCAAGGCATTAAAACCTCTGCGGGTTCAAAAATGCTGGACAATTTTATTTCACCTTATGATGCAACTGTGGTTGCGCAAGGTAAAAACGCAGGTTTGGTCACTTTGGGTAAAGTGAACATGGACGAATTCGCAATGGGTTCAACCTCTGAAAGTTCGTTCTATGGCGCGACCAAAAACCCATGGGCACTTGACCATGTACCGGGTGGTTCGTCAGGTGGTTCGGCTGCTGTCGTGGCGGCTGATCTTGCACCATTTGCTACAGGTACAGATACAGGTGGTTCAATCCGTCAGCCTGCGTCTTTCTGTGGTTTAACAGGTCTAAAACCAACTTACGGACGTGTTTCACGTTACGGCATCATTGCTTATGCATCATCTTTAGATCAGGCAGGCCCAATGGCACGCTCTGCAGAAGACTGTGCATATTTAATGAATGTAATGGCTGGTCATGATTCCAAAGACTCAACCTCTATGGATAAAGCGGTTGAAGATTATGTGGCGAACCTGAATGCAACAACGCTCAAAGGCTTACGCATTGGTATTCCGAAACAATACTTCAATGTGGCTGGTTTAGATGCTGCGGTGAAAGCACGTGTTGAAGAATCACTAAAAAAATTAGAAGAATTGGGCGCAGTATTGGTTGAGATTGATCTCAACATGACTGAAAGCTACGTGCCAACTTACTATCTGATTGCCCCTGCAGAAGCATCGTCCAACCTTTCTCGTTACGATGGTGTGCGTTATGGCTACCGTGCAGAAAATCCTCAAGATATTTTAGACCTTTACAAACGCTCGCGTTCTGAAGGTTTTGGTGCAGAAGTGCAACGTCGTATCTTGATTGGTACGTATGCTCTTTCTGCGGGTTATTACGATGCTTACTACGTGAAAGCACAAAAAGTCCGTCGTTTAATTCAGCAAGACTTCTTAAAAGCCTTTGAACAGGTCGATGTGATTGCAGCACCAACTGCACCAACAACTGCCTACAAAATTGGCGCGTCTTTAGACCCTGTTGAAATGTATTTGGGTGATATTTACACCATCGCAGTGAACTTAGCGGGCTTACCAGCAATTAGTGCGCCTGTTGGTTTTGACCAAGATCACTTGCCTGTGGGTTTACAATTGATTGGCAATTACTGGTCTGAATCACAATTGTTATCTGTGGTACATCAGTATCAACAAGCGACAGATTGGCATACTCAACGCGCTGCAATTGCTGAGGAGAACGCATAATGGCGAAGAATACTGCTAAACCCAAATCAAACCTGATTGATGGCTGGGAAGTCGTGATTGGTATTGAGATTCATACTCAGCTTGCAACCAATTCTAAAATTTTCTCAGGTTCATCCACCGAATTTGGTCAAGACCCAAATACGCAAGCCAGCCTTGTTGATTTAGCTATGCCGGGCGTCTTGCCTGTGTTGAATAAAGAAGTGGTGGATTTGGCAATCCGTTTTGGCTTGGGTATTGATGCCTACATCGACCAAGCCTCTGTATTTGCACGTAAAAACTACTTCTACCCGGATTCTCCAAAAGGCTACCAGATCAGCCAGATGGATAACCCGATTGTAGGCTTGGGTCATATCGACATCCAACTTGAAGATGGCACAACCAAACGCATTGGCGTAACCCGTGCACACCTTGAGGAAGATGCAGGTAAATCGATTCACGACCAATTTGAAGGCATGTCAGGTATTGACTTAAACCGTGCAGGCACACCTTTATTGGAAATCGTATCTGAACCAGATATGCGTTCGGTTGAAGAAGCGGTTGCTTACATTAAAGCGATTCACACACTGGTTCGTTGGTTAGGTATTTCTGACGGCAACATGGCTGAAGGTTCGTTCCGTGCGGACTGTAACGTGTCGTTACGTCGTCCGGGTCAACCCTTCGGTACACGTTGTGAACTTAAAAACCTGAACTCATTCCGCTTTATTGAACAAGCGATCAATGTTGAAATTGAACGTCAAATGGAAATCTTGGAATGGGATGGTACGATTGACCAAGAAACACGTTTGTTTGACCCTGTGAAGATGGAAACGCGTTCAATGCGTTCGAAGGAAGAAGCCAACGATTACCGTTACTTCCCTGATCCAGACTTGTTGCCTGTGATTATTCCTGATGCGCAAATTGAAGCCATTAAAGCGACTATGCCTGAGCTTCCTGCTGCACGTCGTGCACGTTTCGTGGCGGACTTTGGTGTAACTGAGTACGATGCTCACGTGCTCACATTGACTCGTGAAATGTCAGAATTTTACGAAGCTGTGGTTGCTGCGGCTGGTGGCGCGGCACACGGTAAAATTGCAGCAAACTGGGTGATGGGTGAATTCTCAGGTGCACTCAATAAAGCAGGTTTAGATTTGGCAGACTCTCCTGTATCTGCCGAGAAACTTGGCGGTATGATCGCACGTATTGTAGACAACACCATTAGCGGTAAGATTGCAAAACAAGTGTTCGGCTTTATGTGGGATGAAGGCAAAACTGCAGACGAAATTATTGCGGAAAAAGGCTTGAAACAGGAAACTGATACAGGTGCGATTGAAGCAATTATTAAGGAAGTGCTTGCTGCCAACGAAAAAATGGTTGAAGAATATAAGTCTGGTAAAGACAAAGCCTTCAACGGTTTAGTCGGTCAAGTGATGAAAGCATCTAAGGGTAAAGCCAACCCTGCTCAAGTGAATGAATTAATGAAGAAATTGATTGGATAATTTATTCGATAATTAATTGATTTTATGTTATAAAAACCTCGCTTAATGCGGGGTTTTTTATATTTAAATCTTGTGCTATCACAGATAAAATGAGGGGGATAACAAAATGAAAAGAGCAATAAGCCTGATATTGAGTTGCGTTGTATTCACAGGATGTGCTACTTCATCCAAGAACCTTACAGCATCATACGTATCACCATTACAGTATCAGCAATATAGCTGTGATCAGCTAGGACAAGAGGCTAGCAACATTCAAAACAGAGTAGCTGAAATTGGCGGTTCAGTAGATTCTCGTGCAACACGTGACAAATGGGTAACAGGTGCAGGATTAGTACTTTTTTGGCCAGCACTCTTCTTTATTGGAGGAAATAAAGCTCAGGAAGCAGAGTTCTCAAGATTGAAAGGAGAATACGAAGCTGTGCAAAAGATGGCTGTACAGAAGAATTGTTTAACATCTCCAGCATCGAAGTAACTCTATTTAATAGAAGCTTATTTACATTAATAAGCTTCTATCAATTATAACTATAACCATCTGCAATTTTTCCCAAAACTATGTGCTTTCAACATCGGTTGGCATGAACAACCTACTCGGGAAATTTATAGCTATATCCAACCTAAAGGCTATTTATTACGTGGCGAAGCAGTGAATAAAGAATTTGAGAAGTTGTATCCAAATCTTATTTAATTTTATCTCCCATTCCACAGCGAGAGGAAATATCACACCCTCAATAGAATATTAAAATTACCAACAAACCTTCTCTTAAAAACCGAGGTCTTTACAAACATTCTCCTTGTCTAAACCCTTGAGTAATACACGATATTCTTTGGTTTCTGCATCAATTTTCTTTGGATTAAAATGTCGATTGGCTTGGTTTAAAGCAATAACATCTTGATAGTACTTACGAACATCCACACACAAAATACGGATTTGCTCGCGCTCATCGCCCCTGAGTCTGGCTCGTGTCATCTTTTCATCTATAGCACGATTAGAATCTAGCCCCAAATAATAACGCTCTGTCACATAATCATGCGCAGTGGCTTGTTTCAGGCTTTTGGCAGAAATATTAAAACTGAATAAAGCCAATATACTAAATCCTGAAATTTTAATTGTGCTATGCAGCAAATGTTTTAACTTCATAACTGTGGATGCTCCGTCGGTAGTCGATTCCAAAACCAATGAATACGGCCTTGTGTATCAAGCAAAGTATGTGTCTTAATCTGCTCATGTGTAACATTGTTGCCCCAGCAGGCATTTGCACTATTTCGGTTATTATGTAGATATATTTTTTCAGTCGTATCATCAATTTTTTGTGGTGGAATGCAGACTGCATAGCCAGCAGGAATCCATAAATCTGCCACAACTAAAGCTTGTTGTTTGGTGTCATATAGACCAACAGAAATCACCAAGTCCAAATAAGGGTCGCTGGAAACGAACAAATGCGGAAAATTATGCCCTTCTAAATCTGTGCAAATTGTAGGAAATAAAGTCCGATCTTGCCCTGAAGATGCTGTGTCTAAATATGGATTGGCATAAGCTGCAAATTTTCCGTAAATGTATTCACAATAACTAACGATATCGTACTCATTTTCAATCTTGATACTTTTGCCCTGTCCAATCAAATGCATACCAAAAGCTGCTGCCAATTCTGGCGTGATTTTGAAAGGTGGATAAACAATTGATTGTGTAACCTCAGGAAAATCAAGTTCTGTGATCACCCCCCATTTGGTTTTTTTCTGATTTTTTGCTCGAACCCGAATGGGTGCTAAACAACTTAAATCAGCTGCTGTCACAGCTTCGGTCTTAAGCAAAGTTCTCTGAATTCTTTTATTCAATGCGGTGAAATGTGGCCTGCCCCGTTCATTAAAAAATACGGTGTCGCGCTTAAATCTACCGTAATTTCATCGACCATCTCATTCAACAGCATGCGCGAAAAATAAGTCCCCGTATCTACACGCTGCTCTGTGTTTTCTTTTTTCATTTTATTTTCTTTTAAATGACTCAATTCATTTGAATACCCAGCTTATAAAGCTAGGGGTTGGTTATTTCATTTGATTTAACATATTTTTTGCGCCCGCATGATTATAATTTTTGGCTAAATTCTGCAAAATGCGCTTGGCTTGCACTTCTGCGTTTGGAAAACGACTGCGATAACTCGACACACTGGTTAAACAACGTGCCACCAACATGCCAGATTCTGTATAAATACGCGTACCCTCTGCGCCCTGTAATTTGCCATAGTTATAAGCACGTTGCGCATTATTACAGGCATTAATTTGATTACGCCCACTGTTTAAATCACGACGTGCCGCCACATATAAACGTGTCTGTTGCTGTTGTGGTGTCTCAACCACGCGTGGTGGAGCTGTTTTTACTGGCGCAACTACAGGCTCTTTTTTCTCTTCAGGTTTTTCTTTCATTTCAGCAACTTTGGTTGCATTTGTTGTTTTTGGATTACTTTGAGCTGCTTTAGGTGCAGCCTTTGCAGGTGTAGAAACCGCGCGGTAAAAACGTCGTGCTTCATCTTCAGACATTATTTTAGTGACCAAACTCACTACTCGCGCTTCACCACGCTGTTCCAACTGGCGTTCTGCCACAGGTTCAATAGATACAATCCAACTTTCGCCCTGATTACCTACACAGCGGTATGCCCCAATCCCCTGTTTTACATCTCGATAAGTATTGAGTAGTTTTTTAGACCATGCATTTTTGACTAAACTCATTGAGCTTTTATAGGCCAGCGTTAAGCGTCCATTTTGTGACTGACAATAGCTGCCCATATATTTACGTGGAATCATAGATTCAGCAGGCTGATCTTTGCGCTGTGGCCCCCAATAATAGACATATTCTTTAGCGGCACCACTGGGCTGATTTAAGTTTTTTTGAACAATCAGTTCTTGTGCAGATGCAAAATGCTTCACCGAATTTGGGCTATATTGATCGACTGTTGCACAACCAAATAATAGGCTGCCCACCCCCCCCATCAAAAGTATTTTTTTGCAGGTCACGTTTCAATTCTCAATTGTTTTTATAGGAATGAAAATATATGAATTAGCGGAAAATAACAAATCTAACACCTTGATTTTATAGTTAAATAATCATCGCTTTATTTGAATCGCGTTTGATATTTTTATAAAACAATCCAATTCATCACAGTTTTTTATGATTTTGAATACTAACACTCATATTATTTTTTATACAACTGTTCAGATCAATTTATATTTGGCAGTCACCACTCTAAACATGCGAACGCGACATCCACAACACTTATGAATGTCGCCATCAAAACTATTGATCCAAGGTCGATTCAAATGCTTTTAAACGCTTATGAATAGACAAGAGCTCAATAATAGTCGGCCAAGACGCGATGAGGTACTGGAACGACTCACGGACTTTGCCAAATACGTTGGCGATTTGCATCATCAAGCCCAAGGTAATTGCCCCTGCGGCAATGCTTGGGAATAACACAAATAAGCCGTAAATATTGTCTAATTGCATATACCAAATACGCACCAAGTTAAAATAGGCGTAGTGGAAATATAGACGGAAATAATTAAAGCGCACCTTGCTAAACAGTTCTTTTAAACTCAGCGGATCGGCACGTTCTGGATGATCTTCACCATAAACCAGTTCTTTACGATATGCAGCTTCGACTTTTTGGTTGTTAAATTCCAAACCTGGAAGTTTTGCACCCACCACCATCAACACCACCGTACCAAATACTGCCCAGCCAACAGCCGCCCACACTAAGGCATACGGAATTTCCCCAATTATAGGCAAGGCTTTGACATGCACAGACAAACTAAACAGCACAGGTAAAAATGCCAACAAAGTCATTAGGGCTTCGACTAAATTCACCCCTAAAGTTTCCATGGTTCTGGCAAAACGCATGGTATCTTCTTGAATACGCTGTGATGCACCTTCAATATGTCTGAGTTTTTCCCAATGTGCGGTGTAATAATTATTCATTGCCGTACGCCAACGGAAGACATAGTGACTGACAAAAAACAAGTTCAAAACCATTAAGGTCACAGCCACCATGGCGATGTATAAAAAGGTCAGCACGCCTGTATAGAGCTCATTGACATCTCCACCACCACTACTGAGCATTTTTTGAATCAGGTCATAAAATGGGTTGTACCAAGCATTCACCACAACATTGACTTGTACCCCAAACCAAATATTGAACAGGATGAATGCCGATCCCCATACCGACCAACGCTGCCACGGGTTATTAGATTTAAATTTCCAAAAGGTGGCAAAAATAGTGGTTGATACAAAAAACCAGAAATAAAACCATAAAAATGCAGGTGACCAAAAACGACTGACATCAATGGGTAATGTTGCTTCGGCATAACCTTGTGGGAAGCCAATCCAACTGCCCCATGCGCTACCGCCTGAATACCACAAAGCCAGATTAATGGCGAACCAAACAAGCAATGAAATAAAAAACCACTTTGGATTTGGAAAAAATGACTTAAACATGCAGACAAAAAGCCTTTATTTTTTAAATTGGAATGTAAAACCCAGTGCCTTCACCACTTAAAAAAGCGTGAATGGATACTTTAACTTTTATACTTTATACGCTGTTTTTTCAGCAATAATTTTATTTTTATACTGAAAACTGTAAATTTCATCAATCGGCTATATTTTACTGCGCTGTTCATTTGCCATTCATCTAAGAAATTACATCAAATTTCAATTTCTTATATTTTTAAAATGTCAAATTATGAAGTATTGGGCAAATTTATTGCGATTTTTTGACCAACAATTCAAGTACAAAATATTTAAACCCGACACAAATTTACGATTTTGTGTAGATTATTCATCAATTTACTATATAATACAGTTGATTAAAAATAACTCATTTAGGGTGCGGTATGGAATCTCCAACAGAAAACATTGCTATTGAGCTACTTGAACCTATTGTTCTACGTAAAGAAAACTGCGCACCAATTGAATTCGAGCAAGGTACAATTTTAAAAGTTTTATTGGTTAATCCTAACTCCTACTTGGTTACCGTAGACGACGAATTTAACTTTACTGTCTCTTTAGAAGATGAAAATAAGGTGTGGCGTAAACTTTAATTACTGAGTCGCCACAAACTTTAATGATTGAATGTACGCAAAGCACATTCAATCATTAGATAAAGCTTGATAAATACGCTACTGCTTTCATGGCTTATAAAAACTAAACTTTCATTACACCTATCAATCACAGCATCCTTTTAATTTTTCAGAAGTCCACTTCGGGTATGGCTCTCTGAAAATGTTGCCTAAGATTCAGTTTTCAATCCTCTGTATATCATTGTAGATTTTGCAACAATCTCATCAAAATCACCTTTATATTGGGCAAAATGAGATAAAAATTAGCTTTAAATTTTCATCTTATTTTCTCTATAAAAATCAATAAAATATACCAATTGATCAAACCAAAACAACAACAGCAATGACTTTAAATTCACTTTTACAACTAAGCAAAACCAAAATTAATCAAAAATTATGATAAGATCATGCTTCTTGTAAAACACATTTTTTTATAAAGATGAGTTGCTTAAGCAATTTTTACTGTCTTTAGTGTGTTTTATTTTTTCTATTTTTTTAATTCACATCCTATTTTGACAAGATCTACTTGATCTCTAAATTTAGGATTGTATTTGCTTATTTTTATAATGCGGATATTTAAAATCCTGAATTGTGTCACTCAAAATTGGAGAAGTAATTAAGAACTCAAAAACTAATGGAGATAGCAATGGATCGAATTGCAATTATTGGCGCTGGCCCAAGCGGCATGGCCCAATTAAGAGCGTTTCAGTCAGCAAAGGCCAAAGGTCTACAAGTTCCTGAAATTGTATGTTTCGAAAAACAAAATGATTGGGGTGGACTCTGGAACTATACTTGGCGCACAGGTATAGATGAACATGGCGAACCTGTCCACGGCAGTATGTACCGTTATTTATGGTCAAATGGCCCTAAAGAAGCGCTAGAATTTGCCGATTATACTTTTGATGAACACTTCAAAAAACCAATCGCGTCTTATCCGCCACGCGCAGTGTTGTGGGATTATATTCAAGGTCGTGCAGAAAAAGCACAGGTGAAAGACTTAGTCCGCTTTAATACCGCCGTTCAGCATATTCATTATGATGATGCGACGCAAAAATTTACGGTTGATGTCGAAGATTACGCACAGCAACGTCATTATTCAGAACAGTTTGATTATGTTGTGGTGGCCTCTGGGCACTTTTCTACCCCGCGTGTCCCTGTTTATGAAGGCTTTGATCAATTCCATGGTCGTATTTTACACGCGCATGATTTCCGTGATGCACTGGAATTTAAAGGTAAATCAGTGCTGTTGGTGGGCAGCAGCTACTCTGCCGAAGACATTGGTTCGCAATGTTATAAATACGGCGCCAAACAAATTTACAGTTGCTATCGCAGTAAAGCCATGGGCTTTAAGTGGCCCAAAAACTGGTCTGAAAAACCACAATTACTGCGTGTAGATGAAAATACTGCTTATTTTGGTGATGGAACATCGGCCAAAATTGATGCCATTATTTTATGTACGGGCTATTTACACCACTTCCCGTTTATTGAAGATGGCTTGCGCCTCAGAACGCATAACTGCCTTTATCCACTAGGTTTATATCAAGGTGTGGTTTGGGAAAAGAATCCACGTTTGTTCTATTTGGGTATGCAAGATCAATGGTACACCTTCAATATGTTCGATGCGCAGGCATGGTTTGTCCGCGATGTGATTTTGGGCAAAATTGCGTTGCCAAGCATAGACGAAATGCAAAGCCATACCCAAACCTTGCATGAAAAAGAACAACGCTTAATGAGCGATGAACAATCTGCACGTTTTCAAGGGGATTACATCAAACGCCTGATTGCGCAGACCGACTATCCATCTTTCAATATTGATGCAGTACACGATATTTTCATGCAATGGAAAAAGCATAAAAAAGAAAATATTATGGGCTTTAGAGATAAAGTTTATCGCTCAGTGATGACAGGAAAAATGGCTAAACCGCATCACACACCATGGCTTTATGCACTAGATGATTCTTTGGAAAGTTATCTAGAAGATGAAGCTCAACGTGAGGCAATGTAAGGCGTAATCTAAAAGATCAAAGTAACGAAAAAACAGCTACAAGCCTCAAAAGTTTTGCTGATGAGGCTTGTGGTTTAAAGATTTATTTCAACTTAGCGTTATTTTAGAAATAGCGCTGATTATAAGTCTGACTTAGCACGTTTTAAGGCTTGTTGCCAACGCGCTAAATGTTCTGCACGCTCTGCTTCATTCATTTGGGGTTCAAATACCCGATCTAACTGCCAAGATGCTGAAATTTCAGATAAGTCAGAAAATACACCCGCCTTTAAACCTGCCATAGCTGCTGCTCCCCAAGCGGTTGATTCCAACATTTTAGGACGTAACACAGGCACATTTAAAATATCGGCTTGGAATTGCATCAACATATCATTTTGACTAGCACCACCATCGACTCGAAGCTCTTTCAGTGGATGATCTAAATCGGATTGCATCGCAGTGAGTACATCCGACACCTGAAATGCAATGGATTCCAAGGCAGCACGGGCAATATGTGCCTTGTTGGTGCCACGTGACATTCCACATAAAAGCGCTCGCGCTTCACTGTCCCAATGTGGCGCACCAAGCCCTGTAAATGCAGGAACTAGCACTACACCATCGCTAGAAGTTACACTATTGGCAAGTTGTTCCACATCGCTGCTTTTTTGGATAATACCCAAACCATCGCGCAGCCATTGCACCACCGCGCCTGCCATAAAAACACTGCCTTCAAGGGCAAAATGGGTTTGATTTTGACATTGCCACGCCAAAGTGGTAAGTAACTTATTTTGGCTAAATTGCACCTGATTGCCTGTATTAAACAACATAAAACAGCCTGTACCATAGGTGTTTTTTGCTGTTCCAACTTCAAAGCACGATTGCCCAAACAACGCCGCCTGCTGATCGCCTAAAATACCTGTAATTGGGATATTCGCGCCCAATAAACCCGTTGCGGTATCTGCAATATAGCTGTCGGATGCAATAATTTTGGGTAAGACCGATGCGGGAATTTGAAATAATTCCAGTAATTCTTCATCCCAAGTTTGGCGATGTAAATTCATCAACATCGTTCTTGAAGCATTACTCGCTTCAATGACATGCTCTGCGCCTTGGGTCAAATTCCAAATTAACCAACTGTCGATGGTGCCAAAAGCCACGTGCCCCTGTTGTGCCAATGCTTTTAACCCATCGACATGCTCAAGCAACCACACCAGTTTGCCTGCACTAAAATACGGATCTATACGCAGACCTGTTTTTTCCTGAATCAATTGCATCTGGTTATTTTGAATCAACTGATGACACCAATCAGCCGCACGACGATCTTGCCAAATTATGGCAGGTGCCAGTGGTTTGCCTGTGCGTTTATCCCACACCACTGTGGTTTCACGTTGATTGGTCACGCCAATCGCGTGAATGTCTTTAGCCAAAATACCTGCAGTCGCCAGAGCCTGTTGCACCACAGCAATTTGATTTGACCAGATTTCTTGAGCATCTTGCTCCACCCAACCTGAATGTGGGGTCTGAATATGGGTTTCTCGTTGTGCCGTTGCCTGAACTTGTCCGTGTTCATTGAAGATGATAGCGCGACTAGAGGTTGTGCCTTGATCGAGTGCTAGTAAATAACTCATATTTTTTATTGTGTTTGACTTGAAAAATAAAATATTAGCGCAATTATGTAACTAAGCGCATCGAAATGTGTAATTGTGCAGAAAATACATCGTAATTTTTGCCAGCTATGCTATGATTGCGCTGTGATATGGGGGTGTTATTGGCTTCGACGCTGATGATGAAGCTCATAGATGCATGCCGAGAGCGCATTTTCTCTCGTAAATCAAATTTGCATTAAAATAGTCGCAAACGACGAATCTTACGCTCTAGCTGCCTAAGGGCCGCTTGTCCGCTTCACTGAATACTTGTGGTCAGTGAACCCGACTGAAGCGCACGCACACAAGTCCGTATAGAGTTGAGCCTCGGGACTTTATACCAAACTTAGAGGATCGCACTTTAAACCCTGTTCGTCGGGTCTTAGAGTGTTAAAACAATAGACGATATCTAAGCATGTAGTATTCTCGAGTGTAGTGTTGGCGGACGCGGGTTCAACTCCCGCCACCTCCACCATATACCTAACAAAACATGGCAAAATATGCCAAGTTTTAAAAGATAAAGGCTTGATTCTAAAGGGATTGAGCCTTTTTTCTTGCCTAAACATAACCAAATATAACTAGCCATAGGGATACATGCCATGTATCCTAGCGTGTATCCCCTCATATTTATTGAACTGGCAGGGATACAAGAAAATGAAACGAACAGACATAAAACGCAGACCACTAGCAGACACCGTACTTGCAACCCTTGAGCCTGAATTAAAAGAATATCGGGAGCTAGACGGCAACGGCTTATATTTCCGTGTCAAACCTGATGGTAATAAATCGTGGCAACTACGATATAAAAAAGCTGATGGTAAATGGTCATGGTTAGGTATTGGTGGCTATCCTGAAATATCAGGACAGTTAGCACGTAAAAAAGCGCAAGAACTTTTAAGTGACATTTCAAAAGGTGATAACCCCATCATCACCAAACAAGAACGCAAGCGAAAAGAGCTTGAGCAGAATAATGCTACCTTTGAAGTCTTAGCCCGAGAATGGTTAGACACAAAAAAGGAATCATGGGTACAGGACACCATGACCCGAAATAAAGGCGCACTGGAAAAACATATATTCCCAATTTTTGGGAAACGCTTGTACACCACCATAAAGCCTATTGAATGGATGAACTTGTTAAAAAGTATTCAGCAAGAGAAAGGTATTTTTGAGCAAGTGAACCGTATGCGCTCGATGTGTCGTGACATTTACGACTTTGCAAAAGTCACTGGACGTATGGACTACAACCCAGTTGAGGGCATTCAAAAATACTTACAGCAAGGCAAGAAGCAAAACATGCTGCATGTGAGCGAACTTGAGTTACCCCCACTGTTAAGAGCTATCAATAATTATCCGACTATGGATGTGCGTATAGGCTTGCAACTTTTAGCTATGTTGTTTTGCCGACCAACTGAACTAAGACAAGCCAAGTGGCAAGAATTTGATTTAGAGCAAGGCTTATGGAATATCCCTGCTGAACGTATGAAGAAACGCCGTGAGCATCTTGTACCGTTGCCAACTCAAGCCACTACCCTATTAAAAGAATTGCAAAGCTATGAAACCAATTCTGAATACTTATTTCCGAGCAGATCGGACAAGAGCAAGCCAAAGTCAGACACAGTTTTCATTATGGCTTTGCGCCGTATGGGTTATGAGGGCAGACAAACCCCACACGGATTTAGACATATTGCGAGTACCTTGTTAAACAATCGTGGCTTTGATGAACGCCATATTGAAGCAGCACTGGCACACGTAAAGGACGGTGTGGCGGGCGTATATAACAAGGCTCAATATTTAGATGACAGAGCAAGTATGATGCAATGGTACGCCAATCATTTAGAAGAAGTTGCAGATCAGAGCATTATTCAGTTTAAAAAAGCACAGTGACAAGGCTTGTCGCACTACTAGCCAATAGATGCACAAATATAGGTAAATATAGATTATATTCAGATTGCTAAGTCTAGGTTAGCTCCCGAAAGTCGGACACCCATCCGATTGGCTTAGCAGCTTTTTTTTGGGGGATGCTGTGGGAGGCATGAATAACAATGAATGATATTAAAAATCCAGCACCTTTTTACACCCTTAAGCAAGCAGCCAAAGAATTAAATAGAATATTAAAAGTTGACTACTACGATAGAAAGAAACTGTTATCTATAGCTTTGGTTTATGACTTAAAACTACATGCTTACTTTAGTGGCGACATAAGCGTATTTGTTGATATAAATTTTTATTTTCTAAATAAACGCGAACTGGGTACGACCATTAAAGAAATTACTGAGGAAATAATTAATTTTGAAATAATAGGTGGAGCATTACTTGAACTCAATACTTATTCAATAGAAAAAATTTACCACTTCGGGCAATCTGATGTGAATAATTATGGGCTTGAAAACATTACCAACTTAAATGCAGATGCTGCTAATCAGTCTCATTTCCTAAGTTATTCACCTCTAAAACAAAAATATCTAAAATATATTAGCGAGCAAGAAATTAAAGAAATAGAGATTCTAGGCATTTTCCCAATTCGCAATACAATTACCAAAGAAAACCCCACCAGACCGCGCAAATACTCTACTTATCGTAATGAAGATAACGAGGACATATATCACCCAATTATTACAAGGGAGGATATTTTTTTAACACATACCCAATTAACTAGAGTTGCGGACGGAGTGCTAGCTATTCGTGAAGCCAATTCCCATGACACCCGAAAGGAAACATCAAACTCATACAAGAATCGAAAGCCACAAGGAAAAAGCAGAGCAAAAGAACACGCTCAAATAGCAGCAAAGACCTTAGCTAATTTTCTGTGGAATCAAGACAAAGATAATCAAATTAAAATCAAGGAAATGGCTATCACAGTGCATGCTGAGCTATACCAAACTGAACATCGTGAGCAATTACCAAATCATTCAGTATCATTAAAAGATTGGATTAAAGATATTGCCCCCGAATATGCTAGAGAGGCTGGCAGACCAAAAGAAATGTAGAGTAAGTGACTCTTAATGTATAGCAAGTAGCACTTACCACCTATTTCCCATTAAAAAACAAAAACATACTTAACCCATACTTTTTCATGTATGGGTTTTTTTATGACTATTCAACCAATCCGTGTTCAATTCAAAACAGCTTGCCAAATTCTTGATGTAAGCCGTGAATCATTGCGCCATATCGTGCGTACAGATGCCACATTTCCCCGACCTATTAAGACTGGCGACACCAAACAAGCACCAGTCTATTTCGACTATACAGAGCTTGTAGAGTGGCACAACAAGCAGCGTTTAAGCCTTGCAACTATGGAGGTTTAATCAATGAATAACACTCAATTAAAACAAGTCCTAGCACACCTTAAACAAGGCAAAACCCTCTCCCAAGCTGAGGCTATCGACCTATTCAACTGCTATCGACTGAGCGCAATTATTCAGCGTTTACGAAATGCAGGTTATGACATTGTGACCCATAACGAGCGCAATAAGTCAGGCATTGGCAGACATGCACGTTATGAACTTATTAAGCAGGTGGCAGCATGAATAAGCATATTGACCCTGAATTTTTTAAAGCCTTTGACCACTACAAAGCAATGGTGAAGCAATACGGAGATGACCACCCCATCACCGAGCAGGCACTCATTTTAACAATGCACTACACGCCTGAGCATATCAAAGAGGAAATGCACCAAAAGGCTAAGGAATTAAACCTATTGCCACCGCCAAGCGGTTACACGGATGACGGCGAACCCATGTACCGCCTAGAGGACATTGCAAAGCACTTTGGCATTAGCTTTGAGGAAGCAGAGCAGCATTTATTACAGATGATGGATAACCGCCAAAAGGTCGGATTATCAAATGATGGGGTTTTGATTAATCCCAACACCAATTTTAACCGTGTGCAGTAGGTGGAAGCATGAAAGAGCTATTTTTAGAAATGTTTAGAGGACTACTTTTGGGTATGTGCTTTGTTTTGTTTTGCTTTGTTATTGCAACTCTAAGCCGTTCTGTTTATGCTGTAGACCTCTCAAAAAATATCAGCGTCACCCCACAGCGTCATTGTGGTTTTATTGTGCCCAAGTTTTGCAAAGCCTCTCAAGCTGCGCAGAAAACAAGCGCAAGCGTTTCAGCTACGCCAACAAGGCTGCAATCCCTCTATGAGGGGATGACACAACAAAATAAGTCAGCAATGGCGAATATGTTGGGCGGTACTGATATACCGAGAGTGAATCCCCTCACCAGTTTTAAACATGGTGAAATCTCTCAAAACTCAAAAATATCAGGAGGCAATCATCATGCCTAATCAAAATGCTAAAGCTATCCCTCACCAATACCATGCTGGCGATATGCAAGACGTAAATGCACTGGCAGCAGAGGGTTTAAGTTGGGCAGCAATGGGACTGCATGACCTAAACCTACACATTAAGAAAATCAAAGCTGAATTAGACAAGATTGGAGTAGAAACAGAGTATCGCTTCATGCAGCTTGATGAAATCTTAGGTATGCACCAATACCTTGCTGAACACCGTGCAAATTGCCACAAAGAACAAGCTGAACACTACCGTGAGGAATGGGAAAGAATAAAAGGGGGTGAAGTATGAATGCAAAACACCCTGATATTTTAAATAAGCCAACGCCTATAGTGGTGAATATCGACCCAGTAACAGGGCATCGGGTAGAGTTTTTTCAGCTAGAAGATTTTGCGCCAAATTGTATTGATGAGCGCAATTTCAAAGTTAAGCCTGAGAGCTATATTTGTTCTAAATTGCCTAGTTATAACTGTGAAAATTGCGAAGCCTACACGCTCATAAATCCAACCGAATTGAGCGAGGTTATAGGCTATGCAATCAGAGGTACAGCAAGAAAATACGACACCACCACAACACCATTTAAAGAAATAGACAGCCAACAAGTGTCATTCATTATTGGTAAAAAAGGATTGTTTGCAAGTGGTTTAAATAAACCTCATTTATCGTATGTAGTCGGTACAAATGATATGGATTTATTTATTCAACTTGCTAAGGCAGGCAAAGCGGTTTTGCTGCATCAAAGTTTAGATGAAGCGTACAAGATTTTAAACAGTGGTATGCCTGAAAATGTTTTTAGATTGATTGCAGGCAAGTCTACCCCAGTAAACAACGCTGATTTATTTGTTCAAGTTGATGACTCTTTTAGAGCGTTTACCTCTCAACAAATAGAAACGTTTTTTCTTGAGAAACGGAAGCAAATTATTGAATCAGGTGCATTCAATCAAGATGCAGATTCTCAACACTGGGGCGAGTTGCTGCCACTACAACAAGAGGAATCAGCAGCAAGCAACCCTTACCCTATTGATGCACTGCCCTTATTGGCAAAAGAAGCGGTTTTGGCTATTTCCGAGCATGTGCAATCACCCATAGCCATGACTGCTCAATGTGTTATTGGTGCAATGTCACATATTGCCCAAGCTAAAGTAAATGCACCCGATAGATTCAAAGCACACGGCGAGCCATGCAGCCTATTTTTACTCACAGAGGGGCAAAGTGGCAGCCGTAAGAGTACAAGCAAAAATCTAGCAGATCGGGCGATTTTGGAATATGAGCGCAAGCAGTACGAAATATATCGAACCGAGTTAGAGCAATGGAAAAGTGGGCAAGCAGGATTGCCAAAAAAAGACCGTGAGGCGTACTGTGCAGAGAATCCACCACCGAATGACCCAAGCACCCTATACAGTGACATTACCCTTGAATCTATTGCAGGATTGTTTATTGATGGAATCTTGCAAAATGCTTCAATCTCAAGTGATGAAGCAGGGCAATTTTTCGGTGGGCATACCATGAAAGCCGATACACGTAACCAAGCATTAGGCGGTTATACAAAATTGTTTGATGATGGATATGTGGAACGTACACGCTCAAAGTCAAACCTCAATGGCAGTGGTCGGGCGCATGACGTTCGAGTGACGTTTAATCTACAAGGGCAGCGTGAAGTTTTAGACAATGCCTTAAAAGACCCAGTGCTAAGAGGACAAGGCTTTTTGCCTAGATTCATCTTAACTATTCCTGAAAACTTGGCAGGCACACGCCTACAAAATGCAGCATATCGCAACAAAAACGCCAACAAAGACCACAGGCTTATTGCTTATTGGACACGGTGCGAATCATTGCTCGATAGCTGCCCACAGGTGCAGACAGAGCATGAGTTGCATAATGGGCGGTATGTCATCCCTATGAATGAGGAAGCCATAGCGATTGATACGGAGTTTTATAACGTCATTGAGTCGCTACAACGTGTAGGAAAGCGTTTTGAGTACCTACAAGCGTTTGCGAGCCGTGCAAGCCAATTGGCACGCCGTTTAGCAACGGTATTTTCTTATTTTGAGGGATTGCAACAGATTGATGGTAAAACCCTAAAAGGAGCTTGTGAGGTCGTCAAACATTCATTAAATGAATGGGCAATGTATGCAGAAATTGAGGTTAAAGCGGAAAGTGATGCTGAAAAGCTGATTAAGTGGATTGTCGGTAAATGTGTGCAGCAAAAAACAGACAGACTTACTTACTCATATATACAAACCTCATGCCCTAGACCTATGCAGAAAAACAAAAACCTTTTGGAAATGGTTATTCAGCAACTAGAGGATTCACACCACATCAAGATTGAATCACTAGGGCGTACTCGATACGTTGTAATTAACCCTTTATTACTGGAATCGTGACTAAGTGACTAAGTTAAGCTGTAAGCCTTACAGGGCAAGGCTTTTCACTTAGCAGTCAGCAAAAATGGCTTTGACTAAATGACTAAGTGGATGACTAAAAACTATATTCATTTAGTCACTTAGTCATTGCGTTATTTAGTGACTACTGAACGCAAAGCCTTATATATAAAGGCATACAGAGCAATTTAGTCATTTAGTCAGCTTTTTAGATAAATGAAATATATTTGAGAATTGAACAATGCCAAACGTGAACAAAGCAATCGTAATGGGTGTATTAGGTCGTGACCCTGAAACTAAGAATTTCCCCAACGGCGGTAGCGTTACCAATTTTAGCGTTGCAACTACTGACCACTGGAAAGACAAGACCACTGGAGAGCGCAAAGAGGCTACAGAATGGCACAGAATCAGCACTAACAACCGATTAGCCGAGATTGCTAGTAAGTACCTAAAGAAAGGCAGCAAGGTTTATATTGAGGGCAGCATGAGAACAAGGAAGTGGAAAGACCAAAGCGGTGCAGATCGGGAAGTCACAGAGATAAAAGCCGATGTTCTGCAATTGCTGTGATGCACTTCACTTTCCGACCAACAGCAAAGCAAGTGAGCAGTAAACTGTTTTATAATTGATGTAGAAAAATCGCTGTAGTTTTTAGTTTTGCCCATACTCCCCAGTATGGGTATTTTTTTGGCTGTAATTCAGTATTCAAGTATTACTTGATAACTGGGCATCTTAGACCGCATTAGATCGGCAAAGTCTAATTAGACAAAACCTAGACCATGATTGCCAACCTAAATCATTAGTGAAATCTCATATTGAAAACACTGTAAAATGACTGAAACACAGAGTACATAAGGCATTGAGCCTGATTTAATACCTATCAATTAAAGCGAGGTTATCAATGGAAAAAACACACGGTCAAATTGAAGATTGTTTGAACTTGGACAGCCGAGTCATGGCTCGATATAAGGTATTTGATGGTGGAGGAAGTAACTCATGGGCATGGCGAAAAGGCGACTCTCAAGAAGTATTTTCATCTATAACATATCACTACGATAACGGCGGTTTAACATTAAGCTACACATGCAACGAGCAGCAGCACCGCTATTTAGTGGATGTTGTCACCACACCATGCAACTACGGTGGAAAGCGATATTGGTTTAATTGCCCAAAGTGTTCTAAGCGAGTTGCAAAGCTATACCTACGCAATTCAATGTTTTTCTGTAGAACTTGCCACAAACTGAACTACAGCACACAGCAGAGTTGCAAACTAGAAAGCACCCGAATCGGCATGTATAAAATCAGGAATAAACTTAACTGGCAGTATGACACCGCATTCATGAAGTCGTGGCATAAATTGAAGCCTAAAGGGATGCACCATTCAACCTATAACAGATTGGTACAGAGGCATGACGAACTAGAGCGAAAGTCAGAGCAATATTGCATTGCAAACTTTCATGCCTTTATGAATAGACATGGTTTAAAACCATCATGGGATTAAACAGGACTTGCACAGTGCTACACCCTTACAGATGCGATAGCAGCAGGCTTGCACCCTTTTTTATAGAGTGCAAGTAGTGTTGATTGTTCTATCAATAATTTATTGTTTTCTAAGGTAAACGCAAAAATACGTTGGCTAACCATCGGGGGGCGGTGAATAGCTGTACCATGATTCAAAACCTAGACCGCAGCCAATCGCACGTATAAAAAAATTTCTGTTTTTGTTAAAAAGTTAACTTTTTGTTAACTGCTACGGCGTTCTAAATGTGAGGTTTTGTGAGGTTGTGAACTTAGGATTACTTAGGATTTACGCAGTAGTCCGAAAAACTAACATTTACTGACAGTAGGACTAGCGCAATTTTGCATTTCGTAACAACTACGCGCGCGCACGCGAGGGAGCGAGTTAAAGTGTGGTTTTGACCTTTAAAATCCCAATAGAGTTACAGTGTGATTATTCGGGCGGTTTACTGCTACAAATAGCCTGAACATAGGACTACCCCCCACTGGGGGATATGCTCAAATTTGAGCGCATCCAAACAACCAAGTGCCTTTCGGCAATCACCGAAACGATAGTGGAAATGCTTAAAGATAGTTAGTGAGTAACTGAGTAACTTAAAGTAACTCACAATGGATAAGATTCTAAATCTAATCCCACCTGAGCCACCAATAAGGTGAGCAGCTTAAATACTTAGGTTTTCGTTCCACCAAAAAGAGGAGCGAAAAAACACAGCAAACAATTGTTGAAGTGCTAGAGAATTAAAAAAAAGCGTGGGCGTACGAGCGAGTTTAAATCCTGAGTTGGACTCCCCTTTTCCCCACCAAACCCGACAAGAAAACAGCCTAGCAGCACATAATTTGTATCCCAGTTTGTATCCCTAACTTTTTAATAATATTTTTATTATTTATAAACAATAACTTATTAATTTTGTTCAATTGACGCCACCCCACCAAATTCTTAAATTCATATGAAGTTACATAACTAAATATGACTAAAAAAGCCTTAAACATCAGTGTTTAAGGCTTTTTCTATGGGTTTTGCGTCCAATGCTATCCAGAACAAATTGACCCAAATTTGAATAAATTGGGTCAAAATTGCGTCAATTTGACCCACAACATTTAGATCTATAATGACCTGAAGCGAAGTACATCTCTCAAACAACCCTTGTCATAAATTTGTAATGTTTGTTGCTTATAAATTCTTAGAAATTTCAACTTTATATTTTAAGGTTCAGGAATGTCAGCAAACATCAGCTTAAAGTATCTAAATTCATTGATCAGTGATGCTCAGACTAAAGGCAATAAAATTGAGAAAATATTATTGGGCTATAAGGCTTATTATTTTTTCATGTCAGATAGTGATTTCCATAAGGCAGTGACTAGCTCTGCACTCTCGCCAAGCAAACGTAAATATAAAGACCATAAAATTAAAGTGACCCAAGACGACTATCAAATTGAGGTAAAACTTCACGAAAAATGATCAGGATTGCTCACTTTTGCACAATACAGGTTCAAATCCACTTTTAGGATTTAAGCCTTTTTATTGGACGGTTTATTCATCTCCAAACATTTTTCGCTTTCATCCCCCAAACCGAATAACTCTCCCGCACAATAACAAAATAGATTATATTCTCCTTAATTGATAAAAAATTATGCGGAGTACACATGCAGGTATTTCCCTTAGGCAAGCGAACGATTTCCGTGATTGTGGTCATTGTAGCTTTGGTTTTATTGTTAATTTACGTAGTCTTACGCACAGGCCCATTTGCCCCTGTCAACGTCACCCTCACGCAAGCCAAATATCAATCCATTCAACCTAGCCTGTTTGGCATAGCTACCGTTGAAGCGCGTTATAACTATAAAATTGGCCCAACTGCAGCAGGTCGCTTAAAAAACTTAAAAGTAGATATTGGCGATAACGTACAAGCAGGACAACTGTTAGGCGAAATGGATCCTGTCGATTTGGAAGATCGTTTATTGGCTCAACGTGCGATAATCCAAAAAATTACCGCTCAGCAACAAGACACTCAAATCCGTCAAAATTTTGCGCAGCAACAAGTCAAGCGTTATCAACAACTGGCCAAAATCAATGCCACCAGCCAAGAATCTTTAGCCATTAAACAACAAGAGCTCGATTTGGCAACGGCGGCACTCAGCGCGATGCAACAAGAACTCAATAAAGCACGCGCAGACTTAAACACCTTACAAGCACAGCGCGATAATTTAAATTTAGTGGCCACAGCCGCAGGTGTCGTCACTGCACGTTATGCAGAACCGGGTTCAACAGTCGTGGCAGGTCAAACAGTACTAGAAATTGTCGATCCTAACTCCATTTGGATGAATGCCCGTTTCGATCAATCCAGTGCGATTGGTTTAGCTGCAGGTTTACCTGCTCAAATTCATTTACGTTCACGGCAAAATAATGCTTTGGCAGGTCATGTGTTATGGGTAGAACCCCGTGCCGATGCCATTACCGAAGAAATTTTAGCCAAGGTGGTTTTTAATCAACCACCAACGCCTCTTCCGCCTTTGGGTGAGTTAGCAGAAGTCACCATCAGCCTCGCACCATTGGCACGCAGTTTAACCATTCCCAATGCGGCAGTTCACCGTATCGATAACCAAGTGGGGGTGTGGGAAGTTGCAGCAGAAAAACCACAATTTGTTGAAGTTCAATTGGGACGTTCAAATTTAGCGGGCGATGTGCAAGTGCTCGCAGGCTTATCTGAAAATGATCAAGTGGTACTGTATAGCGAAAAACCACTGCATGCCAAAAACCGTTTACGGGTTGTGAAGCAACTTGCAGGAGCAGCTAAATGATTAGTCTAGCAGGTCGTGATATTTTCCATTCATGGGGTAAATTTGTATTTACTGGCTTTGGACTCGGCTTGCTGATTGGTGTGACCTTAATTATGGCTGGTGTGTATCGCGGCATGGTAGATGATGCCAAAGCCCTGCTGAATAACAGTGGTGCTGACCTATGGGTTGTACAGCAAGATACGCTTGGTCCTTATGCAGAACCTTCAAGTGTACGTGATGATTTATATCGTAGTGTGATGAATATGCCTGGGGTGGCGCATGCTTCAAATATTACTTATTTGACCATGCAAGTGCATCATCAAGACAAAGATATTCGCTCGATGGTGGTCGGGATTCAAACAGGTGAACATGCGTGGAATAACTTGGGGTGGCCACCACACTTGTTGGCAGGACGTCAATTGACTCGTGGACACTATGAAGCTGTAGCCGACATTAGTACGGGATTAAAGTTGGGTGATCGTATTAAAATCCGTCGTAACACCTTTACCGTGGTGGGTTTAACCCGACGCATGGTGTCTTCGGGTGGTGACCCGATGATTTTTATTCCGCTGAAAGATGCACAACAGGCGCAATTCCAAAAGGACAATGCTGCCATTTTACAAGACCGTAGACGAACTGCAGAAAACCCGATTTATAATCGCCCTGCTTATCCTGACTTGCTTGAAAGCGTACTCAATGCACAAAGCAGCAACCGTTATGTAAACGCCATTTTAGTCCGTTTAAATGCAGGCGCTTCGGCTGAAGAAACAGCTGCCCATATTCAGCGTTGGCAACAACTGACAGTCTATACCCGCCTGCAGATGGAATACATTTTAATCAGCAAAATGATTGCCACATCTGCCAAACAAATTGCCATGTTTTTAGTGATTTTGGCCTTGGTCAGCGCCGCGATTGTGGCATTTATTATTTATACCCTGACTATGGACAAAATTCGTGAAATTGCGGTCTTAAAATTAATCGGCACACGCAATCGCACAATCGCTTGGATGATCTTGCAACAAGCACTCGCGCTGGGATTAATTGGATTTGCTGTCGGTAAAATCAGTTCAACTTTTGCAGCACCATATTTCCCCAAATATGTCTTATTGGTTCCACAAGATTCGATTTTCGGATTTTTTGCGGTGATGCTGATTTGCATGTTAGCCAGTTTGGTTGCAATTCGGATGGCACTGCGTATTGACCCTGCCGAAGCAATTGGGGGATAACATGACACACGGCATTTTAATTGAAGGTTTAAAAAAGCGTTTTGGACAAGGTGACAATGCCTTTTATGCCTTAAAAGATGTCAATATGCAGGTTGCGCCCGGTGAAGTAGTTGGGCTGATTGGCCCCTCAGGTTCGGGCAAAAGTACCTTACTCAAATGTTTAGGTGCAGTGATTGATCCTACCGAAGGACGCATGACTTTGGGCGATGAGGTGATTTTTGATCAACGTTGGTTAGTCAAAGACTTAAGTGCCTTACGCCGCGACAAAATTGGTTTTATGTTCCAAACCCCGTACTTAATTCCTTTTTTAAATGTTTTGGATAATGTAGCGCTGCTGCCAATGTTGGCAGGCATAGCCAATGACATTGCTCGCGCCCGCGCATTGGAAATTTTAACGGCGCTCGATGTGCAGCATCGGGTACATGCTATGCCTGGACAATTGTCTGGTGGTGAACAGCAGCGTGTCGCCATTGCACGTGGCTTGATTAATCAACCGCCTGTGATTTTAGCCGATGAACCCACTGCACCATTGGATAGTGTACGCGCGATGACCGTGATTCGCTTATTACACGAAATGGCAGAAAAATTTCAAACTGCAATTATTGTAGTCACACATGACGATAAAATCATCCCTACCTTTAAACGCTTGTACCACATTCGAGATGGTGTGACTTATGAAGAACAAGGCGAAGGACGTCCTTTTAAGTAGGCTCTAAAGTTTTCAGCGCTGGAAACTGATGTTTTAGCTCAATATAAAAACCGCGCTTAAATCATTCAAACGCGGTTTTTTAAATATTCACAGGTCAGTAAACTGAACCCATCGGCATCTTATTCAGCCAACATTTTACTCAGTATTCATAGCCATTGTTGATAGACCATTGCTGCAATTTGCCATAATAGATTTCATCGTTGAACAGTAGGTCTGCTTTAGAGGCAGCATTACTTTCTTCAGTTGGGCAGAAACCATCATCACAATCGGCATCGACAACCCAGCAACCACGAACGAACAATACTTTATTGCCTTCTTGCTCCAGTTGTTTCTGAACGCGATCAATCGCTTCATGTAAGTCATCTGCGCCTAAATATGCGGTCAAATACGCATAAGAGCCTGTTTCATCGGATGCTTTGCGGAACTCGACACCCACACAAAATAAATGTTTTTTCATTCTTGGCTCCTTGTCATCTTATACAGCTAAACTAATCTTTAATTTGGTCTAGGTCTAGTGCTTTTTCTTACACTTAACAATACGTTACCTATTCACAATACTGCAGTTCAAAGTAAAAACATAGTATCCAAATATTAGACTTAAGCCATAATCGCTGTATAAATGAGGTAGAACGCAACACCAATGACTGTTGTAGCAAATACCTTTTGTACAGTATTGCTATTCATGCGATGTACCAAAGTACGTCCAAGTAACATCCCGACAATACACGCCAGAACAAAGGTGATGGTGACTGCCATTGGGTACTGAAAGCCATCTAAAACGTGTGCTGAAATACTCACGCCACCAATCAGGAAAATAATCATCAAAGAGGTTGCGACGATACTGCGCATATCCAAATCGGTAAATTTACGCAATAACGGCACAATAATAAAACCACCGCCCACACCCAACAAACCCGTCAGCAAGCCTGCAATTACACCAACACCACCAAGCAAAGACGCCGTTTTAACATTCCAAATTAAGCGTCCTGTGTTTTGGTTTACCTTACACGGTGGATTAATTTGGTCGTTGACTTTATTAAAGAAAATACGATACGCCACAATAAACATGACCAGACTGAACGCCAGTGTTAACCAAATGGGCGGGACAATACCTGCCAAATGCACCCCATAACGTGCAGATGGAATACTGATTAAGGCAATCCACAATGCAGCACGATAACGCACAATACGTTTGAACAAGCCTTCAACTGTGCCAACCAAAGCTGCCAAAGTGACTGCCAATAAACCCACGGGTGCAGCCTGCGCCACAGTCCAGCCTTGGCTTGCCATAAGAGCAGGAACGGCAAGAATGCCGCCCCCTGCCCCAGTTAAACCCAGCAAAGTACCAATCGCCAAGCCTTCTAGGATTAACATCCACATGCGTATTTCCCCCTATTCCATCACTATGTTGTGCTGTGCAAACATCACTTGCCACAAACTTTGTTGGCAGGCAAAGCCACATCAATATGTTTTGGATAAGGCAGGTTTAAATTCTGCATGAGGGTAATAAATTCCGCTTTGGTGCGCCCTTGTCCTAAACGCGAGTTATTGCGTTTTTCCTGCCCAACGGTAGAAGACACACGCCCTTTGTAGTCATGCCCTGGGTACACCAAAGTGTCATCAGGTAAGCTAAAAATTTGTAGATGAATGCTGTCATATAAAGTCGCTGGGTTGCCTTCCTGAAAGTCAGTACGACCACAACCATCAATTAACAACGCATCGCCAGTGAATACCATGCCATTGACCACATAGCTGGTACAGGCGTTGGTATGACCCGGGGTATAACGTGCTTCAATCAATAATTCACCCACACGAATGGCGCTGCCATCGGTAATGAAAATATCGCCACACACCACACCTGAATTACGATGTAATACAGTTTTACAACCAAAACGTGTTCTGAGTTCGTTGGCAGCAGTAATATGGTCAGCGTGTACGTGCGTATCTAAGCTATACACCAATTGCAAATCATGCTGTTCTAGAAAAGCAGCATATTGCTCAACCTCTGAAATTACAGGGTCAATCAGCACCGCTTCACGGGTTTGTTCAGATGCCAATAAGTAAGTATAGGTCGAGCTGTCAGCTTCAAAAAATTGATGAAAGATCATGAGATAGATACTGAGTTTTATATTTTGTTATTCTTAATTTTGCAAATATAGTGCCAACTTAATCTCTTTTAAATATATTAATAAAATACAATATATTAAGAGATATTGTTTAATTTAGATCATCCTCCATGTTTCACATCTGTTGCATTTTGTGTTTCAATTGAATCAATAATGAAACAAAAGATGAAACATCATGAATGCGATACATGACTTTGAACAACAAGCCAGTCTTGAAAGCTTTTTGTTTCATTTACAACAACTTTGTCCAGACAGTTTGCTCTATGTTTATGACGACATTGCTCAAACATGGATTTATGAATATGCACAAGATGCTTCTGTTTCTGCAGCTACGGGTAAAACATTAAAAAACCAATTATTGAAATTAAAACTACAATCACAATCAGCATCACAACCACAGACAGGTCTGCTGCAACTCCCGAATAGTGCTAAGGCATGGCACTACCACAGCTTAAATATTCGTGTCCATACAGCCGATTTCACAGGATGTTTATTCTTTCTGCAGCCTAGCGTTGCAACAGTGTCATCACAAACACTCACCCCATCTGCCCAAGCACAAAATAGTTTGGCGGAGTTTTTCCATAGTGATTCGCCACAAATGCAGCATATGTATTCCATTATTGAACGGGTAGCGATTACTGAGTTTCCTGTTTTGGTGCGTGGTGAATCTGGTAGTGGTAAAGAGTTGGTGGCGCAAGCAGTACATGCACGCAGCCAACGGCATGCACAAGTCTTTATTGCGATTAACTGCGCGGCTTTAAATGCCAATATTTTAGAAAGTGAATTGTTTGGGCATGTGAAAGGTGCATTTACAGGGGCAATTCGTGAGCATAAAGGTGTGTTTGAACGTGCTGCAGGTGGTACTTTATTTTTAGATGAAATTGCAGAAATTCCACTGGAACTGCAAGCCAAATTATTGCGAGTATTAGAAACGGGCGAATTCACCCCTTTGGGCGGTGAAAAAGCGATTAAATCGAATGTCAGAATTATTACCGCAACCCATCGCGCTTTACGTGAAGAAGCGCGTTTAGGCAGATTTCGCCAAGATTTACTTTATCGTTTACGGGTGATTCCAATTTTTGTGCCACCACTACGTGAACGTAAACAAGATATCCCTAAAATTGCAGCATTTATTTTGCAACAACAAGCCCAGTTTCAGGTCACGCCACATTTGACCGAGCAAGCACTGAAGGTATTAATCAATTACGACTGGCCGGGCAACGTGCGTGAATTAAAGAATACCTTGCTGTATGCATTGACCATGTCAGCAGGTAAAACGGAAATTGATCAACACGATTTACCCGATGAAATTGTGCATGCTAGTTTGAAACTCGCCACAGCTACCCCAACGCCACAACCTATTGAGCTGCCCATCAAAACCAACAATAAAGTAGATAAAGACACACTGCAGGATTTACTGGAAAAATATCAGGGGCAAACTGAATTGGTGGCACAAGCCTTGGGCATTAGCCGAACCACCTTATGGCGTTATCGAAAAAAATATCATTTATGAGGCGGAAGTTTGCTGAATAAAGGACGCTTTGCTTTGATCTGCATATTCATAAATGGTGTCTAAATCTTTTTGAATGGCAGCTGCGACTCGGCTAGGCATCAACTGATTCAGTTTGACAAAGACTTTTTCAGGATAACCGACCTGATAGGATTGACGGTCTGTTTGTAAAAATTGATACAGTTCTTGTGCCACAAATTCAGGTGAATCCACTTTTGTACCCATTTTGATATTCATTTCAATCACATCGGGATTGTTCATACTGGTATTGGTCGCGCGTGGGGAGAAATATCTAAAACGAATGGCAGTCTGACAATACTCTCGCGCCAACGCTTCAGTTGCACCACGCAAGGCAAACTTACTGGCGCAATAACTCACATAGCCAGGATAGCCGATGCTGCCAAAAGTCGAGCCAATATTGATGATCTGACTCGGCTGACTGTCCGACATATATGGAATCACATCCTGAATCAGTTGCAGCGGATAAGCCACATTGACCAACATCATTTGCTCAATGGTATCCTGTGATTGCTGCGCAAACAGACGAAAATCATTCATGCCTGCATTGTTAATATAGTAATGAATCGGCTGTTTTAATGCGGCAAGTGCCTGAATAAAATCATGACGACTGCTGGCATCAATTAAATCACAACGCAGACTGTGTAATTGCAACTGAGGATACTGCTGCGCCAGACTTTGCTCTAGTTGTTGCAAGGTGTCTTGCTTACGCCCAACCAAAATTAAGTTTAAGCCTTTTTCAGCAAAATGATGCGCAATCGCATGACCAATCCCGCCTGTTGCCCCGAAAATCACCGCAGTTAAATTTGACATAAAAGATACTCTCAATTTTAAGATATTCGATACAACTCAATTATAAAAATGCAGGATTCAGTCCCAAGCCCATACAAATATAGAGTTTACGATCTTCTAATGGCACCAATATTTCACGTCTGCCATGCATAAAGCGCTTGTTATCAATGAGCACCACATCACCATCTTGCCAGTCAATTTCTGAGGTTTCACGCTCGCATCGCTCTGCCAATTCTTCCAATAATTCTGCTTGGATTTCGCTGCCATCGGCAAAGTAAAAACGCTGCTTTTCGTAATTATAAGAAGGCCCCAACAAGGTGTTGGCAAAGGCAGGCACAGCTTTTAAATTGTCATGGCGAATCATCGGCATGCTTAAATCGTACTGTACGCCTTCATCATGCGCAGGGCGAATCCGTTGTCTAGGAATCATCTCAATAAAATGAGCGAGTTCCTGCTGCCCGACCTGTACGGCATCGGCAATATTGAGTGCTGTCGCCACATACTTTTGCCACATCGCTTTGGGTAAGTAACGGCTGATGGTCATCGGTTCAGCAAATTTCTGCTTCAGTGTGTCAGGCAGTTTTTGCCATACCTCATGTCCATCACATAAAGTAGTCTGCGAACCACGCGAAGCACTTTTTTCACTAAAAAAAGCAATAATATCAGGCGGCATTGGGGTTGAACCATTTTCTATATGCAGTCCCATTGCCTGCGTACCTGCATCTACTTTTTGCGATTGTCGGGTCACATTTTCACGTGCAGGGTCATAGGTCAGCTTTTGGCAAATATTGCTCATCAGCCCACTAAACGCATTCACATCATAATGTTCATTTCTAAGTAAAACCCAACCGTGCTCCACCAAACGATGTTTAATTTGTTGTGGGGAATGTTTGAATTGCTGTTGTGCAATATTCATGTGATTTCTCTCTATCTCTATTGATGACTGACAGGTTGATGTCTATCTGTGAAACATCTCCAAGATCAGCCATTAAATACGTTGTAGGATGTGCCAAAGCTGTCTGATACTGTTGCTGAATGACTGCTCTACGCAATTTTCCGTTATCGGTTAACATCTGATTATTTAAAGAAAAAGGTTGTTCAGCACGGCACCAGTGTTTAATTTGGGCATAATCAGGCATACGGGTATTGGCACGATAAATCGCGGCTGCCAATTGCGCATCTGAACGATGTTCCTCGGCATAAATCACTGCAGATAATGACGGCTGCGCTTCACCAAACACGGCAATCTGTTGAATTTCAGGCTCACTCAAACTGTTCGATTCAACCCATTCTGGTGAAATATTGCGCCCAAAACTGCTGACAATAATTTGCTTGATACGCCCCGTGATATATAAATAGCCATCTTCATCAAAATAACCTGCATCGCCTGTGTGAATATCGGCTGATACCGCATCCTGCTCACGCCCAAGTTCATGCATATATCCCAACATGGCATTGCCCTTGACCACCACTTCTTGATTGGCAGCAATTTCGACTTGAACATGCGGTAATACGCGGCCAACACTGCCAATTCTGCGAGCTTCAGGCAGGTTTAAACTCACGACCGATGCACATTCAGACAGACCATAACCTTCATAAACAGGTAAATTGAATTGCTGACACTGCTTGAGTAAATCTGCAGACACCTTGACACCACCCACGGCAATAAACTGCAAAGTGCGCAAGCCCAAATCGCCTTGTTGATGGATATATTCCACAATCGCTTTGAGCATTTGCGGCAATAAAATCACGCTTTCAATGCGATATTGCTGCACGGCATCGACAAAGCGTGAAACATCAAACTCATAGTTGGACAGCAAACCGAACTGGCTGACTTCACCCACCACCACTGCACGTCCCATGTGAAAAGGCACATACACGCCTGCGATATTTTCAAGCAATGTTGCAAATGGAATTAGACACAAATGCCGCCCAAGCTGGCTACTTTGTAATGCCTGACTTAAAGAGTGTGTAATTGAATTGATGGTGGCTTCTGCCAAACACACACTTTTGGGTGTACCTGTACTGCCCGAGGTATAAGTAATTTTTGTAGGCTGCTCAGCAGAATTTGGGGATAAATGCGGTTGTGCTGTTTCAACGCTTAGACGAAACAACTGCCCTTGATATAAATCTGATGGTGGCAAAACCTGTGCCTGAACTGCATCAATCATCTCCAACAAAGCTTCTGGAATAGCAGTATTTCCAATAGCCGAGTTAACATTGGACGGAGTATCGCTTTGTGCAGTATCCGTCAAAATACACAGCAACTCCGCTTGGCTGTCTTGCAGTAAATGTTGCACTTGTGCAGCAGTAAAAAATAAAGGCACAGGAATGACTGTCATTGCAGCTTTACGTGCGGCTAAATCGACCACAATCCAATCGGCCTGATTCACACCCCACAACGCCAAACGCTGTACTTGATAAGTTGCCAATTCTGCACTGAGCAACTCAACCCGTTGCTGTAATGTGGCATAACTCAGTGTGGTTTGTGCCGTCACAATTGCTTCACGCTCAGGGTCTGTTTGGGCATAGTGATTCAGGTTTTCAAATAACTCATTCATCTTTCAATTTCCGCCTTTCTGCATGACCTTAGGCATAAAAACAATATTGCTGTTGCGTGACCGCCAACGCTGCTGCAACGTCAATCGCCAGTACATAAGGCTTCTGTTGGTAATAACTGCCCCATTGATGCTGTGCATCGCCCAAGGCTTCGGGGTTGGCTTTTTCTAGTACCTGAAAATGCAAACCCATTTGCTGTAACACATAGCGCACTGCTGCTGTTCCTGTGCAAACTGCCCACGACACATTGTTCTGCGATAAGTGAAAGACCAAAAAAGCCACCATCAATTTGGCTTTGCTCATGTCTTGCGCTGCCAAGTTGCCAATTTCAACAATCTGCGCGCGCGTTACAGGCACTTGGCTCAATTGGGTTAAAATGGTTTCAATGGGTGCACCTAAATACTGTTCCAAAAAGGCTTGGTTTGCGCCCAATGGTTGCATGCCAATCACCACTTGCATGTCGTGGTTTACATAGCCTGCAAACAAGGTATCTGAAAAAGTATTTATGGATGCCTGATGGACTTTTTGGTATTTATCTCGAATAAAATGCTCTAATGCCAAGCGTTGTTCGCTAGCATCTCGGGTCACAGTTGTCACATTTAAATGTTGTGCTGTTGTGTGTGCTTGAATCACCGAGGCATAGCTGTGTAATACATCTAAATGTGGCTGTTCTAGGTTCAACTGTTTTGGGTTCGTTTGTGGTTTATACGGCTGCGCTACAGATGCATACCCGCTGAATTGTTTTTTATTTTTTTGCTGATGAAAATTCGCATCCAGAAAATGCGTTTGACTGGATGATTGAGCATCAAAATTAAATTTGATCATGTGCATCACATTGGATAGAAAATAACTCAATGCTCAAGATAGAAATCTAAACTTAAAGAAAACTTAAGTCGCTACAAACTGTCACAATTCATAAAGTTGTTTATGCACACAAAAAAGGAGCTGATCACTCAACTCCTTATATGTCTAAAACAATAAACTAATCAAAATAAACAGTCATCCAATTAGGCAAAACACAATTGTTCGCGCCCTACCTTAGATTTTAATAGGCATAAGACGCAATTGCCGTTGCAATTGGTTTATCTTCATCATTGACCATCGTCATGCGCATGGTGCAGCCTTTACGCCCTAAACGTAAAGTTTCCGCACGGGCAATAAAATACTTACCGCGTCCCGGTGCTAAGTAATCCACCCGCATATCTACGGTAGCCAAACGGGTGACTTTTTTTATGGTATCGGGCAAGTCGTCAGGTTCAGTTCTTTTATATAACTCACCCATCGCCACAATACCGCCCACACTGTCCAAAATGGTTGCAGCAACACCACCATGTAAAATTTGGAAAGCCACGTTGCCCACCATATACGGTTGCATCTCAATATAGGCTTCAATTTGACCATCGACCACACGCATGCTCATGCCATTGTGTTGAAAAAATGGCGATCCATTAAATGCATTGACCAATTGTCTTAGCACGACATCAATATCGACTTTCGCGCCTAAATGTATATTCCCAGTCCAATTTTTCTCTGCATTACTCATAACGTGCCCAAAAGTCCAAACAACTCAATTTACCAACAATAAAAACAGCCAATGTATGCCCAAATGAAATTTAAGGGGCTACAATAGTCGTCTAGTTTAATACTGATCAGTGAGATTTTTATGACCTATACGTTCAATCGTCCTGCATTTCCTGCCACTCGTATGCGTCGTATCCGTAAAAATGATCAATTACGCGCCATGGTTCGCGAAACTCACTTAACCACAGATCACTTGATTTATCCTGTATTTGTTTTACCGGGACAAAATCAAACCCAAGATATTCCAAGCATGCCCAATATTCAGCGTTTATCGGCAGACTTATTACTCAAAAAAGCCGAGCGTTTAATGCAGCTGGGTGTGTCTAAACTGGCATTGTTTCCAGTCACGCCACAAGAAGATAAAAGCCTGACCGCAGAAGCAGCATGGCGTGAAGATGGCTTGGTGCAAAACACACTACGCCTGCTGAAAAAAGAATTGCCAGAGATGGTACTTATTACCGATGGCGCACTCGACCCGTACACCACTCATGGTCAAGATGGCATTATTGATGACACAGGCTATGTCCTGAATGATGAAACGGTTGAATGTCTAATTAAACAGGCTTTAAGTCATGCCGAAGCGGGTGCAGATGTGGTTGCGCCAAGTGACATGATGGATGGCCGTATTGGTGCGATTCGTCAGGCGTTGGAAAGCAACGGGCATATCTATACCTCTATCATGGCTTATTCAGCCAAATATGCCTCTAGCTTTTACGGTCCTTTCCGTGATGCAGTCGGTTCTGCCAGCAACCTAAAAGGCGGCAACAAATACAATTATCAAATGGATATTGGCAACCGTGCCGAAGCCTTGCATGAAATTGCACTGGATATTCAAGAAGGTGCAGACATGGTGATTGTAAAACCAGGCATGCCTTATTTAGACATTGTACGTGAAGTGAAAGATAACTTTGGTGTGCCAACCTTTGTCTATCAAGTGAGTGGTGAATACGCCATGCTTGCTGCCGCGATTCAAAATGGCTGGTTGTCGGACAGTGTGATTATTGAATCGCTAATGAGTTGCCGCCGTGCAGGTGCAGATGGTATTTGGACATATTTTGCCGAAGAAGCAGCACTCAAACTTAAAGATATGGCATAAACAGGCGACTTTCATGCACATCGCAATCATTGGTGCAGGCATCAGCGGTTTGTTGTCTGCACTCGAACTGGTAGAGCAGGGCTGCTCTATCAGTATTTTTGATCAACAACAAGCAGCACAAGCGGCATCATGGGCAGGTGGTGGAATTCTTTCTCCCATGTATCCGTGGCGTTATCCTCAAGCGGTCAATGACTTAGCCCAATTTGCCAAACCGCAGTACCAAGCATGGAATGAAAAACTCAAACCCATTACAGGCATTGATTTTGAAATCCATGAAACAGGCATGTTGATTTTTGATGAAGATGATTTTGAGATTGGTTTAAATTATGCCGAACGTCATCATGAACCGATGCAGCAAGCTGAATATCTGAATCGGGAACAGCTCGAACAAATTAACCCGCATATCCATCCCAAATTTAAACAAGCCCTGTATTTCTCACAACTTGCCAATGTGCGCAATCCGCGTTTATTACAATCGCTCACGCAATATTTGAAACAACATCCGCGCGTGCGATTTTTTGAACACTGCCCAATTCAGCAATTTCAGATCACTGAAGATCGTATTCAAGCCATTCAATCTGCCGATGGTCGCTTGCATCGTGCAGATCATATCGTGCTTGCGACAGGTGCATGGTCACAGCACTGGGCGGCACAACTGGGTTTAGAGATTCCTGTACAGCCTGTACAAGGGCAAATTGTGTTATTTAAAACCCCTGCACAATGGTTGCCAAGCATGTGCATGAACAAGGTGATGTACTTGATTCCACGTCAAGATGGGCATGTGCTATGCGGTTCCAGTATGCGTCACGTTGGTTTTGACACCACACCAAACCCGCAAACCCAACAAGATATTTTAACGGCTTGTTTTGAAATGATGCCTGAATTGGCACAGTTCCCCATTGTGAAACAATGGGCTGGTTTACGTCCAGGCTCGCCTACAGGTGTGCCGTATATCGGCAAAGTGCCAAGCCTAAATAATGTATGGATGAATTTCGGACACTTCCGTAATGGCTTATGTATGGGCACTGCTTCAGCGCAGTTATTAAGACAGCTCATGCTTGGGCAAGAAACGATTGTTGATCCTGCCGCTTATGATCCAAAGCAGTTACAGCCCACCTCAATCTGTGCATAACACTCAGCAGCATCCTCTGTTTAAGTAGAGGATGATGCACCCAGACAAGCCGCTAGCGCCTGTTCAAGTTTTGGATATTGAAAGCAATAGCCTGCTTGTTCTAACGCTTGTGGTTTAACATATTGCCCATTCAGCACCAATTGCGATTGCTCGCCCAATAACCAACGCAAGACAAAAGCAGGTAACACCAAAAATGGACGACGTTTTAAAAGCCGAGCTGCGGTTTCGGCAAAGTCTTGCTGACTGGTTTTTTCAGGTGCAACCACATTCAAAATTTTGGCGTCTACAGGTTGCGTCATTAACCAGTGAATGACCTGTAAAACATCTTGTATATGCACCCATGCAACAGGCTGCCGTCCATGCCCAATCCGCCCGACGGCATTTAAACGAATTGGTAATAACATTTGCGGTAAAATGCCACCACCGCGCCCAAACACCACGCCCAAGCGCATAATTTTAGTATTTTGCTGGCTAAAGCTTAAAGCAGCTTGTTCCCATTGCTGACACAGTTGCGACATAAAAATATCTTGTGCTGCACTGTGTTCGGTACATACTGCTGACCATTGTTCCTGCGGGTCAATTCCGTAATACCCCACTGCCGAGCCTGAAATAATACACTTGGGGAAAATACGGCGCTTTTCAAGATATTGATATAAGTACAGTGTGGTCTGAACTCGACTATCGAGCAATTTTTGTTTGCGTTCTGCTGTCCATCTGCCCTGTCCAATACTTTCTCCCGCCAAATTAATCACATAATCAATTTGGTCGGTGTCGAGTTCATCTAACTGCTGAATCCAGCGTAATTGTGGATGTTTGGATACTCGATTGGGCTGTCGGGTTAGCCCCACCACCCGATAATCCTGTTGCAATAAAAATGGCAACAATTGTGAACCAATAAAACCACTTGCCCCTGTTACCAGTACCAAAGGTTTATGCATCTTCCAATCTCAGCATGATGAAAAATATAGTTTTAGCTATACGTGATTTAGACTGAATGTTCAAGTCTAAGCAAATCATCATCACATAACTGATCATGTATATTTGAAGAAAATCAGATATTAACAACTTCTTTTATCAGCCAAACATTTTAACTGCCATACGCTGTGCCTGTTTACCATAAAACCAATAGGTCAGCAGATACAATGGAATTGCGATCAACAAGAACATGATCACCACCACACTCATAAATTGTGGCTGTTGCAAATACTGTAAAAAATCTTGCCAAATGCTTGGGTTTTGGCGAGAAAATATCGCCAAACCTAATAATAAAAACGCCAAGTTATAGCCCCAAAAAATCAGGCTAAATCCTAAAGTAAATGTCTTGCGTTCCTTGTCATTCGGCGCACGGCGTTGTTGTTTTAAAAACTTATACAGCACTAAAATCATGGCAACCAAATAAGGCACCGCAGTTAAAATCCCGCCTACACCCGCAGGTAATAATGCAGCCAATACGCCACAAATACAGGTCATCACAAAGCAATACAAGAAAAACCAGATAAAATAACGGCTTAGCGATACCATAAAGATGACTCAGACAAAAGATTCAGCCTAGTATAAAAAAAATTGATTTTTTTTTCATGAAATTGTCAACCGAATACAAAAGCCTGACGTTATATAGGCTACAAGGTCACAACAACCGTTAATGTGTATGGCATCCACAATATTTTCGGTGACCTGACTAAAGCAATAAATCGCATACAGTCATGCTTTGAACATCAGCCAAAGCTTTACTGTATCGCAAGTTTTTCTTTGACCGACGATTTCATCATCACTCGAATCGTCGGTCTTTATTTTTTAAGGTCTTTTTTTAGCCTTTCTAACATCAGTATTTTAACTCTCTATATTTTTCTATACAGACCACGACAGATTTTACTTTCCCTTCTCTTTAAAATCTCTGCGACCTAAATTGTCGCTTTAAAAGCAGAAAACTGGTTTTTTGCCGCAGTGTTGCGCTCAGTTATGTTAAGTTATCCCATAATTCAACATCAAGATTGGAACACGCATGGCTGTTCATTTTTTACATACGTCTGATTGGCATTTGGGGCAATTTTTCCATCACCATGAACGTGAATATGAACATACTGAATTTTTAAATTGGCTCTTAACTCAAATTAAAAGCAAACAGCCGAATGCCCTGCTCATAGCAGGCGATATTTTTGATGTGGTCAATCCTGCTTCGAGCGCTCAGAAACAACTCTATCAATTCCTTACCGATGCGCATGTGCTTGCTCCACACATGCAAACCTTAATGATTGCAGGCAATCATGACTCTGGGTATCGCATTGAGCAAGTTGAACCCTTTTTAGACCGCTTCAACGCCAAAGCTGTGGGCGTGATTGGTAAAACAGCCGAGCAAAAATTAGATTTAGATAAACTCCTAGTGCCTATTTATGACGCTGCGCAAAATATTGTGGCATGGTGTCTGACCCTGCCCTATTTACGCAGTGCAGAAATTACAGGTTTAAATGAACATAGCAGTGACAATCAATCTGCGGTTGCTTACTTACATCAACAACTGATTGCAGAAGCCAAAGCCCGTAAACAACCCGATCAAGCCCTGATTTTAATGTCACATGCACACATGCAAGGTGGCGAAACTTCCGACTCAGAACGCCCAATTGTAGTGGGGAATGAAGAAGCCTTATCGACTGCGCTGTTTGATGAGGTGATTGACTATGTCGCACTCGGACACTTACACAAACCGCAACAGGTCGGACAGCCACACATTCGCTATAGCGGCTCACCCATCCCTTTATCATTTAGCGAGCTGAATTATAAACACCAAGTCCTTGAAGTTAGGATTGATCCATTACAGGCAGATGCACAGCGTTTCCAATATGAAAGCTTGCTTATTCCACGTACGGTAGAGCTGCTTCGGATTCGCTGTGAACTTTCTGAATTAATCACCGAACTGAATAAATTGCCAAAAGATGAAATTGCAGAAGTTTGCGCACGGCATTTTTTAGAAATTGAATATATCAGCGATGCCCCGCCACCCATTGATTTACGCCAACAAATTGAACAAGCACTGCCTGCCAACCGCTATCGTTTACTGCGCATTGCACGACGCTTTCAAAACTGTGAAAACTCGAACGTGCAACAATCAAAAATTGATTTAGAGCCGCCTACGCCTGAAAAATTATTTTTAGATTTATGGGAAAAAATGGGCTATCAACCTGACCCAGAAGTGAGCCAAGATTTTTTACAGCTTTTGGCCGAAGCCCAACAAGAACTTGATCAGAATAAAGCTTAAGGATTTGCCATGAAAATTTTACGTTTAAGTTTAAATAATTTGGCATCTTTGGCAGGCACGCATGTCATCAATTTTGAAGATGAGCCACTGGCACAGGCAGGTTTAATTGCAATTACGGGCAAAACTGGTGCAGGCAAATCGACTTTGCTGGATGCCATGTGTTTGGCACTTTATGACGAAATTCCACGTTTGAGAGGTGCTACAGGCAGTCTGACCGATACCGCAGGCAAAGAAATTTCCTTAAAAGACTCTAAACATATTTTACGTCGTGGTACGACTTCTGGCTTTGCAGAACTTGAATTTATCGCGCTCGATCAAAAACGCTATTCGGCACGTTGGCAAATTCGCCGTGCACATAACAAAGTGGATGGAAACTTAAAAGTTGAACGTGCCATTACCTGCCTAGATGAGCAACGGGTTTTAAATCAAAGAATTTCTGAAGCTACGCCAATTGTAGAGCAGTTGATTGGCCTTAGTTTTGAGCAATTCACACGCGCAGTATTATTGGCACAATCGGAAGTTGGGGCATTTTTAAAAGCCAAAGACCATGAACGGGCAGATTTACTTGAATATTTAACCAATTCGCAAATTTTTACCGAAGTCAGCAAACGTGCAGCCGTTAAATTTAGTGAAATTAAACAAAAGCGAACAGATCTTGAAAATGTCATGGGGCATGTGGTGCTCCTCAGCGATGAAGCACTAAAAGACTTAGAAACCCAACAACATGACCTAAGTCAACAATTAGCTTTGCTGACCCAAACCGAAAAACTGTATGAAAATGATGTGAAATGGCACAAAGATTGCCATGAACTCTATGCCAGCACCCAAGCTAAAAAAGAAATATATGATGTTCAAGTCGATGCCGATCTTAAACTCGCCTCTCAAAAACAATTGCTCAAACATTTAGATGAATTTCAAACCATCCGCGAGCAATTTGTCTTGCGTCAGCAAGCAGATACCGAGCTAAAAAATCTGAATCAGCAGCTTTTGAAATTTGAACCAAACTTGCAACAAGCGGAATACGCACAACAGCAAGCGATTAGTCAGCAACAGCAAGCGGAAAAAGACCTTCAGGCATGGCAGCAGCATGTTGAACAATTGAAACCACAACTTGAAATTGCGGCACAGTTACAACATGAAATTTCTAGCAAACTTCAACAATATACCGCTTTGGATGCTGCACAAAAATTATTTGCAGAGCAGCAAATTCAGCCTGTGCAAAATAATTTGAAGCAACTGACGACTCAACTTGCAACCGAGCAACAACAACAGCAACATTTACAACAGCAATTCAAACAGACTGCGGCATGGGCAAATTTTGATGATAATTTAGCCCTTACGTTGCAACGTCTGCAAGATTATTTGCAGCTTGAACAGCAACTACGTCAGCAAAACCCTACGCTGTTCCAATCTGCATTAGATACTTTAATTGAGCAACAACAACATACACAGCAACAACTGTTGGTTTGGGAAAAACAATATCAACATCCTGAACAACTTGAGCAGCAACTCACGGCAGAGCAACAGCAATTACAACATGCTTTAAAGAGTGTGCATGTTTTAGAGCGCTTGCAACAGGCACTTGAACAATGGCAACAACAGACCACCCTATTTGAGCAGTTACAACAGCGTCAGCAAGAAACTTTAAGTCTGCAACAGCAGACACAGACTCAAATTCAAACCCAACAGCAGCAAGTGCAAATTACTGAACAAGCCTTGCAACAATTACAGCAGATCTTTGAACAGCAGCGTTTATTGCAGCATCAAAGTGTGCAGGATTTACGTGCCCAATTAAAACCGAATGAAGCCTGTATGGTCTGCGGCAGCCATGAACATCCGTTTATTCAGCATGAAAATTTACTCAGTGACGCTTTAAACCAATTGCAGGATCAGCAATTGCAGCAGGCCAAAACTGAATTTGAGCATGCGCAAAAACAGCTACAACAATTGGAGCGTGCTCGCAGTCAATACGATGCAACTTATCATCAACAACAACAACGCAGTCTTGAACTGCAACAGCAACTTGAACAACAACAGACATTGGTGCAACAGCTTGCAACATCCTTATCTTTAGATTTGGATGCAGCGCTGCCTGTTGCAAAGCAAATTGAACACGTACAGCAACATTGGGCAACAACACATCAATCCACTCAACACTTGCAGCAGAGTATTCAACAAGCAAACGATACCCTGAAACAATGGCGCAATGCTGCACAGCAGGCAGAACAACTCAAATATGCTATTCAACAACGCCAAGACCTCGCTCAGCGTTTACAGCCTATTTTGTCGCTTTTAGATGCAGAACAAAGACACGCTTGGCTCAATCAACCGATTGAATACTATCAAAATGCCTTACAACAGTTAGAGCAACGTCATCACTTGCAGCAGCAGCAAGTTCAACTGAGCAAAACGATTGAACAACTGACTCAACAACAGCAGCAAGTGCAAGAAAAGTTGCTATTTTTACAACAGCAACATGCAGAGAAAACCCTACAACTGCAGCAGATTAAAACTGCAGGAAGTGAGCTGCGTGATCAAATTAAGCAGCTTACAAGAACTCATGCGGGATGTGAATATCAGACCTATCAAGAATGGCAGCAGGCTTTAGATCAGCAACAACAGCAACTCAATCTTGCACTTAGCACACAACGAACTGTACTTAATCAAGCAGAACAGGTGTTAAAAGACTTACAACTGCAAAAACATGGTTTGGATAGTAGAATTCAACAGCGCATGCAGCAACACACTGAATGTCAGCAACACATTGCAACGTGGCAAGCGACACACACGCATTTTCAAGCCAGCATCATTGATAAATGTTTACAGATTTCTTATGCCGAACATCAGCAAATACGCAACATGCTGCAGCAACAACAAAACAGTTTGGAGAGTGCTAAAACGGCTTGGCAAACATTGGAAGAGCAATATCAAAAACACTTAAAGCAACAGCCACAACTGAGTTTTGACGAGGTCACCACGCAACTGGCAGCGCTGCAAACAGACAAAGCCAAACAACAGCAAAACTATAATGAGATTGAGGCACAGCTACGCCTGAATAGCACCAATCAAGGGATTTTTGCTACCTATCAAACTCAAATTGAAAATATCAAAGCTGAAGAATATCGTTGGGGACGTATTTACGATTTAATTGGGCATAAAGAAGGGACAAAATTTAAGAAAATTGCCCAAGAACATCACTTGGATATTTTGGTGGAATACGCCAATCAGCAATTGCTACCACTGAGTTCGCGTTATCAATTGCATCGTATTCCAGACAGTTTGGGGTTAGCGATTATTGATTTAGACATGAACAGTGAAATTCGCCCTGTTCTGTCTTTATCGGGTGGCGAAACCTTTTTGGTTTCTTTAGCTTTGGCACTGGCAATTGCCAATATGGCATCTGGCTCAATGAAACTGGAATCGCTATTTATTGATGAAGGCTTTGGCACTCTCGACCCGACTTCCTTGCACATGGTGATGAATGCCTTAGACCATCTGCAAAGTCAGGGACGTAAAGTGGTGCTGATTTCGCATATTCAGGAAATGCACGAACGAATTCCTGTGCAAATTCAAGTCAAACCAGTGGGTGCAGGGGCAAGTGAAATCAATGTGGTGGGTTAAAGCCAATACTGCCTAAAATCTGAAGATTATTTGTCGATTGAAGAATTATTGAGATGACTGTGAGATTTCAGATTTTAGGCTTCCATGAAGTTGTATTGAATTTATTTTAAAATCACACACACTTTAAGTACTTAATTTTATGGATATAAAAACGATTATTCTCTTTGCTGTATTGCCCAGTTTAAGTATTATTTTTCTCACATGGTTAATACGTTTCCCTAAACCTTGGGTTTTTAAAGCGGTTTTAATTTTTGAAATCATTCTCACCGTCTGCACTTTAGTCATTGAGTTGGATGCAAGAAAAACACCTGGAAATAGCGGTTGGACCATCATTTTCACAGGCTTCTTTCAGTTCTGTTTTTTGCTATTTTTACTGATTGCCCGTATTCGAATCTGGATAGAAAATAAATCTTGAATGTCTACTTCACCTATTTACTGGACGGGAGTGGCGCTTTCTAAAAATAGTGAAGGTTATTAAAAATAATCTACACAAGCCAAAACTTTGACAGCTTTACAGCATACATAACTAAAAAAGCCTCGACATCCTGTCGAGGCTTTCTAGATTCAGTTTTTGGTATAACTCCTGTCGTACCAAGCACTTCCGTGTTGTTCTATTTCTTATTCTTCTTATTTAGGAAACTCCCTGATTCCCGATAAGTTCATATTAAGAAAATCCAACCTTCAGCACTAGCCGCAAAATTCCGCATTTCATGTCAGCCAAAACGTACAAGATAATGTTTGCAAAATCTTGGCAGATTCTTTGTTCATCTAGCAATTAAGCCTTGGAATAGTCACGTGCGCCAAACAATGCTGTACCAATCCGTACCATAGTTGAACCTGCTGCAATTGCGGCATTTAAATCGCCCGACATCCCCATACTCAAAGTATCCCAATCTTCAGGTTGTGCATGTTGTGCTTTCACTGCATCAAACAATTGTTTGGCATCTTGAAAAGCTTGAGGATGATCAGGTGCAGGAATCACCATCAAACCGCGTAGTTTTAAATGCGGTAATTGGCTGATCTGTCGGACTAATTCTGCAACTTCGCTCGGCTGACAACCATCCTTCGTGTCTTGCGCATCAATATTTACTTGTAAACAAATATTCAGGGACACTTGTTGAGCATCGCGCTGATTCGATAAACGCTCGGCAATAATCAAACGATCTACCCCATGCACCCATGCAAATTTTTCTGCCAAATGTTTGGTTTTATTGCGCTGCACATGCCCAATAAAGTGCCATTCAATTTCTAAATCACTCAGGGCCTGCATTTTATCCAAAGCTTCTTGCAAATAATTTTCGCCAAAAGCGCGCTGCCCTGTCACATACATTTCACGCAAGGCTTCACTCGGATGAGTCTTAGATACTGCCAACAATTGCACCGTATTTGGCTCGCGCTGTGCCAACTGGCATGCCTGTTGAATTTGTTGCAAAACCTGAGTGCGCATAAGCTGCAGATTATTCATTGATGCATTTCTCATTTCATTCATCTTTTTTTACCTTGTCCAGCAACTAACAGTTGGTTAAGCTGATGGAAAGCCGTATTATTCTATCAAAATAATTAAGATTTAATTGATCTCGGGGACTTTCATGGATATTACAGAATTATTGGCGTTCTCCGCTAAAAACGGCGCTTCGGATTTACACTTATCTGCGGGCATGCCACCACTGATTCGTGTGGATGGTGAAATTCGTCGAATTAACTTACCAGCATTAGAACATAAAGAAGTACACAAATTAGTGTACGACATTATGAATGATAAACAACGTCGTGATTATGAAGAAAATCTAGAAACGGACTTTTCTTTTGAAGTCCCAGGCGTGGCTCGTTTCCGTGTGAACGCATTTAACCAAAACCGTGGTGCAGGTGCAGTATTCCGTACCATTCCTTCTAAAGTTTTGACCCTTGAAGATTTAGGCATGGGACAAATCTTTAAAGATATTTGTGAATATCCACGTGGTTTGGTATTGGTGACAGGCCCAACAGGTTCAGGTAAATCAACCACACTTGCCGCGATGATTGACTTTATTAATGACAATCGCTACGACCATATTCTGACCGTCGAAGACCCAATCGAATTTGTACACCAATCTAAAAAATGTTTGGTTAACCAACGAGAAGTACACCGTGATACGCATGGCTTTAACGAAGCATTACGTTCGGCACTGCGTGAAGACCCTGACATTATTCTAGTTGGTGAGATGCGTGACTTAGAAACCATTCGTTTGGCACTGACTGCTGCTGAAACGGGTCACTTGGTATTTGGTACGCTACACACCACCTCTGCAGCAAAAACCATTGACCGTGTGATTGACGTATTCCCTGCCGAAGAAAAAGACATGGTACGTGCCATGTTGTCTGAATCTTTACAAGCCGTCATTTCACAATCCCTGCTCAAGAAAAATGGTGGTGGTCGTGTAGCTGCGCATGAAATCATGATTGGTATTCCTGCAGTGCGTAACCTGATTCGTGAAAACAAAGTAGCTCAAATGTACTCGGCAATTCAGACTGGTGCCAACTACGGTATGACCACCCTTGACCAGAGTTTGAAAAACTTGGTATCGCGCGGTGTGATTAGCCCACAAACGGCTCGTACGGTTGCAAAACAGCCTGAATCATTCTTATAAGTTTAAAATTCGAGATACGCGATGGACTTTAATGATTTACTGAATTTAATGATTCAGCAAAAAGCGTCTGACTTGTTTATTACAGCCGATGTTGAACCTTCCATGAAAATTCATGGACAAATTGTGCCTGTAGCCAAAAGTAAACTTACAGGTGAAATTGTCGGTCAGCTGCTTAACTCAATTATGAGTGAAAAACAGCGCAAGGAATTTGCCGAAACCCGTGAATGTAACTTTGCGATTACCAACCGTGAAAAAACAGCACGTTTCCGTGTCAGCGCATTCCAACAACGTGATGAGCCGGGCATGGTACTCCGTCGGATTGAAACCAAAATCCCGACCATGGATGACTTGAAACTGCCACCTATTCTCAAAGATTTGGCGATGACCAAACGTGGCATCATCATTTTTGTAGGTGCGACAGGTACAGGTAAATCGACCTCTTTAGCGTCTATTATTGGTTACCGCAACCAAAATTCCAAAGGTCATATCATTACCATTGAAGACCCGATTGAATTTGTGCATGAACATGCAGGCTGTATTATTACCCAGCGTGAAGTCGGGATTGATACCGACTCCTTTGAAATCGCATTAAAAAATACCTTGCGTCAAGCGCCTGATGTAATTCTGATTGGTGAGATTCGTTCCCGCGAAACCATGGATTATGCAATTGCCTTTGCCGAAACAGGTCACTTGGTATTTGCCACCCTACACGCCAACAACGCTAACCAAGCAATTGACCGTATTATTCACTTCTTTGAAGCAGACCGTCATAACCAGTTGTTCATGGATTTGTCGCTAAACCTGAAAGCAATTGTGGCACAGCAGTTAATTCCAACCATTGATGGCAACTCACGTCGTGCTGCGATTGAAATTTTAATTAACTCACCACTGATTGCAGATTTAATCCGTAAAGGTGATGTGCACGAAATTAAAGACCTGATGAAGCGTTCACGTGAGTTGGGTATGCAAACCTTTGACCAAGCGTTATACGATCTTTATAAAGCCAAACAAATTAGCTACAAAGATGCACTTAAACACGCCGACTCGCCAAACGATTTGCGTCTACAAATCAAACTTGCAGAAGAAGGTGGCGAGCGCTTGTTACATGCAACTTCGAATATTACCTTCGATGGGCAATAACATCACAACAACGCTTAAACACAAACAAAATAGGCTTCCATACGGAAGCCTATTTTTTATGCTTACAGCAAATTATTTCTTGCGTAAGGCTTCACGACATTCTGGCGCATCACAATAACCATATAAATTCAGCGAGTGCCCTGTGAGCTCAAAACCAAATTTTTCAGCTACATCATGCTGTTCTTTTTCAATGGTATCGTTAATAAATTCAACCACTTTGCTACAGTTCAAGCAAACCAAGTGGTCGTGGTGATCTTCCTGCATAATTTCAAACACAGAATGATTGTTCTCAAAATTATGACGCTCAATAATGCCTGCAGCTTCAAACTGTGTTAACACACGATACACAGTTGCTAAACCCACATCTTCACCCTGATCGAGTAAAGTTTTGTAGATATCTTCTGCACTTAAATGATGTTGTTTTGAATTTTCTAATAATTCTAAGATTTTAATTCGTGGAAGGGTAACTTTAAGTCCAGCTTTGCGTAATTCTTGATTTGAAATAGGCATGAAAAAAGGTCTCTCAACAAAATTAAAGTTGGAATATGCAACAAAGTTAAGATGCAGTATGATCTAACACTGGATCAAGATCAAATGCATCATAATTAATTTGGGATAGTGTAGCAAAATGCAAAAAATCATGTTGACGTTATTGGTCACTTCACTGCTCGCAGGCTGTTCGACCTTGGGCGTTTATAAAGTCGATATTCCACAGGGTACACCTTTAACCCAAGCTCAAGCGTCTAAAGTCCAAGTCGGTATGAGTCATCAACAAGTCCGCTTTTTGCTGGGCAGTCCTACCATCGCCGACCCGATGAATCCATTACGTTGGGACTACATTTACAACTATATCCCAGGAACTTATGCTAAAAAAGCCAAGATCCCTGCCGCGCATGGTCAGCATTTGAAAATCTTTTTCAATCAAAATGGTATTGTAGAAAAAGTTGAAGGATTGGAAACGATTCCAGAATCTCAACCAGGCCTACCAGGATCGAAAGAAGCGATTCTCAACGCGCCACCACTATAGCCGCTTTAGAATAAAAAGAAACCCCTCACTGAAATTCATCTGAGGGGTTTTTTAAATCATTGCAATTGTCTCAAGCGATTGCTTTTGGCATAACGCCCTACTGGGTTCTTTGCGGCACGTTTACGACGAATATCTTTCGGGTTAATGGTCAAAGCACGATAAATCTCAACCCGATCACCTGCTTGTAATACATACTGCGGCTCAACCCGCACACCAAAAATACCCAGCATCAACGGTTCAGGCAAAGTCGTCGCTGTCATAAGTCCACTTTGCTGAATTGCATCCAGTACAGTCATACCCTGCTGAAATGCGACTGCCACATGCCATTGTTGTTCTGGTGTGGCATACGCCACCCAAACCTGCGCCACTTGAATCATGCGATCCACTGTCCAATTAACGCCACCATCGCCACTACGATAGATACAGGTAACACCACACGTACCGCAATACGCCAAATGTTATAAAAGGCTTCACTGCTAAAGTTCATGGCTTTACGCAAATGGCTGATTTTCATAATCCAGCCTGCAAAAATTGCGTAAATCAAACAAATAACTAAGCCCCAAAGCAATAAGGCAAAATTAAATACAGGACCAATGGCAGGAATTGCCCAAACCAAAGTTGCTGCAATCAATACAACCCACTGAATCGCAACCGCCATTTGACGTTGTGCCAATTGTTCACGTGCCAATTGCAATAGAACCGCTGCTGCTGCAACAGTTGCCACCACCAAAGCCAACGCTGGAATTTGTGCTTGCACGGCAAAGAATGCAAAAGCAACGACTGCCAATAGCTGAGCAATCCAAATTGGCAATACCGTTGAAGTTGCTGCAGATTGTTGCTGTACTTGCGGCAAACTAGTTTGCCAGTACAAGCCCATGCCTAAACCACTGGCCACCAAAGCCAAAACGGTTGCACTGCCCCATTCGCTAAACTCAATTGAGGTGACTTGCCATGCAGGGAGTTCTGAACCCATCACCATTGCTAAAACCAAAGCCGCCACAACAGCAACAGCGGTACATAGCAATAAAATTTGACGCGGCACTAATGACAATGCCAGTGCGAAAATAGCCACAATCACAAACAAGACATGACTAGCCAAGTCTGCAGCGGCATATTGATTTAAAATTTGCGCAGCATTAGACAACAAACCGCCTGCTAAAAATGGAATGAACACCACTGCAAGCCAGCCCACCAAACGCCATTTTTGAGAAGCATCGGCATCACGGGTTAAACTTAAAAGTGCTTGTAATGCTGTCGTTTTTGAGCGTTTGGCTAAGGCAATTTCCAAATAAGTAATCGGTAATGCCAAAATCAGCATAGTTGCTAGCCACAACAACCAAAAGTCGAGCTGACGCTCAACCTGAATACCTGTCATTGGTGCGAGTGTGGCAATAATAATGAATGATAAACCAAATGCCATCAGCGGCGATAACCATCGTGACATAGCATTGTCCTGCATGACGCTGTCCTAATAAAAATCTACGGCTATTTTGCCTTTGTCATCAAGGAAAAGCAAAACCTCAAAAAAGAAAAAGCAAACTATCGTTAGATAGCTTGCTGCGCAAATTTATAATTTTTATTCTTTCATTTTTATGGCTTCAGACTTATGAGAAGAAACGAGCGAACCAGCCTTTACCTTTCTTCTTCTCATTTTCCTTAATAATACCCATCATATTCTCTTTCACTGCACCGACATAATCGGCGTCATCGTGTTGAATATGATTAATTAACCATTTTGATAAGACTTCATGCAATTCGCCTTCAATGGATTGTCCCATTTCAAAACGATCGCGATAAGACTCAATTTTTTTAATGAATAAATCATGCACACGTTTATGTGGTACGCGGTATTTATAACCCGCTTCTTCTTGTAATGATTCTTCAAACGTAAAATGCGACTGGGTGTAATCAATAATATTATTTAAAATCTGCTTTACACGTGCTCGATCTGTACCATCGCTAATTTCAACAATTTCATTAATATAATCGAGGATACGTTTATGCTGATCGTCAATCACATCGATACCAGTGTTGTATTCTGGAACCCATTTCATCTTCATACGACCACCTTACAGAAATAAATGATTAATCACATTGCGGAATGGTAGCCGTATTTCCCATAAATAAAAATGAAGCGAATTGGTAGGGATTGGTTTAAATCGCACAAAAACAACACAAGACATTGATTTAAATAAATTTTAACAAAAATACCCGACTAAAAGAATCAATTATTAATTAACCAATTTATACATTTTCATTCTTGATTTAATTGAATTGTACAATAATAAAATGAATATTTTTCAACCACACATACCCGTATAAATTAGTATTGATCCGCTTTGGTGATCCGTCTTAATTCAGGATTTAAACGCTCACGTTCCAAACGCGCAATATGTGTCATTTGGGTTTTAATTGGGCGTCCATGTTGAAATAAAATCATTTCACCTGGCTGAAATGCTGTCCATGTTTCATTTTGAGTCAAGGGTTCAGTGGTAATCACTGCCACACAATCCTCTGCTGTAGTAACTTGGCTAAAATCGACCTCAACATCTAAATCAATTAATTGTGCAGGTTGAAATGGATAAGCACGCACCAACCAATGTAATTTGGTCACCGCATAACTAAATAATGCCTGACCATTGGACAAACAAAAATTAAAAGTGCCATGTTCTGCAATTTTAGGAGAAATTTCGGCTAACAAGTCAAAAATTTGCGTCAGGCTAGGCTCATCATAACCAAAACGATTTACCAATTGATCTAACAAATAACAAAATGCACGTTCACTGTCGGTATTACCCACTGGGGTAAAACGACCTGATAAACGTGGATGAAAGTCATGTAAATCACCATTATGGGCAAAAATCCATTGGCGTCCCCACAACTCACGACTAAACGGATGCGAATTTTCTAAATTAATTTTGCCTTGTGTCGCTTTACGAATATGGGCAATCACATTACGCGATTTAATGGGATAGTTGCGGATCAATTCTGCAATGGGTGATTCCACTGCAGACTGGTTATCGACAAATAAACGGCAAGCTTTATCTTCAAAAAAAGCAATGCCAAAGCCATCAGAATGATCTGAGGTGATTCCTGCGCGCTGCGAAAATCCCCGAAATGAAAAGGTAATATCGGTAGGTGTCGCACAATTCATTCCAAGCAACTGACACATAAGGCCTTATCTTTATACAAATAATGAAATTATCTGATTATTGTGCATCAGCCATGTGGATAATTCAAATCTGAAAAATATAAATAGATTTCTACAGTACCACTTCATAGATATGCAGTGCTGTAGAAATCTCTGCTTAATTATTCTAGTTAAGATGCTTTCACTTTCTTTTGGCGAATAAAATGTTTCGCCATTTGTTTCACATCTAACAAAACAAAATAATCTAGACAGTTAAACTCACGGTCATAAAATGCTTGCTCAGACAGCTTAGCATTCATTTTCAGATAAACATCAAACAGTTTAGGTATTCGTTCATCTTGGCTAAAGCTATGACTTGGACAACTTGGCTCAAACGGCTGCTGTGACTGAATATCGCAGCGTTGATTTTCTGCCAATTGTTGAATCGCTTGATGGGTATGATACGCGCGTGCTTCATTACCTTCCAAACGAATACTGACACAGCCAATCATGTGTTTGGCACGCATTTCCCATAACACTTTAGGCACTAAATTCAGCCATAAAATAGAGAGTGTTTTGCCTGAACGATAACGTGGATGCACACAAGTACGCCCCATTTCGACAATATTCGAGAGATGCCCTAACTCATCTATAATTTTAAACTCGTGCGCACTATAACTGTTGGCTAGCTCATGCCCTTGCCAAAGTTTTAAACGAGTATAAGCAACAATTTCACCCGTAGATTTATCTCTGAGTACGGCGTGTTCACAGCCAAAATCGTACAAGTCCTGATCTAAACCCGATTCAAATTCAATGCCAAATTGCTTGGAAAATTGCTGTGCACGAAAGCGCTGTACTTCTTGTAGTTGCTTTAAATTTTCAACCCATTCAAACGCATATTGCGTAGCTTTGCTGTTTTTTTTCTGTGCTTTACCCACTTTAACCATAGGAAAGCTAAACTGCTGACGATACTGATTTAATTTTTGTAGCATCATAGATACCTCATGTTTTCTCCTACACTAGGACAGCAGCATGACACTATGATGACCGCGATTTTAGCGACTACAATTTTAAGATTGCAGGATAGGTGCAAAGCAATTTCAAGGATGCTGAATCAACAAAATTTCAGTTTCTTGCCGTAAATTTGACATAAAAAAGAGCTTCAATTGTGAAGCTCTTTTAGGGATCATCTTATAGAGTTTTATTTACGCGTTTGGACACGGTTGGTAATTAATGTTCCCACACCATGATCAGTAAAGATTTCCAATAAAGTAGCATGTGGCACACGACCATCTACAATATGTGCACTGATTACACCGCCTTTAACTGCATCCAATGCACAACCCACTTTTGGAATCATGCCACCGTAAATCACGCCTGTATCAATTAAACGATCTACTTCCTGCGTAGTCAAACCAGTTAACAGGTTTTTATTTTCGTCTAATACACCCGTAATATTGGTCAGCAAAATTAACTTTTCCGCACCCAATGCTTCGGCAACTTTACCTGCGACTAAATCGGCATTAATGTTATAGGTATTGCCTGCATCATCGACACCTAAAGGTGCAATCACTGGAATAAAGTCGCTGCTGGTAAACATTTCCAACACGTCGGTTTTGACACCCACCACTTCACCCACCAAACCAAGGTCAATTTGTTGTACTTCGCCTGTTTCAGTAGTTTTTTGCATCAATAATTTTTGTGCGCGAATCAAGTTACCATCTTTACCCGTCAAACCAATGGCACGACCGCCATGTTGGTTAATCAGATTGACGATAGATTTGTTGACGCTACCACCCAAGACCATTTCTACGACTTCCATAGTCGTAGGATCGGTGACACGCATGCCATCAATACGGTCAGACTCACGTCCCAATTGCTTGAGCATAGAATCCACTTGTGGACCACCGCCATGCACCACAATCGGGTTTAAGCCTACAGTCTTTAACAACACGATATCACGAGCAAAAGAACTTTCCAGCTCAGGATCGGTCATGGCATTGCCGCCATATTTCACAACAAGGGTCTTGCCCGCAAAACGTTGAATATACGGCAAAGCTTCAGTCAAAATTTGCGCTTTGTCGATACCAGTCTGTTGATGTGGCATTCGCCTCTCCTTATTGAGCATCTAAAATGTCTTGGGCGATTTCAGGGTATCGCTCACTTAACATGGAAACAAATGTATCGCGAATATCATTCAGTCGTGATGGATTATCGGCATCAAAACGCACCGTAAAATATTCGCCTGTATTGGATGCTCGAATAATGCCAAATCCATCTTCAAAATCAAGTCTTACACCATCTATTTTACTTAATTCTGCACCACTGCGATGGCTAGAACTTTCAACATCATTTAAAACCGCACTCGGTTCAATATTCCGTGTGCTGATATACGTGTCTTCAGTGCAGCAACGCTCAGGGTATTTCTGCATCAATGCCGAAAGGCTGCTGTAATTACTGTGGCTTAAATATTCCAACACGCGCAGCGCTGCGTAAATACCATCGTCATAGCCAAAACCACGTCCATCATTGAATACATAATGTCCTGCGTATTCGCCACCGAACACAGCCTTGCCTTGCGACTGCGCCAAATAACGCCGCAAGAAGGTACTGCCCGTGCGAATCATCACCGCTTCGCCACCCAAATCACGCACGGTATTGCGCACCATAGTGGAGCATTTTACATCAAACACCACTTGATGCTGAGGATGAGTTTTTAAACACATTTCTGCAAATAAAGACAGCAAACGATCTGCTGAAAGCACATTGGCATGTTCATCCAAGAGGACGACACGATCACCATCGCCATCTAAAGCAATGCCAATGTCCGCCTGATGTTCACGCACCGCAGCTTTTAAATGTTGTAAGTGTTTTTCTTGTGATGGATCGGGTGCATGTTCTGGAAAATGACCATTGGCTTCGCAGCGTAAAGCAATCACCTCACAGCCCATTTTTTGCAAAACCAAAGCAGCGCAATGACCTGCCGAACCATACATCCCATCTAAAACCACTTTAAAAGTGCCCGCCAGTTGAATATCGTTCAACATTGCCTGCTGATATTGCTGACACGCATCTTCAATAAATTCATGTGAAATATTGGTGGCGTGTTGTGAGGCGATGGATGGTGCTGCATCGGTATTTAAATAATATGGCGCTGCATCGTGTGCCACGTGTTGAATCATTTCAGGGGTTGGCGGTTCGCCCTGCACAATCCATTTAATGCCGTTGTCTGATTTTGGATTATGACTGGCCGTAAGCATAATGCCATTGCCTGCCGTGTGTCGTGCCATAAAATACAACATCGGGCTAGAACAACAACCCACCATCGTCACTTGAAATTGATGGGCAAGAAAGACTTGGCGCATAATTTCAGCATAAGCGGGGCTATTTAAACGCGCATCATAACCAATACTAATTTGAGTTTGCTTTTCTTGTTGATATTGTTGCACCAATCCTTGTGCAATGGCGTGTACCAATTTCGCGGTCAGCACAGTTTCTTTGCCACGAATGTCGTAAGCGCGAAAAATATGCTGAGGAAAAAGTGTTTGTGGATTGTTCATAGGCTTACAACTACAAAGATGAGCCAACATAAAGTGAATAAATCTTGGCTCGAGATATTTTGAAAATTCTAATTAGATTTTTTAATAGATGTGCAATGGTCTCATCAGAGCTAGTGATTTACTTGTCATTATTAGTACATCTTTCGTTACTTTTCAAGAATTGTTGGTAAAGTTTCAGATAAAACTTTACCAAACGATATAGGCTGAAACCTAAGTAACTTAGTTTTTGCCCGTATGCCCAAAACCACCTGCACCACGTTCGGTGGCAACAAATTCATCTACTTGTTCAAACTTGGCCTGTACCACAGGAACCAAAACGTATTGCGCTAAACGCTCACCAGGTTCTAAGCTAAATGCTGTTTGGCTACGGTTCCACACCGAAACCATCAATTCACCCTGATAATCTGAATCAATCAAACCCACCAAGTTCCCCAACACGATGCCATGTTTGTGACCCAAGCCTGAACGCGGCAAAATCATGCCTGCAAAACCTGTATCTTGAATATAAATCGCTAAACCTGTTTTGACCAAGACTGTTTGACCCGGCTCAATCACGGTGCTGCTGTCTACACAAGCACGTAAGTCCAAACCTGCCGAACCTGCGGTTGCATAAGTTGGCATTGGCCATTCTGTGCCTAAACGTGAATCTAAGACTTTAACTTGAACTTTCATGAAGTTTATCCTGTTTTTAAATTTTCAATTTTCTTTCGATTTTCGATGTGCCATTTGATGCTGTACTTGCATCAATGCCCTAAGTATTTTCAAAAAATTAGCGCTTGATTAAGGCACGTAAATTTTCCAAATAATGCTGTGCCTGTAATTTCGGATCGACATCACCGGCTAACTTTTTCTTACGTCCGAGCCATTCCAATTCATCTTGTGGTAATTCATCCAAAAAACGACTTGGGGTCATTTGTTTCATTTGCCCGCCCGCTTTGCGCTGCTCTGCCAAAGTAATGGTTAAGCCCTGACGTGCACGAGTAATCCCCACGTACATCAAACGGCGTTCTTCCTCGACAGTATCTGCCACAATTGAGTTTTTATGCGGTAAAAGCTCTTCTTCCAAACCAATCAAATACACGTACGGAAATTCCAAGCCTTTGGACGCATGCAGGGTGAGTAAATTGACTTTATCAGTGTCTTCTTCTTCCTGTTGCTGTTCGAGCATATCGAGCAGCACCATTTTACGAATCACGCTTTCAATATTCTTTTCATCGACATCTTCAGCACGGTTAATCAAACTTTGGATGCTGCTATATAGAACTTCGATATTATCTAGCTTGGTTTTTTCCTGCGCAGGGGTAGCTGCTTGCTCTTTAATGTAGTCGATATAACCTGCTTCGAGCATCATTTGACGGATGATTGGCACAGGTTCATCATCTTCCAATAAGTTACGCGTAAAATTGCTAATAAAATCTGAAAACTCTGCCAACTGCGTCGTGGCTTTTTTCGGAATTGCCATGGTTAGGCGCTGATCACCTGCAGCAGCCAATAATGACAAATGGTTTTCCTGTGCAAACAGCCCTAGTTTTTCCAAAGTCACAGGACCAATCGCGCGTTTAGGCGTGTTAATAATGCGTAAGAATGCGCTGTCATCTTCAGGGTTAATAATCAGACGCAAATAACTCATGATGTCTTTGATTTCAGCACGTGCGAAGAATGACTGCCCCCCCGAAAGCTTGTAAGGAATTTGCATTTGACGTAATTGGGTTTCCAGAATACGTGCCTGAAAGTTCCCTCGGTACAAAATTGCATAATCTTTCCAGCTTTTACCATTCATCAGTTTATGCGTGAGTAAGTCTTTAACCACGCGTTCTGATTCATCATCATCATTGCGGCATGTAATTACCCGAATCACTTCACCATGACCTTTATCTGACCACAGTTTTTTGTCAAAAATATGTGGATTATTGCCAATGACGGTGTTGGCCGCTTTTAAAATGCGACTGGTCGAGCGATAGTTTTGCTCAAGTTTAATCACTTTTAAATTCGGGAAATCATCTTTCAGCAAGGCCATATTTTCAGGCTTCGCACCGCGCCAAGCGTAAATCGATTGGTCGTCGTCACCTACCGCAGTGAACTGCCCCATTACGCCCACAAGTAATTTCACCAAGATATATTGTGCGGTGTTGGTGTCCTGATACTCATCGACCAATAAATAACGAACACGGTTTTGCCACTTGTCACGCACTTCGGCATTTTCTTGCAAAAGTCGTGTCGGCATTACAATTAAATCATCAAAATCTACCGCGTTATAGGCACGTAAATTACGTTCATAAAGTTGATATAAATGTGCAAACTGGATGTCTTCTGGCGTTTCGCAGGTGGTATGCGCCTGCTCTGGTGCAATCAGATCATTTTTCCAGTCTGAAATCATCTTCATGGCTTTGGCAATCAATTCTTTGCTTTCTGCACCCGACAAATTATCGCGGTGCATTAAATCCATCAGAATACGTTTGCAGTCATCGGCATCTAAAATAGAGAAGTTGGCTTTTAACGGCGTGTGTTTTAATTCATGACGTAATAAATTCAGACCAAAGGTGTGGAAAGTCGAAACCGATAATCCTTTAGCTTCTTCACGTGACAACAATTTGGTCACACGCTCTTTCATTTCTCGTGCTGCTTTGTTGGTAAAAGTCATCGCTGTAATACGATGCGCAGGAATCCCGCAATGCTTAACCAAATAGGCAATTTTTCGGGTAATCACCGAAGTTTTGCCTGAACCTGCACCTGCAAGCACTAACAAGGGTCCTTGAGTGTATTTCATCGCTTCAAGTTGCTTGTCGTTTAACTGACTTGCCAGTGTCATAGTATTTCCTCTATTTCGGTTCGAGCTCGATTATAGTCATCTCCGCCAAAGATGACTAATCTAAAATGCTACTTTAGACGTCATTGTCTATTTGCTGAGTAGACCCTAGAAATTGCTTGCATAAAAAAACCGCCCGAAGGCGGTTCTTTACAATCTATACAATGCCAGATTATTGGATTGCATAAATGCTGATTTCTACACGACGGTTTTGCTCACGACCTTCTGCAGTAGCATTCGATGCGATTGGGTTTGCAGCACCGTGACCTTGTGCATTAATACGTGAAGTTGATACACCACGGCTAGCCAAGTAGTTTGCAACCGATTGTGCACGTGCTTGTGACAATGGAATGTTGATTGCGTCGTTACCAGTGCTGTCAGTAAAACCTGTTACCAAAATACCGCTCTTGTTATCTTGGGTTAGCGTTTGCGCTACTTTGTCCAAGGTAGAATAGAAGTTTGGTTTGATGTTTGATTTGTTAGTATCAAACGTGATGTTACCCGGCATGATCAAGCCAACAGAACCATCGGCATTACGGTTTACTTCTACGCCTGTACCAGCCATTTGTTGACGAAGTTGTTTTTCTTTATTGTCAAGATAAACACCCGCAGCAGCACCCACTACAGCACCAATTGCTGCAGCACGGTTGTTTTGTGCACTTGTATTTGCGTTACTTTTAGAGACCCCATAACCTGCAGCAGCACCAATTACTGTGCCTAACGCAGTTTTGTCATATTCCATACCACCAAGGTTGTTACCAGTCGTTTGACAACCAGTTAAAACCATTGCCCCTACGACTGCTGCCGAAATTGCTAATGCACGCATGGCATGCCTCCTTACTTGTGTTTTGTTGTATATGCTGAATATTGAATGAAAAAATATACTTAGACCATTGATTTTTTGTTAATAAAAAAACTTTTACTTACAAATATACATGATCATGTACAAATCTTGGTATAACTTCATCACAATTTCTACACACTTTCACTTCAACACTTTTTTATTTTAAAAACAACATTTATATTGGAGTCATCTACAAACACGTGACGCATTGGACGATTTATCTTCAGGATTGATTTATATGTCATCGCAAGCAAAGAAACACCCTTTATTAAAAAAAATCACAAAAGGTCTCACCGTGGGTACAGTCATCACTGGCAGTACATTTTTTCACGGCCCTCCTGTGTTGGCTTTGGGCTTAACCAAACTGTTAAAGCAGTCACGTAAGGTCGATGAAACCAATATTCAAATTACCAACAGTTGGCTCAGTGTAAACAACTGGCTGATTGATCATGTATTACCCAATACCCAATGGGATATCAGCATTGATGAAGATTTGCAACTGAGCATGCAAGGTCGTTATCTCATGACCTGTAACCATCAAAGTTGGGTCGATACCACAGTAAATCAGTATTTTGGCTTAACCCGTATGCCATTGACCCGCTTTTTTACCAAGTGGGAACTGATCTTTATTCCCTTTGTAGGACAAGCCTTTAAAATTTTAGGCTTCCCAATGATGAAGCGTCACAGCAAAGCACAAATTGCCAAAAAACCTGAGCTGAAAGACCGCGATATGGAAGAAGCGCGTAAAGCCTGCCAACAGTTATTAAGTCAGCCCTTTACCCTGCTGAATTATTTAGAAGGCACACGCTTTACCCAAGAAAAACATGATCAACAACAATCGCCTTATCAACATTTATTAAAGCCAAAAGCTGGTGGTTTAGCTTTGGCATTGAATATTTTGGGTGATCAAATTGATGCCTTGGTAGATATGACCATTGTGTACCCAGATGGCGTGCCGGGCTATAGCGAGTTTTGGTTAGGTGAGGTGCCGCGCATTGCGGTGAATTTACGCAAAATTAATATTCCAGCTTGGGTGTTGGGCGGCAATTACGAAGATGATACTGAATATCGTGAGCGTTTTCAGCAATGGGTGCATGAACTGTGGCTGGAAAAAGATCAATTGATTGAAAGCATGCAACAAAAACTTGCAGCTCCGACTGCATAACCATTCAGGTACGCCATGAAAAAGTCTGAAGAACCTGTCATCAAATCCTCTTTTCATCCCCTGCGTAAAGATTCATGGGGATGGAAAATTGCCTTGGCTTATGACTTGTTTTTGATGGGTTTAATCATCTTTAACTTGTTCTGTTTAAGTGCCAATGCCATTTTAATGAGTGATTTTGGCGAATGGTTGTTCGATTTTATTCGTCTACCTGAAATTTTACAGTTTTATCGAACAGAATTGCGCCCTTGGGTGGTGATTACCGAAGGCTGGTTTACCACGTTTTTAATTGTAGAGTTGGGCGTGCGTTGGGGTATTGCAATTATTTTCAAACATCATCAGCGTTGGTGGTTTTTCCCGTTTATTCACTGGTATGAAATTCTTGCAATTATTCCGCAATTGCGTTTTTTACGTTTATTACGTGCCATCGCGATTGGTTACAACCTGCATAGCCATGGCTATAAAGTCATTCCAGACAGTTGGTATAAACGCGGCAACTTTTACTACAACTTGCTAATGGAAGAACTGAGTAGCCGTGTGGTGCTCACAGTACTTAATGGTGTGCAACGTGAATTGACCACCAGTACCACTCACAAACAATTTATTGATGATTTGGTCGAGCATCATCGTCAATTACTCGCGATTGCCCTAGCCGATATTTTGCAGGAATCCTTAGGCAAAGAATTACAAATGCAGCGTCACATGATTGCGAAAAATGTCGGGTTGGTGGTGAATCAAGCCATTGAAGATACGCCTGAACTGACGCAATTGCTGCGCCTGATTCCATTGGTCGGTGGACGTATTGAACAGCAAATTCAAAGTATCGGACAACGATTGGGCGAAAATATCACCCAAGGTTTAATTGAACCTTTTGCACAGCAGCATCAACAAGTACAAAATCCAACTTATCAAATGATTGCTGAAAAAATTAGTCAGATTGAGATTGAACATAATCAGCATATTGATAAATTAGTGGAATCAGCGATATTTGAAAGTTTAGAAGCAATTCGCAAACAAGTAAAAGTTAAACAATGGCAACAAATTTTAAATGAAGGACAACAACACGATATTTCATAAAGGTCTTTCGATAATTTTAGCTAAAACAATGTGAAATATTTTTAGTAACTGAACTAGAGAATTCACCCAATTTGTTCTAGGATTTGCTCTATTTATAAGATGACTTCAACAACCAGCAAAGTTAGAAGTGTTAAGGAATTATTATGGCTGACATACGGATAAAAGGCAGATTGGTCAATGCGATTCGCATTAGCTTAGACACCAATGATCATGATGCGATCCGCCAGCAACTAAGCCCAATGTTGCAAAAATCATTTCCACCAGGGGTTTTGGTGGTCATTGAAAGTTCAGTCGAACAAGAATTGATTGCGCTAATTCAATTGCTAATTAGCCTAGAAGCACAGCCAATTGCTGTGACTGAAGGCATTATGGCAGATCAGGCACGTGCTATTCAGTTCCCTGTCATCCCGCAAGACCGTCCATTGCAGGAAGTGAAAGCCACCAAAGAACAAGTGGTTGAAGTAAAACCTGAACCTGCGGCAGAACAGCAACAGACGGAAAATCAAGTTGCTGAAACTACACCTGCTGTAGCGCATATTACGTCTTATCACGATGAAATTTTGCGTACAGGTCAATGCTTGGTACAACATCAGGGCGACATTATTTTAACCGCAGGCATCAACAGCGGTTCTGAAGTGATTGCTTCAGGAAATATACATATTTATGGTAGTGTACGTGGTAGAGTCATTGCCGGCGCGGGCGGGAATATTGCGGCACGAATTTTCTGTCATTCCCTAGAAGCAGAATTGGTATCTATTGCAGGCACGTATTGCGTGGCGGACGATATTCCTCAGCATGTGACTAAAAAACCTGTGCATATTTACTTAAATGATAACCAAGAGCTTGTATTTGAAGCTCTACAATTTTAATGTATAAATAATCACCAAAAATCCCCAAAAAATATAGGGGAATTTAAACCATAACAGGAGTGGATTCGGTGGCGAAAATTGTTGTCGTAACATCAGGCAAAGGTGGCGTAGGTAAAACCACTACAAGTGCATCTTTTGCAACAGGTTTAGCCCTACGTGGTCACAAAACTGTTGTTATCGATTTTGACGTGGGTTTACGTAACCTTGACTTAATTATGGGTTGTGAACGTCGCGTTGTTTATGATTTTGTGAATGTATTAAATAATGAAGCGCGTTTACAACAAGCATTAATTCGCGATAAAGATATCGAAAACCTTTATATTCTTCCAGCTTCACAAACCCGTGATAAAGATGCCCTCACCGATGAAGGTGTGGCACGTATTATGGATGAGTTGGCACAAGAGTTTGATTACATTATTTGCGACTCACCTGCAGGGATTGAGCGCGGTGCCATTCTTGCAATGTACCATGCCGATGAAGCGATTATTGTGACTAACCCTGAAATTTCTTCAGTACGTGACTCTGACCGTATTATTGGTATGCTTGACAGCAAAACCAAAAAAGTAGAACAAAATGAAGGTCGTGTGCGTAAGCACTTGTGTATTACACGTTACAACCCAGAACGTGCCGATAAACAAGAAATGCTAACCATTGACGACATTTCTAAAGATATTTTACGTGTACCAACTTTAGGCGTGATTCCTGAATGTAAGAGCGTACTTCAAGCATCTAACGAAGGTAAACCTGTCATTCTGTATAGCGATGCTGCTGCAGGTCAGGCGTATGATGACTTAGTTGCACGTTTCTTGGGTGAAGAACGTCCGTTTCGTCATATTGAAACAAAACCGAAAGGTTGGTTAGCACGATTATTTGGAGCGTAGACATGGCAGGATTTTGGAGCAAATTATTTAGCGGTGAAGACAAGCCATCTAGCGCACAAACAGCAAAAGATCGCTTAAAAGTGATTGTTGCTTCTGAACAAGGTCTAGGTAAACGCTTAAGCCAAGACAAAATTGATCAGATGAAAAAAGAAATCATGCAAGTGGTAAATCGCTACGTGCGTGGTGTCGATGAACAACATATTCAAATGTCTGTGCGTTCAGAAGCCAATATTGAAATGTTGGAAATGAATATCAATTTGCCTGAAGAGCGATAATCTGAATACTGATTAGTCAAGCAAATTGAATCAGGGCAAAATAACACTAGTTATTTTGCCCTATTTTTTCAAAAGAATATAAAGGAGATTGCCATGGCATTATCTCAACCTGCGACCTTTAACGAAGCATGGTCGGATGAACGTGTATTTGCCTATTTGAATCAACTTCCACCTGCAGGTGTGAATGCAGATTTTCACGTACTCTATCACGCATTTAAACACATGCGTCCAAGTGACTATGAACGTCTATTGACACAATTTGTTGCCGATGGTCGCGATGTCAATGCCACTAATCCTGAAGGTCAGCGTATTCACGATGTGATTGCTGAATTTCCACGTCAAAAAGATGGTTTTTTAGCAGTTTTAGCCAAGTTTGCTTAAACTGTTTAAACACAATCTCTGGCTAAATTCAGCCAAAAAGATTGAGTGTAAAAAGAAAAAATCCCGCAATTGAATTGCGGGATTTTTTTATAGCACTACTTGATTCAAAATCAAACAGAAAGTGAAAGCTTTACACTAAAATTTCACGTTTCCCATTTGCTCCTTGCTCGCTCACAATGCCTTGCTCTTGCATCTGATCGACAATACGTGCCGCACGGTTATAGCCCAAGCTAAATTTGCGCTGTAAAGATGAGGTCGACACTTTACGTGTTTCCAAAACAAATGCTACACACTGATCATACAACACATCACGGTCTGGACTGCCTTCACCATCTTCAAAACCACGTGAAGATGGTTCTTCATCAAATGGCGTCAAGATTTCATCGACATAGTCAGGATCGCCACGCTCACGCCACGCATCACAAATACGGTTGACTTCATCATCCGAAATAAATGCGCCATGCACACGTTCTGGCTCAATTTTACCCGGCCCTAAAAATAGCATATCACCATGACCAAGCAGGTCTTCTGCACCGCCCGCATCCAAGATAGTACGTGAGTCAATTTTCGAGTTCACACGCAAAGCTACACGGGTTGGAATGTTGGCTTTAATTAGACCTGTGATCACATCCACCGATGGACGCTGAGTTGCTAAGAGTAAGTGAATCCCTGCTGCACGTGATTTTTGTGCCAAACGGGTAATCATTTCTTCCGCTTTCTTGCCCACTTGCATGATCATGTCTGCAAACTCATCTGCCACAATCACAATAGATGGCAATGGTGTTAAACGCGGTGCACGTTCTTGCGTTGCTGAATCTCCCGGCTTCCAAGTTGGATCAATTAAATCTTCACCATTGGCAATAGATTCTTCAACCTTACGGTTATAGTCGCTTAATTTACGAATTTTCAGGAAAGACATTAGCTTATAACGACGTTCCATTTCATTGACACACCAATTTAAAGCGCTGACGGCATCTTTCATATCAGTCACTACAGGCGTCAATAAGTGTGGAATATCGTTATAGTTGGCGAGTTCCAATTGTTTCGGGTCAATCAAAATTAAGCGTAATTGATCAGGCTTGTATTTCAGCAACATCGACAAAATCATCGAGTTCACTGCTACTGATTTACCTGAACCCGTTGTCCCTGCTACGAGCATGTGTGGTGCTTTGCCCAATTCAGTAATCACAGGATTGCCTGAAATGTCTTTCCCCATCGCCATAGATAAAATGCCGTTTGGATCTTCAAAAGCAGGCGTTTGTAATAACTCAATCAAACGTACCATTTCACGTGAACTATTCGGTACTTCAATGCCAATATACGGTTTGCCCGGAATCACTTCGACCACACGTACCGATGCCATCGACATTGAACGCGCCAAGTCACGAGAAATATTGGTTACTTTTGAAGCTTTGACCCCAGGTGCCAAATCCAGCTCAAAACGGGTCACGACAGGACCAGGCTGTGCTTCAACCACTTTGGCTTTGACATTAAATTCCTGTAATTTAATTTCCAGCAATTCCGACAAGCGCGATAATTGTTCTGCGGTGAAGTTCACTTTTTTGTTTGGATCGACTTTATCAAGCAAATCCAAACCCGGTAATGGCGATAAATCACGACGTTTTTCTGCAACCTGCATGGCGCGTGACATCGGACGACCATGTGCATCGGTCAGCGGCGCATCAAAATCAAAGTCATCTTCGTCTAGTGGTTTGCCTGCGGTTTCCTGCCAAGCTTCGATAAATGCTTCTTTGGATAACGCCACTTTTTCTGCTTGTTCAGCCTGTGTAGCAGTCGCTGCGTTTGCCATCACTGCGGCAGTGGCTGCCGTCTGAATAGGTGCCTGAACAAAAGCAGAACTTTGTGCATAGCTACTGGTACTACGCGCTACAGGCGCTTGATCTTGAAATGCATCTTGCTGTAACTCATCACCCAAAAGATCATCCACCAACAAGTCATCTAAACTGTCTAAATCATGCTGCAAATGGCGCTCTTGGCGTACAGCATGATTTTGCGTATTCGAAGCACTTGACGATGGCGGGTTAAAATCTGACTCAAATCTGCTGAGATCATCGTTAAAATTGTGAGCCGTAGGATTCGAGTGCGGATGCACTGTTTCTTGCTGGGTCACAGACTCATCTAAAGTATCCATTGCCCCGCTGTTTTGGAATGGGCTGTGTAAATCACTTGCAGCTTTGCCTTGCGGAACTGCTGCGAGCAATTCATCAAAAATTTGATCATCATCCCAATCTAACGAAGATTTTGCAGTGGCTTGAGATGCCGTAGATGCAGGACGCACTTCATCAAAAGGATTCGATTGTAGATGTGGCTCTGGTTCTTCAGAAGCACGTAATAATGCATGAATGTCTTGGTTATGCTGACTGTCGGTATTTTCTTGTAAAGCACGCCACACTTCGCCTGTCGCAACAATACGCTGGCTGTCTTGTTCTAAGCGATGCGCCTTTTCGATGGTTTTTTCTAACTCAACATCATCAATTTCATCTTGCACCAATAGCTGTTGCTGCGCCTGTTGCTCTTCTTCTTCACGTTGCTGCATGTGATTAAACATACGCTCTGCCGCAGGATGTGGCGCAGTTGTTTCAGCTTCTTTCGCCTGTGCAACCACGGGTTCACTTGCTGCTTCTAAATCAGTTGATGCCACTTCAACAGCAACCACAGGTGCAGCAGCGACAACGGTCTTTTTCACCTGTGGTGTAGAACGGTCAAAGTCAGATTCTGCTTCAGGTACATTGCGATAGAACAAATCTTGCAGATAAGCAGGTGTAGCTTTTAAAGTTGCCCACGTTCTGTTCCACTTCACCCCAAATGCGAGGGTAAATAAGAAAATCCAAAAGACGACTAAAAAAAGTGTTGCTCCATAAATGGTTAAAATTTGCGATAAACTTTTCCCAAGTTCAAAACCAATGATGCCGCCTGAGGCATTGTCTAACGTATCGGCAGGTACTTGCCAAAATAAATACAGCAAACTTGCTGTTGCCAATAAAATGAAGAATTGTGCAGCATAACGAAATGGACGGTTTAAAAAACTACGTGGCCACCAGACTTGTAAGGCTTCAATAAAAAAATAAGCAGGAAGAAGCAGACTCGCCCAACCTAAAAAGCCAAACAGTAAATCGGCAATCCACGCACCTGCGATTCCACTCGCATTTGAAACCTGTTGGGTGTCACTGGAAATGTGCATCCAACCTGGGTCAAATGGAGTATAGGTCACCGTTGCAAGGAACAGATATATTCCAAAAGAGACCAAAAATAATGTCGCTATTAAGCGATGTGCATAAGCACCCGACACCGCAGTCATATATTGTCCTGTCGCCAATTCTTCATCAATGTTTTTTGTTTGTTCGATGGTCTTAAAAAGCCACCTGATTCGGAGCGTCTGTATTTCATTTAGCTGTGTCATTTAAGTTGCATTTCACGATGCAAGCTTCACCACACAGCAAACTATAAATTATAACAGACCTTCTATTATGCATGTGTTGCCTAGAAAAAGATGCAAGATTATTGAAGTGTGTTGTTAACTTTTTCTATATAGCTCAAATCGATTTACATGATCAGTAATATCAACTTTAATCACACAGCAAACTCATCCTGTTTCACGTATAATTCCATAAATTTCTAAATAAAAAAAGGATGCTGTGCATGAGCGCTCGTCACTCACGTTTAATTATTTTAGGTTCAGGCCCTGCAGGTTATAGTGCTGCAGTATATGCTGCACGTGCCAACTTAAAACCGACTTTAATTGCAGGCTTACAATTGGGTGGTCAACTCACCACAACTACGGAAGTTGATAACTGGCCAGGTGATCCTGAAGGTTTAACAGGCCCAGCGTTAATGGAACGTATGCAAGCTCATGCGGAACGCTTTGGCACAGAAATCGTGTATGACCATATCAATGAAGTAAACCTGAATGTGCGCCCATTTGTACTGAAAGGTGATATGGAAGAATTTACCTGTGATGCTTTAATCATTTGCACAGGTGCGACTGCACAATATTTAGGTTTAGAATCTGAAGCAGCATTTATGGGTCAAGGCGTAAGTGCCTGTGCCACCTGTGATGGTTTCTTCTATAAAAACCAAAAAGTGATGGTCGTTGGCGGTGGTAACACGGCTGTTGAAGAAGCATTATACCTGTCTAACATTGCATCACACGTGACATTGGTGCATCGTCGTGATTCACTTCGCTCTGAAAAAATCTTGCAAGATCATTTATTTGCCAAAGAAAAAGAAGGCAAAATCAGTATTCTTTGGAATAACCAAGTTGATGAAGTCTTGGGCGACAACACAGGCGTAACTTCAGTACGTTTAAAATCAACCACTGATGGCTCTACTCAAGATGTTGATGTGTCTGGCTTATTCATTGCAATTGGTCACAAACCAAATACAGGCATGTTTGAAGGTCAATTAAACTTGCGTGATGGTTATATCCAAGTACAAAGCGGCACTGCAGGCAATGCGACACAAACTTCTGTGGCTGGCGTATTTGCTGCGGGTGATGTGGCCGATTCCATTTATCGCCAAGCGATTACTTCTGCAGGTTCAGGCTGTATGGCTGCATTGGATGCAGAAAAATATTTAGATGCACTTGGTGAATAATTTAGTGACTAAGTTTAAAGACCGCTCTCCTTGAGCGGTTTTTTTATCACGACATTTTTAGGTATGATGAAATCAAGTTCATCGCAAAACTTCATACGGCAATTAATATGCACACACTCCCAGCTTCACAATTCATTTTCCCTGATCCCCTTGAAGTTGATCCTGAAGGTGAAGGCTTGATTTGTGTAGGTGCAGACCTCTCCCCTTCTACGCTCTATGAAGCTTATACACATGGCTTATTTCCATGGTTTTCAGAGGGTGATCCCATTTGTTGGTGGAGTCCTGAGCCACGTTGCGTAATTATTCCGCAACATTATCAGCCGAGTAAGTCTTTAATCCGCAACATGAAAAAAATAGATTATCGCATTACTATCAATCATGCCTTTGAACAGGTGATTCGCAATTGTGCCTTGCCCCGTAGCTACGCCAATGAAACTTGGATTTCTGAAGAGATCATTCAAGGTTATTGTCAGCTTTTTGCAGCAGGTTATGGCTATAGTGTAGAAGTTTGGGATCAAGATCTTTTGGTCGGTGGTTTATATGGGGTCAGCATTGGTAAAGGCTGTTTTGGCGAGTCCATGTTTAGCCATCGTACCGATGTCTCCAAAATGGCATTTTATAGTTTGATGCTGCTCGGACAAGAACAACAATTGCCTTGGATTGACTGCCAATTGATCAATGACCATTTAATCAGTCTCGGAGCATGTACACTTTCTCGCCAAGACTATCTTAAATCGTTACAAGATGTTGTAAAACAACCTGCAATCAATTGGAAAAAATATCAGGACAGTGTATTTTCAAGTAAAACAATAGCGCAGTATGCGCGCCTACTTGAATGACAATAACAGAGAGGGATCTTGAAAATGAATTCATATCACCCAAAATCCCTGCTAAATGATTTGCAGTATTACATTACTCCGCCGCATGATTGCAGCTATTTACCCGAAAAATCTGCGCGGATGGTTTTTTTAGACCCTGCACATAAAATTGATGTGCTGACTTTGTCTGAACTCTCTCGGGTCGGTTTTCGTCGCAGTGGCGATTTTGTCTATCGTCCTGAATGCCATTTGTGCCGCCAATGCCTTTCTTCGCGTATTCCTGTCGCTGAATTTAAAATGAACAGCACCCAAAAAAAAGCTTGGAAACGCAATCACGATTTACAAATCAAAATCACCAAGCCACAAGATGCAGGTGATTTGCATTATGCGCTGTATGAACGCTATATCAATGAACGACATGCCGATGGCGATATGTTCCCTGCCAGCCGTGACCAATTTGAAAAATTCCTAATCCACAGTTGTACCAGCAGCTTCTTTTTAGAGGTTTGGCAAGATGATCGCTTAATTGCAGTATCGACCTGTGATTATTTAGATGATGGTATTTCTGCGGTCTATACCTTTTTTGACCCAGACGAAAGTCGTCGCTCACTCGGAACATTTGCGGTATTAAAACAAATTGAACAGGCACAGCATTTGGGACTGCAATATGTTTACTTAGGTTATTGGGTACCACATTCCAATAAAATGAACTATAAATCGCAATATGTGCCCCTTGAGCTACTGCTTGATGGTCAATGGCGACGCATTAACCGCAGCCTAAATACCGATGAGGTGCAGCAATTGGGAAACTCCTTAATGACCACGCTGCCCTTAGGCTGGAATAACTCCATCATCAAATAAAAATGTAATGATGCAATACTGATTTTTGCATCGATCAGATTCACTTAAACAAACTGGCAAAATCATCGCTACAAGATTTCACCATAATAATGGCATGCTCCCGTGTGCCATCCGTTTTAGGATAATAATTTTTACGTAAATCAATTTGATGAAAACCTGACTTTTCATACAGGGCTATCGCAGCTAAATTACTTTCACGTACTTCTAAAAAAATCTGCACAGGTTGGTTTTTCAAACCTGCAATAGAATGTTCTAGCAGTTGATAACCTAAACCTTTGCCTTGCTGACTTGGATGCACCGCCATCAACAACAAATTTGCTTCATCCAACACAGGTTGCAAAATACAAAAACCCACCACTCTCCCTGCATGTTCAATCACGGTACTGTGATAACTCTCTACCGCTTCGGCAAATTGTTTGGCACTCCACGGATGACTTTGTACCAAATTTTCAATCGCAACCACATCGGCGACATCATGGGCTTGCATTAAACGAATCATAAGAAATGATCTTGTGCTGTTCTAAGATGTAGGCATTATAGATTTCACGACAAAAAAATCGAGCAAAAAAAAAGGCAACTTACGTTGCCTGACCAAAAGGAAAAGTTTAAAAGCCTAATTTAGCTTTCCAAGTATTTAATAATGTTGTGGTATCAAAATCGTTAGGATGAAAATTCGGTTTGAAATAGAACAACATTTCTTTGCCCATGCCTGTAATAATCCCTTTAGATGGACTATAGGCATAACGATAAATCATGCGTAAATTTTCCAAATTCAACTGCTTGTCTTGTTTTAGTAAACGCCACAAAAAATAGTTTTGTACAAAAAATAAAGTCAGCATCGAAATAACCAAAGAACTTGTACGTAGTGCATAGGCTTTCAGACCTTTGCCAAACACACCTTCAAATACATCATACGCAACAGCTTTATGTTCGTTTTCTTCAATCGCATGCCACAACCACATAGTTTTCATGGTGTCATCGGTCATCAATTCTTGAATATGTGAATTGGTCAATAATTGTGAGGCAATCGTAGCTGTGAAATGTTCTAGCGCAGTGGTCGCAGTTAAATCTACCATTTTCTGTGTAATGCCAATCGGTTTAGCCAACTTTGCCATAAATTTGCGTGTAGTTTGAATCACAGTATCTGTATAACAATCCAAAGTATCAACATCATGCCCAAATTTCTGTGCAGAGGCATTAAAACCGACATGCTCATGCGTGTGCATGGCTTCTTGTCCAATGAAGGCACTGATTTCTTTCTGTAAATCTACATTGTCTTTCAGCATTGGGTGATAACGCACAGCACGTACACTGTCTATAAAGAACTTCTCACCTGCAGGAAATAACGCAGATAATGCAGTCATAAAATGCGTTAGACCTGCATTACCATTCATCCAATATTCAGGTACAGCATCAAAGTTGAAATTCATTCGACGGACAGGAAAACTCGCCCCTGCACGTTCACTAATACTCACTTTAGCATTCATGTTGCTCACTCCTGAGGTTACAACAATGAAGTCATTCATTTCCTGTAACCCGCTATATTTTTTATTTTTCGGTATGAGTTCATATTACGGTTTTCTGTGCGGTATTTAAGTGCAGTTAAGGACAGTGAGTTGTCAGTTCAGGACATGAGGAATAAAAAATAATGATAAGTGAAATTATTTTTTGTGACGCAAGAGTAAAAAATAGACAATGAAATTATTTTTACGACGCAAGAGTAAAAAAATAGACGATGATTTTTTATGACGTAAGAGCAAGAATAATTAGACAGCAAAATTATTTTTATGATGTAAGAGAAAAAAAGGCAACTAAACCGCAGCAAAAGAATGTTCATAAAATGGTTTTAGATTGATTCAAGGTTTAAAGAACAGCTATTTCATCCATCAATACAGTAGGACAAGCTTTCATCCATCTGGAAACTAGCGCACAAAATACAGCCATAAAAAAAGCGCCCCAAATGGAGCGCTTTTTCACACTATAAAGTGATTATGCTGTTACTTTAGCAACAACACCAGCACCTACAGTACGACCACCTTCACGGATCGCAAAACGTAGACCTGGGTCCATTGCGATTGGGTGGATTAATTCTACTGACATTTCAACGTTGTCACCTGGCATTACCATTTCAACGCCTTCTTTCA
>NZ_VOYG01000016.1:0-72407 GCF_013420785.1 Acinetobacter sp. YH01011
AGTTACACCGTGACAGCCTATGGAATTGAGGTAATCCCTAAAGCAAATGTTTTAGGTTCTTGATGGTGAAGTAGGAATTAAACATCAAACCCACATTGAGTAGGTTTGAGTAGGTTTTAAATAACGGCTATAATCTCAGGCTTCAGGTCAGGAGTTCATCATGCGCGCCCTTAAAGTCAGCATTAAATCAGAGCAAGATATTGAGAAATTACGCATTTCGGGGCGTTTGGCTGCTCAGGTGTTGCAGATGATTGGCGAGCATGTCAAACCCGGAGTCACGACAGAATACTTAGATGATTTGTGTCACGATTATATTGTAAATACCTTAAAAGTCATTCCTGCCAATGTGGGCTATCACGGTTATACCAAAACCACCTGTATTTCACCCAATGAAGTGGTCTGTCATGGTATTCCATCATCCAAAACCATTTTAAAAGATGGCGACATTATTAATATTGATGTGGCAGTGATTAAAGATGGTTTTTATGGTGATACCAGTCGTATGTACTATGTGGGTCAGGTGAAACCAGAAGCGAAAAAACTGGTCGATACCACTTATGAGGCGATGCGCGCAGGGATTCATGCGGTGAAACCGGGCGCGACTTTGGGCGATATTGGCTATGCCATTCAAAGTGTGGCGCATCGTGAAGGGTTTAGCATTGTGCGTGAATATTGCGGACATGGTATTGGGCAGGTGTATCACGAACAACCAAGTGTGCTGCATTATGGTCAGCCTGGACAAGGCTTGGTGCTTAAAAAAGGCATGGTATTTACCATTGAGCCAATGGTGAATGCGGGCAAAGCGCGTGTGAAAGAACTGAAAGATGGCTGGACGGTGGTGACGACAGATAAATCACTTTCTGCACAATGGGAACACATGGTTGCTGTGACTGATACAGGCTTTGAAGTGTTATCGCCGTGGCCAGAAGGTACGGGGAGTTATCCTGAAATTTAATGCACGAATGCTTTCAGGTTAAGACTGATAGATAAAACATCTTAGACTTTAGTTTTAAACTATTTGTTAAAAAATGAACAATCGCTATAATTGAAGTCAAAGATACTTGCTGTAGTTTCTTTGTTTTAGCTTTCTTATTTTAGATTGTAGTTTTCAAAGCTTATCTGTCTTAGATAAGCTTTTTTTTTGCTGTTTCGTATCTGAAATCAAAAGATCCTATGTGCTAACGAATGGTTAGCTTTTCGACCAAATAGTCGATAAATACACGTACAGCAGGTAATAAACCACGGCGTGATGGATAGACGGCATGGAAAATACCATGCGGTGCGTGCCAGTCGGGTAAAACACGAACCAATTCACCCGATGCAACATAATCTTCAACAATCGTGTCAGGCAACAACACAATGCCACAATTTTGTCGTGCCAATTGCGCTAGCATCATTAAATCTGAACCCATGACTGTAGGGTTGACCTTAATTTTTTTCGGTTGCTGTTGTTGATCATGCACAACCATGTATTGATCTAAATGCTCATCCGACATGCTTAAAATTTTATGATGACTTAAATCTTCAGGTTTTTTCAAATCGCCAAATTCATTCAAATAAGCCTGACTGGCAAATAGATGTTGTTCGATGTTGCTGAATTTGCGAATCACCAAACTTGGATCATCATCTAAATTTGAGCGGACACGCAGGGCAATGTCGATCCCTTCGTTGACGATATCGACACGACGGTTGCTGACAATTAGCTGTACTTTAATTTCAGGGTAGGCTTTCAAAAACTCAGGCAAGATTTTGGCAATTTCATTTTGTGCAATTGAAACAGGTAAGCTGACTTTAATTACACCACGCGGTTGAATACTTAGGTGATCGACCAAGTCGTGCGCGGCTTGGGCAGCATTCATCATTACTTGCGCATGCCGATACACATTCATACCAATTTCTGTGACCGCAAAATGACGTGAGCTGCGCTGAATTAAACGCACACCTAAGCGTTCTTCTAGGTTGTGTACGCGTCGGCTAAGTTTGGATTTTGGAATATCGGTGGCGCGTTCCGCTGCACTAAATCCACCATGTTCGACCACTTGGGCAAAACAATAAAAATCATCCAAATCTGTAAGCATGACTAAATTCCATTTATGCAACAATACTTAAATTAAAGTGGCATCGTTGCATGTTGTCAATCTTTAATTGTGCTTTATTGCTGTGCTTTTTGCAGAATCTCTAAAACTTGTCGGTATTCTTCTAAACGGGCTAAATCACGTGCTGTAGGATTGGGAATCCGCGTTAAATTCATGTTGTCTTGCACATCTGCAATTTTTACAGCACAGGCAAGCGGGTTTTGTGCAGTACGCATAGCCGCTTGAACACGAGTTTCATGCGGCAGTTTGGTGAGCGCCTGAATTGCTTGAATAATATGCGTTTGAAATCCTAAATTTTGCAGGTCTTGTGCTGTGGTGTGGGTATCTTCAAGAATGTCGTGCAGTACAGCGACAATTTGCTGATCGGGCTGTTGTAATTGCAACATTACACGTAAGGGATGCAAAATATAAGGCTGACCGCCTTTATCTAGCTGCCCTGTATGTTGTTGTACTGCAAGTGTAATTGCATTTTCTAGAGTTGCCATAAGTATAATTAAAAAAATTTCTATAATTATAAGCCGTGCTTAGCGCAAAATATAGAAATTGCTTGTTATGATGCAAACAGATTTTATGTTTATCTATTTTACTATTGGTGATGCTGCTCTATGCCATATCAACTCATTGAACTGAATACGCCTGCGACTGAAAATTTGCTTTGCCCACATTGCCAACATGCTGTTATTGATTGGGCAGAAGAACAATATATTCAGCCTTGCGAGCATACTTTGTTTGTCGCAATGGATTTGGGTTTTGAATATGCCTCAGATGTATTTGAACAAACCATGCCACGCAGTGTCGATGAAATTCATGCACATGATGATCAGTTGGATATGTGGCAAGAACTGACTTCAAGTCGTTATCCGCAATATTTGATTTATAAAACGGATTTAGGCGTGCAAGGTTTATCTCGCTATGTTGGATTTACCGCGGCTTAATTGCACTTAACTTAGAGAGTCTAAGATATAAAAATAGGGAAATTCAAAAGCTGAATTTCCCTATATTTTGATGGATTAGATATTTTTTCTGCGTTTAGCTCTCCATATCTTCTTCTATTTCATCATCGGCACTGTCCATTCCTAATTCTTTGAGTTTTCGCGTCAAAGTATTACGTCCCCAACCCAATAATTCAGCGGCATGACGTTTACGTCCACGGGTTTGTTGCAGTGCAGCATTAATTAAGGTGCGTTCAAACATTGGAATGGCGATATCCAGAAGTTTCATCTCGCCATTTTTTAACTTTTGTACTGCCCATTGCCCAAGTAATTCATCCCAATGCTGCATAGATACCCGATCTGCCACATGAAGCGCAGAATGTTCGGCTAATTTTTCAATTGGAATTTGCTTGAGTTCGGTTGGTAAATCTTCAGGATAGACCTCACGTCCTGTAATCATCACGGTAAGCCAGCGACAAGTGTTTTCCAATTGGCGCACGTTACCTTGCCACGGCAATTGCTGCATATATTCGACTGTTTCAGGACGCAATATTTTTGGACTCACGCCTAATTCTTTGCCTGCACGTGCCAAAAAGTGCTGTGCCAACATTGGAATATCTTCACTGCGATGCGCCAGTTTAGGAATATGAATCCGAATGACGTTCAGGCGATGATATAAGTCTTCACGGAAGCGTCCATCTTGTACCAGTTTTTCCAAATCCTGATGTGTTGCTGCGACAATCCGTACATCCACTTTGACAGGAATATGTCCACCAACCCGATAAAATTCACCATCTGCCAAGACGCGCAATAAGCGGGTTTGGGTTTCAAAAGGCATATCACCAATTTCATCTAAAAACAAGGTGCCGCCGTTGGCTTGTTCAAAGCGTCCCTGACGTTGTGTATTGGCACCTGTAAATGCACCTTTTTCATGTCCAAAAAGTTCGGTTTCAATCAAATCTTTCGGAATGGCTGCCATATTCAGCGCAATAAATGGTTTGCTGCTACGCGGTGAGTGTCGATGCAGTGCATGCGCCACCAACTCTTTGCCTGTACCTGATTCACCATTAATGAGCACAGTAATGTGTGATTGCGATAAACGACCAATCGCACGAAACACTTCCTGCATGGCAGGCGATTCACCAATAATTTCTGTCGATTGAATTGGCTGCACTGTCGATTTTGCAGATTCTTGCTGTTGTAGTTTGGTGATATGCAAAATTGCACGATTGACTAAAGCAAGTGCTTCATCAATATCAAAAGGCTTGGGTAGGTATTCAAATGCACCTGTTTGATAGCTAGATACTGCCGATTCTAAATCGGAGTGCGCAGTCATAATAATCACAGGCAAGTCGGGATAACTGACTTTGACTTTGCCAAGAAAAGTTAAACCATCAATTCCAGGCATGCGAATGTCGGTCAAAATTACATCGGGTGCATCTTGGTTTAACTCATCTAGTGCAGACTGTGCTTCTTCAAAACTGGTGACTTCAAAACCTTCTTCTCTAAAAGTTTTTTCCAGTACCCAGCGCATTGCACGGTCATCATCAATCACCCAAATTTTATTTCGCGACATGACTCGCCTCCCAAGGTAAATATAAGCTAAATATTGTTTTTCCTGGAATGGATTGGCATTCAATCATTCCGTTATGTTGATGCATAATATTTTGTGCGATGCTCAAACCAAGTCCTGTACCGTTTGCGCGTCCAGTCACCAATGGATAAAACACGGATTCTAAAATGTCTTCAGGTACGCCTGGGCCGTTATCTTCAATATCAACACGTACGGTAGAACGATTCAGCACACCATTAATGGTAACCAAGCGTTGAATACGAGTTCTTAAAATCAATTCAGGTCGATGCTCGGTAAAGAAATCGGGATGTTCGGTCATGGCTTGTACTGCATTGGCGCAAATATTCAGCATGACTTGAATCAATTGATCGCGGTCTGCCATGACTTCAGGTAAAGAAAGGTCATAATCACGGATAATATTTATTTTGTTTTTAGTTTGATTGACGATCAGGCTGCGCACCCGTTCTAAAGGTTCGTGAATATTGACCAGTTCATAGCTTGGTAGTTGGCGTGAGCCGAGCATGGTATCGGCCAAGTTTCTTAAACGATCTACCTCGCTAATAATAATGTCGGTAAATTCATCATATTTCGGGTCATTTAAACTTCGTGCTAACAGTTGTGTCGCACCACGAATTCCTGCAAGCGGGTTTTTAATTTCATGTGCCACACCACGAATCAGCTGACGTGCGACTTGATGCTGTTGAATAAAGTTTTCTTCTTTGGAAATTTTGAGCATCCGATCAATCGGATTCAATTCAATCAGCAAAAGAGGATGATAAGGCTTGCCTGCATTTAACTGTGATGCAGTGTAATCGACATGAATATCTTTAAAATTGACATTAATGGTCGCTTCACGGCGGGTGTAGGGTTGACCAGTTTTGATGGTATTCAGGAAAGCCTCTTGCGTATTGAACTCATCATCAGGCATGTGCAGCAAATTTAAAACGGGTTGCCCCGAAGCGCGAATTAAACTGATATCAAACAATGCTTCACAAGACGAGTTTAAATAAAAAATATTCAGGTCACGATCAACCAGTAAAATTGCGGTGCTGAGGTTATCCACCAAAAGACGATAGTCAATGCTCTGGGTCTGATCCATTCGTGAATGCTTCCTGTATGAAATATTGTGCAAGGGCATTGTCATGTGTCAGCCATGTTCCAAATTTGGATCGAATTGAGGCGAATTAAGCAAAATGCACGCCAACTTTTCGTTTTTAGTGCATTTATCACTGAAGAATCGGAAAAATGCGCAGGAACTGGACTGAATTTTCAAGATATAACGGATAACAGAAACACTGTAAATAAAAAATGCATTAAAATGGTGCAATATTTAAATCATTCAGCCTGAATGGTTGTATTTTGGTGCATTATGCAAAGAGTCGGCTATTTCTCTATTTTTATGCAAAGAAAAGTCATACAATACGCGCATTCTAGTGGAGTGCAGATTCTATGAAATCCCCCAAAGTCGGTTTTGTTTCTTTAGGTTGTCCTAAGGCATTGGTAGATTCCGAACGAATTTTAACTCAGTTAAAAACTGAAGGTTATGATGTCGCATCTGATTATGAAGGTGCTGACTTAGTTGTTGTCAATACATGTGGTTTTATTGAATCTGCAGTACAAGAGTCCTTAGACGCGATTGGCGAAGCCATGAATGCCAATGGTCGTGTCATTGTGACAGGTTGCTTGGGTAAAGATGAAGATAAAATTCGTCAAATGCATCCCAACGTATTAAAAGTGACTGGCGCGGCTGCTTATCAGGACGTGATGGAAGCGGTGCATCAATATGTTCCTGAGCCACCAAAACATAATCCATTTATTGATTTGGTACCTGAACAAGGCATTCGTTTGACGCCTAAACATTATGCCTATCTTAAAATTTCAGAAGGCTGTAACCATCGCTGTACTTTCTGCATCATTCCAAGCATGCGTGGTGATTTAGTTTCGCGTCCTGTGGGTTCGGTATTAGAAGAAGCTGCGGCACTGAAACGTGCAGGCGTAAAAGAAGTATTGGTAATTTCTCAAGATACTTCTGCCTACGGCGTAGATACCAAATACAAATTGGACTTTTGGAACGGTCAGCCTGTTAAAACCAAATTCTATGATATGTGTGAAGCCTTAGGGCAATTGGGTATTTGGGTGCGTTTGCACTATGTCTATCCATATCCGCATGTGGATGCTGTAATTGATTTAATGGCACAAGGCAAAATTTTACCTTATTTGGATATTCCATTCCAACATGCCAGCCCGAAAGTATTAAAGTTGATGAAGCGACCTGCGCACAGCGAAAACACGTTGGAGCGTTTAAAACTTTGGCGTGAAAAATGCCCTGAGCTGGTGATTCGTTCAACCTTTGTGGTGGGTTTTCCAGGCGAAACAGAAGAAGATTTCCAAATTTTGCTCGACTGGCTAAAAGAAGCGCAATTAGACCGTGTTGGTTGCTTTACTTATTCACCTGTTGAAGGTGCGGCAGCAAACGACTTGCCAGATCATGTGCCAGAAGAAATCAAGCAAGAACGCTATGAGCGTTTTATGCAGGTTCAGCAAGAAATTTCAGCAGCTAAACTGCAAAAACGTATTGGTCAAACCATGACCGTGTTGGTAGATGATTTGGAAGAAGAATTTCCAGTCGCAGTGGCACGTTCTTATGCAGATGCGCCAGAAATTGATGGCAACGTCTTTGTAGAAGATATTGACAAGAGCGTGATTAAAGCAGGTGATTTACTTGAAGTTGAAATTACCGATGCCGATGAATACGACTTATTTGCCAAGCTGATTCAGGTCAAATCTGCATAATGCTTTGCAGATTTGGATTGCTAGCTGTAAGCCATACAAATTGTAAAAAATTAAAGTTTAGAATTTAGAATTGGAGTAATGACAATGTTAGATTCAAAAAAGCCACGTTATGCACGTATCTTGTTGAAACTATCGGGTGAGGCACTTGCGGGTAATAAAGACATGGGGATTGATGCGCAAGTGCTCGATCAAATGTCTTTGGCAATTGCACACTTGGTCGGTTTAGGTGTGCAAGTGGGTATTGTTGTCGGTGGTGGTAACTTATACCGTGGCAGCCAATTACAAAAAGATGGTTTAGTCGGCCGTGTAACAGGCGACCAAATGGGTATGTTGGCAACGGTGATGAACGGTTTAGCCATGCGTGATGCCTTGGTGCGCCGTAACATCAAAACCCGTTTAATGTCTGCATTGCCTATTGGTACAGTGGTTGAGTCTTACTCAAGCCGTGATGCGATTCGTCACCTGACTCAAGGTGAAGTGTGTGTGTTCGTTGCGGGTACAGGCAATCCATTCTTTACCACAGATACAGCAGCATGTTTACGTGGTATCGAAATCGAAGCTAACTTGATCTTAAAAGCGACCAAAGTAGATGGCGTATATAACAAAGATCCAAGCAAATACGAAGATGCGGTGAAATATGACACACTTACATTTGACCAGGTGTTGGATGAAAAATTAGGTGTTATGGATTTAACTGCAATCTGCTTATGCCGCGATCACAATGTGCCGTTGCAAGTTTTTGATATGAATAAAGCAGGTGCATTGCTTTCTGTAGTGATGGGCGAAAAAGAAGGAACTCACGTTACGAACTAATGTACGTGAGCCACAAAGCTCTTTATACTACGGTTTAATTTAACCCTATATTTTGACTCAAATTTTAGAATACAGTAAGGAAGATCTTATGATTAACGATCTTAAAAAAGACAGCGAAGAACGTATGAGCAAGACTTTAGAGTCTTTAGAACATGGTTTTGCCAAAGTACGTACAGGTCGTGCACATCCATCAATTTTAAATGGTGTGATGGTTTCTTACTACGGTTCCGATGTGCCACTTAACCAAGTAGCCAACATTGGTGTAGAAGATTCACGTACCTTATTGGTTCAGCCATTTGAGCGTTCAATGGTGTCTGCAATTGATAAAGCAATTCGTGAGTCAGATTTGGGTCTAAACCCAATCACAGCCGATGCAATTCGTGTACCGCTTGCAGCATTGACTGAAGAAACTCGTCGTGACATGCAAAAAGTTGCGCGTTCTGAAGCAGAAAATGCCAAAGTTGCTATTCGTAACATCCGCCGTGATGTATTGGGCGACATCAAAGCATTATTGAAAGAAAAAGAAATTTCTGAAGATGATGAGCGCCGTGCAGCAGATGACATCCAAAAAATCACAGACAAATACGTTGCAGAAGTAGACAAGCGTCTTGCTGCAAAAGAAGCTGAGTTGATGAAGGTCTAATCAATGACCACATCGGAAGACAGCGCGTCTTTGCCAAAACATGTTGCCATCATTATGGATGGCAACAATCGTTTTGCAAAAAAAAATCAAATGCAAAAAGGGGAAGGACATCGCTCTGGTAAAGATGTACTTGACCCGATTGTTGAACATTGTAGAAAAAAACACATTCAAGCTTTAACCGTTTTTGCTTTTTCGAGTGAAAACTGGAATCGTCCGCAGTTTGAAGTGGATTTACTCATGCAATTGCTGGAAACCACAATTCATGAGCAATTACCACGCATGGAAAAATTCAATATTGCCTTACGTTTTATTGGTGACCGTTCACGTTTGTCGCCGCATTTGCGTGAGTTAATGTTGCATGCCGAACGAAGGACTGCTAATTTCAACAGCATGACACTCACAATTGCCATTAGTTATGGTGGTATGTGGGATATGGCACAAGCTGCAAAACAAATTGCTGCAGATGTTGTGGCGCATAAAATTGATATTGAACAAATAGATACACAACTTTTTGGTCAATATGTCAGTCTGGCAGACCTACCACCTGTCGATCTGTTGATTCGTACAGGTGGCGATTTTAGATTGTCCAACTTTTTACTTTGGCAAGCTGCGTATGCTGAATTGTATTTTACCCAAACCTTGTGGCCTGAATTTAGCATAGAAGAATTTGACGATGCACTGGCAGTATTTGGTGGTCGCGAACGTCGTTTTGGTAAAACTTCTGAGCAAATTCAACAAGAGAAAATTGAGAATTAATACATGTTAGAGCGGATTATTACCGCATTGGTATTGGTTGCTGTGGTGTTGAGTTGTATGTTTGCAACTCAGTCGCACTATCCAATGTTTATGCTGATGATTGTTGCAGCAGGGGTTGCGGGCTATGAGTGGTTCAAACTCATGCCAAGAAAAACTAAATATGTCCTCAAACCTGTGGCTTGGGGCTTTGGTGTATTGACTGCCGCTTTGGCAGCAATGGCACTTTATTTTAGTGATATTGCCTTGTTACTTTGGGCAGCTTCTATTTTGACATGGTTACTCAGTATTTATTGGGTCAAGTCTTATCCAGAATACGATGCATGGTATAACCCAAGCTTAAGTTTTATTGGTTTTATTCTAATTTCTGCTGCGGTCACTGCAATTTTTTCCGTATGGAATAGTTCGCCGTGGTGGTTAATGTACTTGTTCTTGTTGGTTTGGGGTGCAGACTCAGGTGCTTATTTTGTTGGACGCAAACTAGGCAAGAAAAAACTTGCACCAAATGTCAGTCCAAACAAGTCAGTAGAAGGCTTATATGGCGGTGTGTTTACAGCCATGCTAATTGTGATTGTTGTCGAAGTGGTGTATTTGGACCTAACTTTGGCACAACATATTTTATTTTTGATTCTTTCGGTATTTACGGTATTTAGCTCAGTATTGGGCGATCTGTTTGAATCCATGATCAAACGCCGTGCAGGTATTAAAGACTCTGGGCGCGTCTTGCCAGGTCATGGTGGTGTGCTAGATCGGATTGATTCTTTGCTTGCAGCAGCTCCAATTTTTGCTGCGGGTATGTATGTTTTAAAACTTATTGGCGTAGATTTATAAATGTCACAAGCTGTTTGTATCTTGGGTGTGACAGGTTCAATTGGACAAAGCACCCTAAAAGTACTGCAACAACATCCAGAGCAGTATTCAGTTTTTGCCGTGACGGCGCACAGCCGAATTCAAGAACTGGTTCAAATATGCAAACAGTACCATCCTAAAATTGTGGTTGTACCTGCGTCAAAAGTTGATGAGTTACAGCAATCACTTGCACAGCAACATATTTCTGAAATTGAAATTCTAAGCGATGAAGCGGGTCTAATCGCAGTTGCCGAACATCCTGAAGTGGATGTGGTAATGGCAGCCATTGTTGGTGCGGCAGGTTTGTTACCTACACTGGCTGCGGTTAAAGCGGGTAAACGCGTATTATTGGCCAATAAAGAAGCTTTGGTGATGTCGGGTGACATCATGATGCAGGCGGCAAGTGAACATGGAGCTTTGTTATTGCCTGTAGATTCTGAACATAACGCGATTTTCCAATGTTTGCCTGAACATTATTTACAGGCTGAGCGGAATGGACAACCTAAGTTAGGTGTATCACAAATTTTACTGACTGCTTCGGGCGGCCCATTTTTAAACCACAGCCTAGAAGAACTGCAACACGTTACTCCTGCACAAGCTTGCAAACATCCAAATTGGTCTATGGGACAAAAAATTTCGGTAGATTCTGCAACCTTAATGAACAAAGGTTTGGAATTAATCGAAGCGTGTCATCTTTTTGCAATTTCAGAGCACTTTGTTACAGTGGTGGTGCATCCACAGAGTATTATTCATTCCATGGTTCAATATGTGGATGGTTCAACTTTGGCACAAATGGGTAATCCTGATATGTGTACGCCAATTGCGCATGCTTTGGCATGGCCGCAGCGTATCCAAACGCATGTTCCGCCTTTAGATTTGTTTGTCAATCATCAGCTTGATTTTCAAGCACCCGATACCACACGTTTTCCTGCGTTAAGTCTGGCACGTCAAGCCATGCAAGAAGGTGGTCTGGCGCCTGCTATTTTAAATGCAGCAAATGAAATTGCAGTTGCAGCATTCTTGCAGCAAAAAATTCGTTTTACTGAAATTGCGACAGTGGTTGAGCATACCTTGAACCAAATACAAAATTCAGCCGCAGAAAGCATTGAACTGATTTTGCAGGCAGACCAAAATGCTCGTGCTATTGCACAGTATTTTGTGTTGAATAAAGGAAGCTAAAGCATGAGTGCCTTATTTATTGTGGTTGCAGCGATTCTTTTGCTAGGACCTTTAATTGCAATTCATGAGTTTGGGCACTACTTTGTTGCACGTAAATTAGGTGTCAAAGTTTTGGTGTATTCCATCGGCTTTGGACCAACCATTTTAAAATGGACGTCTAAAAAATCGGGGATTCAATATCAGCTTTCGGCACTGCCTTTGGGTGGCTATGTCAAAATGCTTGATGAACGCGAAGAAAACGTTGCAGAAGCAGACCTACCTTATGCCTTTAATCGTCAGCATCCGTGGAAACGTATTGCGATTGTGGCAGCAGGTCCGTTAATCAACCTGATTTTTGCCATATTATTGTTCTGGCTATTATTTTTACCCTCTCAAGAACAGTTGAATACCCGTGTGGGTAAGGTACTGGCAGATACACCTGCGGCGGCAGCGCAAATGCAAGTAGGTGATAAGATTACCGCCATTGATGGTACGCCTGTGACGACATGGGAAAAGCTGAACTTTGCCTTGGTAGATCGTGTAGGTGAAACAGGCAAGATCCAGGTACAGGCGGAACGCGCAGGTGAAATCAAAACATTTAGCTTACCCATTCAAAATTTCTTAAATGATCAATCCCAATCACCTTTAGATATCTTGGGTTTTACACCGTATCGCCCACAAATTCCTGCAATTGTCAGTAAGTTAAGTGAAGATGGTGCGGCCATTCGTCAAGGTATGCAAGTCGGCGATCAAATTATTGCGATTGATGGCGTCAAAATGAATGACTGGTACGATGTGGTACAAGTTGTTCAAGCATCGCCAGAAAAATTACTGAAAGTAGATGTGCTGCGTAACAATCAAGTACAGCAACTGGAAGTGATGCCGCAAGGCAAACGTGACAATATGGGCAATGTTTCGGGTGTATTGGGTGTGCAAAGTGATCCTGGAAAAATTGTCATTCCAGAAGATTTTAAGCAAACCATTCAATACAGCCCGAGTGAAGCTTTATTTATGGCGGTAGATAAAACAGGTCAGCTGTCTAGCATGATTCTGAATTCTATTGTCAAAATGGTACGTGGTTTAATTGGTTTAGATAACTTATCAGGCCCAATTACTATTGCCAAAGTCGCAGGGCAAAGTGCGGAAATGGGGTGGCAAACTTTTATTTCCTTTATGGCACTTATGAGCGTAAGCTTAGGAATTCTAAATTTATTGCCAATTCCAATGTTGGATGGCGGGCATTTAGTTTATTATTTTATCGAGCTGATTCGTGGAAAACCTGTTTCTGAACAAATACAATTAGTTGGTTTAAAAATTGGTATGGTACTGCTTGGAAGTATGATGCTCCTTGCATTATTTAATGACATTATGCGTTTATAACAACGTAGATACGAAATAAATTTAACACTGGAAAAGACTGGCATGCAGCACACACATTTATTTATGCCCTTGGCACTGGTTAGTGCAATGGCGGCAACACAACAAGTATATGCAGCAGATGAATTTATTGCGCGAGATATAAAAATAGATGGTCTTGTTCGTTTAACGCCAGCCAATGTCTATGGAATGATTCCAGTGAATAGTGGTGATCGTGTCAATGAAGCAGTGTTGGCCAATGCGATTCGTTCACTCTATGCCACAGGTTTGTTTGATGACATTCAGGCCAGTCGTGAAGCCGACACTTTAGTGTTTAAAGTGGTTGAGCGCCCAATCATTTCTAAGGTTGAATTTAAAGGCAATAAACTGATTCCAAAAGAAGCGTTGGAAGATGGTTTAAAGAAAATGGGTGTGGCTGAAGGTGAAGTACTGAAAAAGTCAGCACTACAAACTTTAGAATCTGAACTTGAACAGCAGTATATGCAGCAAGGTCGTTATGATGCGGATGTACGTGTCATTACCACAGCACGTCCAAATAACCGTGTAGATTTAACTGTAGAGTTTGTTGAAGGCAAAGCTGCCAAAGTGGTAGATATCAACATCATTGGTAATACGGTATTTAAAGAAAGCGACATTAAGCAGGCGTTTGCAGTTAAAGAAAGTAGCTGGAGTTCGATTGTTACCCGTAATGACCGCTATGCACGCGAAAAAATGGCAGCAAGCTTGGAAGCATTACGTGCGTTATATCTTAATAAAGGTTATATCAACTTCAATATCACTAACTCTAGCTTGAATTTGAGCGAAGACAAAAAGCATATTTTTGTTGAAGTTTCGGTGGATGAAGGTGAGCAATTCAAGTTTGGCGAAAGCAAGTTCTTGGGCGATGCTTTATACAAACCAGAAGAACTTACGGCACTGAAAATTTATAAAGATGGTGAAACCTATTCACAAGAAAAAGTGAATGCGGTGAAACAATTGTTGCTGCGTAAATATGGTAATGCAGGCTATTACTATGCCGAAGTGAATATTGTTCCGCAAATTGACAAAGAAACTAAACTGGTCGATTTAAACTACTACATTAATCCAGGTCAGCAAGTTACAGTGCGTCGTATTAACTTCGCAGGTAACAGTAAAACTGCCGATGAAGTGCTACGTCGTGAAATGCGTCAAATGGAAGGCGCATTGGCAAGCAATGAAAAAATTGACTTGTCTAAAGTTCGTTTAGAACGTACAGGTTTCTTTAAAACCGTCGATGTTAAGCCAGTACGTATTCCTAATGTGCCAGACCAAATTGACTTAAATGTTAATGTAGAAGAACAGCACTCAGGTACCAGTACTTTAGCGGTAGGTTTCTCGCAAAGCGGTGGTGTGACGTTCCAAGCTGGTTTAAGCCAAACTAACTTCTTAGGTACGGGTAATTCGGTTTCGATTGATTTATCACGTTCTGAAACACAAGATTACTATAACCTGAGTGTGACTGATCCATACTTCACGATTGATGGTGTGCGTCGTGGTTACAACATGTACTACCGTAAAACCAAGTTAGATGATAACTATAACGTTAACAACTATGTGACAGACAGTTTTGGTGGTGGAATTAACTTCGGTTATCCAATTGATGAAAACCAAAGTATTAGTGCAGGTTTAAATATTGATCAGACCGAAGTAACCACAGGACCTTATGTTTCAACTTATGTCGCAGACTATTTAGAGCGCCATGGGGGTAAAGAAACCAAAAGTGACGAATATTGTCCAGATGATTTAGTCCCTATTAAAGATGCAAATGGTGATGTAGTAGGGTATGAGCCTTGTGCAAATCCAATTCCTTACGGCAAAGAATTTAAAGGTGATTTCCTTACGTATAACCTAAATTTAGGTTGGTCATACAACACTTTAAATCGTCCGATTTTCCCAACCAATGGTATGTCGCATCGTGTTAATGCTGAAATTGCTTTACCCGGTAGTGATGTGGAATTCCAAAAAGTGACCTATGATGCACAGGCTTATATGCCATTAGGTCATGATTTTGTCTTACGTGGCTACGGTAAGTTAGGTTTTGGTAATGACTTACCGTTCTATAAGAACTTCTATGCAGGTGGTTATGGTTCAGTACGTGGTTATGACAACAGCACCTTAGGCCCGAAATATCCAGGTGTTTATTTCTCTGATACAAGTCAAACGGATCGCTCACCTGAAGAAGTTGGTGGTAATGCTCTAGTACAGTTCGGTACAGAATTGGCTCTACCAGTGCCATTTAAAGGAGATTGGACGCGTCAAGTCCGTCCAGTAATTTTTGCAGAAGGCGCACAAGTTTTTGATACTCAGTGTAATGTTTCTGATTCAAATATTTTTGTGAATGGTGCTTCTGTGAATGCCAAGCAATATTGTAAAGACAATTATGGCTTCGACTTCGGTGAAATGCGTTATAGCGTGGGTGTAGGCTTTACTTGGATTACCATGATTGGCCCATTATCACTCAGCTATGCGTATCCGTTGAATGATAAACAAGGCGATGACACTAAAAATATCCAATTCGAAATTGGTCGTACTTTCTAAGTACGACCCATGTTGGATTGTTTAAACACAGGATGTAGCACATGAAAAAAACAATATTGAGTTTGGCATTGTTGGGTTTATCTACAATGGCTGCAGTAGCACATGCTGCAGGCTATGGTGTGGTAAGTTTAGAGCGTGTTGTAGAAAATAGCAGTTATCTCAAACAGCAAAATCTCGCTTTGCAACAGTCTGTCAAACCACAAACCACTAAGCTTGAGCAACTGACAAAAGAGTTAGAAACCATGCAGCAACGCGCGCAACAGACTACGAATTTATCAGACGCTGAAAAGCAAAAAATGAATACACAGTTTCAAGCCAAATTGAAAGAATTTAATAGTTTGCAACAAGCGGTACAAACTAGTGTCCAGTCAGAATTGCACAAAATTAACGATGGTTTTGAAACTCGTTTAAAGCAAGTTGCTGAACAATTGCGTAAAGAAAATGGTTTAGATGTGGTTTTGAATAAAAACTCAGCACTTGCCTATGACCCGAAGTATGATTTAACTGATAAAATGATCCAAAAGGTCAACGCACTTAAATAATCAATGAGTTCCCAATATTATCGCTTAGAAGAAATTGCTGGTTTAGTTCAAGGTCAATGCATTGGACAAGCCGATTTACGTTTGCAAGGTTTGGCAAGCCTTGAGTCTGCTCAGGCGCATCAACTTGCATTCGTGAATGGCGATAAATATTTAGCGCAAGCACGTAGCTCTCAGGCGGGGGCTTTAATTGTGACCGCTTCACTACAAGCCGAGTTAGACAATCATCACAACTTTATTGTGGTCGATAATCCGTATTTAGCTTTTGCAATTTTAACCCATGTATTTGAGCGTAAGCATACGCAACGTGGTATAGAAAGCACAGCCCAAATCCATCCATCAGCCATCATCGCCGATAGTGCTTATATTGGTCATTACGTCGTAATTGGTGAAAATTGTGTGGTGGGTGACAATACGATTGTGCAATCGCACTGTAAAATTGATGACTTTGTCGAAATTGGTCAACAGTGTTTTATTGATTCACACGTGACTTTGACAGGCGCAGCCAAGCTTGGACATCGTGTGCGCATACACGCCAATACTGTAATTGGCAGTGAAGGCTTTGGCTTTGCACCTTATCAAGGCAAATGGCATCGTATTGCACAGTTGGGTTCGGTGATTATTGGCAATGACGTTCGTATTGGCTCGAATTGCAGCGTAGATCGCGGTGCACTAAATGATACAATTTTGGAAGATGGTGTCATTATTGATAACCTTGTGCAAATCGCACATAACGTCAAATTAGGTGCTCATACGGCCATTGCAGCAAAAACTGCCGTGGCTGGAAGTGTGACAATTGGCAAAAACTGTATCATTGGTGGTGGAAGTGCAATTTCAGGGCACTTAAATATTGCTGATAATGTGACTTTGACAGGAATGTCAATGGTCACAAATAATATTTCTGAATCAGGAAAATATTCGTCAGGTATAGGCTTGTTTGAAAATCAAAAGTGGAAACGTACTGTTGTGCGCCTCAGACAATTAGCAGATGTGCCATTGACCCAATTGGTGAAAAGACTTGATGATATGCAATCTCAAATTGAGTCCCTTGAATCAACTTTTAAATTGCGTAAATAATTATGATGACTGAGTCGAATTCTAGCACCTTCACTAAACCTGAATTGCCAATGCACATTCAAACCATTCGTGAATATTTACCCCATCGCTATCCGTTTTTATTGGTAGACCGCATTGTAGAAGTCACTGATAACGGTATCGTGGGTTATAAAAACGTATCTATCAATGAAGAATTCTTGCAAGGACACTTCCCGAATTATCCGATCATGCCGGGTGTTTTAATCGTTGAAGCGATGGCACAAGTGTCGGGTATTTTAGGTTTTATCATGAATAATGAGAAACCGAGCGCAGGTTCTTTGTTCCTTTTTGCAGGCGCAGAAAAAGTTCGATTTAAAAAACAAGTCGTTGCAGGCGATCAACTTGTATTAAAATCTGAATTAGTTATGCAAAAACGAGGCATTTACAAATATAATTGTATCGCCACCGTTGATGGCGTCGTCGCAGCAACCGCGGAAATTATGGTTTCGCATCAGAAAACAGAGCAAGCATGAGCAATAACCCACTCATTCACCCAACCGCTATTATTGACTCATCTGCAGTAATCGCTTCAGATGTCACGATTGGTCCATACTGTATTATTGGCCCAAATGTAACGATTGGTGAGGGTACAAAACTTCATTCGCATGTGGTGATTGGTGGTTACACCCGTATTGGTCAGCACAATGAAATTTTCCAGTTCGCCAGCGTAGGTGAGGTCTGTCAGGACTTAAAATATGCAGGTGAGGAAACTTGGCTAGAAATTGGTGATCACAACAAAATTCGTGAACACTGCAGTTTGCATCGTGGTACGGTGCAAGACAATAGCCTGACCAAAATTGGTAGTCACAACTTACTTATGGTCAATACGCATATCGCACATGACTGTATGGTGGGTGATCACAATATTTTTGCCAATAACGTGGGTGTGGCAGGTCATGTGCATGTTGGGGATTATGTGGTTGTCGGTGGAAACTCTGGTATTCACCAATTCTGTAAAATTGACTCTTATAGCATGATTGGTGGTGCATCGCTTATTCTTAAAGATGTGCCTGCGTATGTCATGGTTTCTGGTAATCCTGCACATGCATTTGCAATGAATGTGGAAGGAATGCGTCGTAAAGGCTGGTCGAAGGATGTGATTCAAGGTCTTCGTGAAGCCTTTAAACTCATTTACAAATCTGGATTAACCACTGAGCAAGCCATTCAGCAAATTCGCAGTGATATTTTGCCAAATGTGGCAGAAGCGCAGCGTTTAATTGATTCTTTAGAACAATCTGAACGTGGTATTGTGCGTTAAGGTTTGAGTTTACCGAATACGGCAAGCTTCAGAATATTAAAAGACATCCTCGGATGTCTTTTTTTATTGGCTTATTTTAAAAATCTTGCTTCTTCAGACTTTGGATATTGGCTCAGAATTTTACTTTTGTATTGCGCTGCTAAAGTAGGTTTGTGATCTACATCTTGCGCTATGCTATATAAGCGATATAAGGCACTTGATGCTTTTGCAGATTGGGGATACTTTGTTGCTACAATTTCAAAATTCTTTTTGGCTTCGGTGTAATTGGTTGGCTCAATTGCTAAATTAAATTCAGCTAACCAAAAATACGCATTGCTGATATACACACTGTTTGGGTGGTTTTTAATAAAGTTTTGCATAGGTGCAATCGCTTTTTTGGCGCCACCTTGTTTATAGGCATCCAATGCAACAGTATAGGCTGCTTTTTCCAGCTCAATATTGGTATTTAAACCTTGAGCTGTTGGACTCACATGCGTTGTATTTTGCACAGATTGCGTGGCATTGTTGTTTAACTGGTTGTTGCTGGCGCTGGGTGCAGTATCTTTTTGGTTATCCTCCTCAGCGGCAGGAGCAGATTCAGGGTCTATTTTTTGTTGGAGCAGTTCTAGACGTTGATCTAAATCGGTATAGCGATTTTGCAATTCATGTTTGAGCTGCGCAATTTCATTGTCTTGTTCTTCAATTTTGCCACGTAACTGGCGGATGTCATTTTCAAGTTGCTGATTTTTTTGCATCAACTGCCAATTGATATTGGTGGGTACATTAGCAGTTGCCATATTACTCGTTGCAATCGCAGGGCTATTGGCATAGCCAGCACTGCTTTGGCTGAGGTTGTGGCTTTCAATTGGAATATTGGCAAATACAGACGTTGAGCACAGTAGGGCAAGAGCACAAAGTGCATGCTTTTTTAGCATAATTGAATATCCATCTTAATCTTGTATAAGTGAGTCCTTGTAAGCGTATTGGACTCAACCTGTTGATTTAGTCATTTTCCACATTTAAAACGTCCGCGCGTGGAATTGCAATAAGCTTTTACAAACTTATCATCAATCTCAGCGCAATATGGGTAAATCTAGGATTTAAATCTCAAAATAATTTTATGATGGTTTAGTTAGACTAAGTTTTGAATTTTAAGTGAGGTTATTCTATAAATGTCTTCAATTGTTTTTAAAATAATCAATTGGATAGCATTATAAAAGGAAATACAGAACAACGCTTGCAAGTTTGTTAAAAATCTCTATACTCTGTTTTTGCAATGGTAGCCCTGCTGGTTACTTCGCAATTGTACTCTACGAACCCCGTCAGGACCGGAAGGTAGCAGCGGTAGTGGAACTATGATGTGCCGAAGGCTTGCTGGTAGGGTTGCCACCAGTTTTGAAATAATAATTCTATTTATCTTCTACTTATTTTGATCTTATATCCACTATTTTAAAAATCCTGCTCTTTCCTACGAATTGCTTTCATAATCGCATCCATATCAAAGCCCCGATACTGTAAAAAACGAATTTGTTTGGCTTTAAGTTTTGGCTCGTTTGCGACTTCTGTGCCGAATTTTTTCACTTTCAGTTGATAGGCTTGTTCTGCCCAATCAGTTTCTTTAAGTTCTTCTGAAATTAAACTGCTATCCACTTTTTTGTTTTTAAGAGCCATTTTAATACGATTTGGCCCTTTACCTTGCCGCTTTTGGCTAGCCAGTAACATTTCTGCTAGGCGTTGATCACTCTGATAATTTTCACGTGCCAATTCATTGACTAACTCAATCACTTCATCACGGTTTTCTGCATATAAAGCCAGTTTTTCAATTAAGTCATTTTTAGAATATTCTTTACGCGTTAAGACAGCAAAGGCGTAGCTGCGTAGACGAGAACCTGTTAGTCCTGGGCGTTTGTTTTGCTGTTCGTCTTGGTCTTCATTGTGATTGTGTTCTTGATCATCAATGGCTTCCGTATGAGCAGGGTATTGTTTATTAATGTTAGGCGCAGAATTTGAGGCAAAATGCAGGGCAGACGTTGTTTCGGAATATATCTGCTCAGTTCGGCTACATGATTGCTCATCTTCGCCAAATTGTTGTTTTAGCGCAGCATAATCAATCAGTTTGGGGAATTTATTTTCAGACATGGTAATGCTTCCATATACAATAAAACGCTCCGTAGAGCGTTCTATTTAATTCAGTTTGTTGTGTTCATCTTAGCGCATGCTTTAAACATCAAGTAAGTCGAATTCTTCTTCGTCTTTATCTTCTACAGGTGCAGCTTGACCTGTCGTGAGTAGTTGTTCACGAATAATCGCTTCGATGCCTTTAGCAAGCTCTGGATGTTCTTCAAGATGGCGAATGGTGTTGTTTTTACCTTGACCAATTTTATCGCCTTGATAAGAATACCAAGCACCAGCTTTTTGCACGATATTTTGTTGAACAGCTAAATCGACCAGCTCGCCCAAATGGTTAACGCCTTTACCGTAAAGAATCTGGAACAATGCTTCTTTAAATGGAGGCGCCATTTTGTTTTTCACAACTTTGACTTTGGTTTCAGAACCAATAATCTCGTCGCCTTCTTTCACCTGACCTACACGGCGAATATCTAAACGAACAGAAGCATAGAACTTCAATGCGTTACCGCCAGTTGTGGTTTCTGGGCTACCAAACATTACACCAATTTTCATACGAATTTGGTTAATGAAGATCACCATACAGTTCGAGCGTTTGGCATTACCTGTGATTTTACGCAAGGCTTGGCTCATTAAGCGTGCTTGTAAGCCCATGTGTGAGTCACCCATTTCGCCTTCAATTTCGGCACGAGGGGTTAAGGCAGCTACGGAGTCGACCACAATCATGTCGATTGCGCCAGAGCGTACCAACATATCGGCAATTTCAAGAGCTTGTTCACCGTTGTCTGGTTGCGATACTAAAAGATTGTCAATATCTACACCAAGTTTACGTGCATATTGAGGATCAAGCGCGTGTTCGGCATCAATAAAGGCACAAGTTCCACCAGCTTTTTGACATTCTGCAATGGCTTGCAAGGTCATAGTCGTTTTACCTGATGATTCAGGGCCGTAAATTTCAATGATACGACCTTTAGGTAAGCCACCAATACCCAATGCAATATCTAGGGTCAATGAGCCTGTAGATACGGCTTCTACCGCTTGCACAGTGTTGTCACCAAGACGCATGACTGTGTTCTTACCAAATTGTTTTTCAATCTGGCTTAACGCAGCGTTTAACGCCTTGCTTTTATTCTCATCCATCTTACAACCTCAATACGATGTCACGAAACAATATACTCAAGTGGATGCATTTACTTAAATCTTTTCCACATGCAATATAGTGACAGAATTTGTCCTGTAGTTCTATTTATATCACGGGCTGTGCGACAGCCTGTGACGCTCTATTTAATCATCATTATATGACCAAAATTGGTCAAATTGCTGATCATTCTCTTGTTTAAATTTGCTGATGTCACGACGGTCTTTTTTACTTGGTCGATGATCAGGTCGTGCTAGATTATGCAACTTTCTTTGGGTCGCAATCAATTCCCTGCGTGCAATACTCACTTCAGTTTCTTCATAAAGTTGCTGAGCGACAGGGGCAGGGCCGCGTACGCCGGATAATGCCTTGACCAATACGGTTTTCTTATCAAAACCTTGTTGAATGGTCAGCTCAGTTCCCACACGAATTTCTTTGGAAACTTTAACGCGCTCGCCATTGTGATGTACTTTGCCGCCTTCAATGGCAGCTTTTGCAATAGAGCGGGTCTTGAAAAAACGTGCAGCCCATAGCCATTTATCAATTCGGATCGTTTCAATGGCTTCGTGGGACGAAGTTTTAGGCATATTTTTGAGTGTCCTCAAATTGTTCTAAGACAGGAATTAAATCTGTTAATTGGTGCAACATAGGGTAATTACAAGTCTGACGCGTAGGTTTTGCTGAGGATGGCTGGGCAATACTATATAAGTGTCCAATCCCAAAGGCTTTAGCACCATTAAGCACCTTTTCGGTGTCATCTATAAAATAGCAATCTTCAGGATTAAATGCATGTTGTTGTTGCAATGTTTGCCAAAATTCAACGCGCTCTTTGGCATAACCAATACTTTCAGAACTAACAATCACTTCAAAATACTTTGCTAAACCTGTATGTGCTAATTTAAAGTCTAAACCTGCACAATCGGCATTGGTGGTGAGCCAAATGTGATAGCCATTATTTTTTAAATATTCCAGTAACTCGATAGCTTGTGGACGCAACGTGACTTGATCTTTATATTCAAGTTGCATCGCAAGCATATCTACACCCACTTTAGCCGTCCAAAAACGTGAGGAATACCACTCTAAGGTGTGGCTATGCGCTTGATAAAAATCGTATAAAATTTCTTTGCTGCGCTCTAAAGAACAGGCGTGTAATTCTGCATAGCGAATAGGCAGTTGTTCATTCCAAATAAAATCATCATAAGCGAGATCTAACAGCGTTCCGTCCATGTCAAACATGATGATATTTTTGTGCATTTAGACATCCTAAACCATTAAGCAATTGCCAAAAGGCAAATAAAACTGGCTCATTTAAACATGCTTGAGGCATAACTCAAAATACTGTCTGATTATTCGCCAAATTGTGTTAGGCTAAACAGATAAGCACTGTGCAGGTGTTGCATATAAATAGGTGAGATGGGGCAGTTGTAAAAAGTAACTGTAGTGTTCACAAAAAACAATTTTTTTGACATATTTCTGTATTTGTTTGTCTGTATAAGCATAGAAATTGAGTGGTAAATTTTTTAAATTAGGGAGCTAGTAATGGCTGAACAACAGTATTTAGATTTAAAACACTTAGATAAACAACTCGATGAGTTTGAGAAAAAGAAGAAAAAAATTAAGAAAATGCGTATCGGCTATAAATTATTTGCGCATTTAATGGGCGATGAAAAATTCGCCCATCATGTTTCAGAGTCGGCATTAAACCCAGATAAACGTAGTTATCGTAAAGTCAAAATTAAAATCACCTCAGATGAGGGAGAGTTAACTTTTCTAGAAAAGGATTGATTAATTTTTTGATTTAAAATTCTAGTGATTTTGATTATGTATACAAATTTGTGTACCTTTAAATCTGGCCCGATTGATGCAGATCGGGCTTTTTTATACCTTAATTCTATGAATGGTTCAACCTGAATTAGAATCCTTTTATAAGTCGAAATTTGATCATAAATGATCAGTAAAATTAGTATTGAAAGTCCCTTCTTTTACGCCATGTATTGCTCAGGATGAGGAGTATATTCCGCAAGTGGATGAGGGGATTCTTATAAAAAACCTCTCCCTGAGGAGCATGCTCCGCAAGTCTCCTAAAAGGAAAGGGAATTTCCTTTGCAGTGATTCAAAAATGATTTAAGAAAGAATCTTTTTAAATAAAATGCATCAAGTTGTCATAATCTGCACTTAAGTTATTCAGCAAACTCAGTGAAATGTAATAGGTCGTGTTTAGTCTATTTCAGTATAAGTTCTGTGTATAAATGTGGCAAGGTGCGCTCAAATGTTACGCTTTAACTATCAAAAGAGGCATGAATATGACAGAACGATACCTGAGAATATTGACAATTTTTCATGATTAAATAAATTTAAAAGGAATTGTGATGTCTATTTTAGGAATTGCCATTACCACTATTTTGGGTTTATTGGGTATTGCTGCAATTATTATTGGTTTTTTTGGTGGTGAAACTTATTTGGTGATTGTGGGTATTTTATTATTGGTTAGTGGTGCACTCACTTTATCGATGTTTAAAAAAAGATTATCCAATCCATTTAAAGATTAATTAACTAAGCACTCAATAAATAAAAAACTCAAGTAAAAATGAATTGCCTTGACACATAAAGTCTTGATTTAGCATATCTAGCCACTAAATTTTATCTACGCATCAGCCGTAAATTTTATTACAATGTTTTTATGAAAGTAATGAAAAATTAGACCTTTAGATACAGTCTAAAAAGGATAGTTATGTTTATAAAAACAAAGGCGCCAACGCATACTTTAATTTTACAGTTATTGCCAATCGTGCAGCAGGCGTGTGAAATTTTAAATCAGGAATTTCAAGATTATTGTTCAGGTGCTGCTTTTGATGTAGAAAAGAAAACCGATGATTCTCCTGTTACGCAAGCCGATTATCGAGTCAATTATTATTTAATGCAGGCTTTGGCAAAAATCTCCAATTTACCTGTGTTGTCCGAAGAAGGTGAGCAAGACCAACGTCAGCAATGGCAGCAATTTTGGTTGCTTGATCCTTTAGATGGCACGAAAGAGTTTTTACATCAACGTCCTGAATTTACCATTAATTTAAGTTTAATTTGTGGTGTGCAAACAACTTTTGCAGTACTTGCAGTACCAGGCGAGCAAACTATTTATTTTTGTCCTGAACAGGGTATGCCATTGAAATATCATATTTTAACTCAGCAATGGTATCTCTATCAGTCTGAACCCACGGTAACATCTTCAGTTCTAAAAATTGGATTAAGCCACAGTAGTCAAAAAAAATCACACTATGCAGACTATTTAAAAAGCTTGGCGCAGTTGACCAATTTTGAAGAACTAAAAGCAGGTAGTGCTTATAAATTCTGCATGATTTTGGAAGATCGTGTCGATATTTACCCACGTTTTCATCCGACTTCTGAGTGGGACACCAGTGCAGGACAATGTTTATTGGAACGAATAGGTGGTGGATTGGTCGATTTTCAGGGGCGGGCATTTTTATATAATCAGCGCGATACATTGTTAAATGGTGGTTTTATCGCCTATAAAAATACGCAGATGAAACAGATTGCCTTACAAGCACTTGGACTTATGGCGAAGTCAGATTGAGCAAAGTGCTGAACATGGTATAGTGTCAAGCAACCAAGTTAAAATTTTGGCTAGATCATGGCATTAGAACTACTCCCTGCAAGTATGCTTAAAGCAATTGATTTATTGCCTGATGCTCAGACGCCTGTGACTTTGTTTACCCGTCATTCTATTCGTGAAATTGTCGTTGGTCAGGGTTTGGCTGGCTATAATTTACAATTGACCGAACAAGGTCGCGATTTAGCCGAAGCATGGGGAGGCTACTTGGTTGGAAATACAGATCGGGTGATTCAACACTGTATTTCAAGTCCTATTCAGCGTTGTGTCGATACGGCTGCTTTAATGATTCGTGGGGCAGATGGCATTACCCTCGAACCCAATACCCATCACATTGAAATTATAGAACAAGGTTTATTGGTGGAACCAGGAAGCTTTGTACTTGATATCAAACAGGCAGGCCCATATTTTCAGAAACAGGGTGCTTTAGGCTTTATTAATAGTTTTGTGAATAATGCCTTGCCCGGCATGAAACATCCGATTCATGGTGTCGTGGATGTCCTTGAGCTGATTTATAACACCCATCCAACCAACCAATACGGACTGAGTTTGGCTGTGAGTCATGATACGATTTTAGCTGCAATTATCGCGGTGATTTCTGGACGTAATGAAGTCACGCAAGCCGATTGGCCAGACATGATGGAAGGTTTATTCGTTTGGTTTGAAGGTGATGAGTTTTTAGAATCCAAGCTAAAATGGATTTGGCGCGGTCAGATTCACACTTTAGATATCTCGCAATTTCGTCAGAAAGTTTAAGCAGAAAATTGAACGCATATTCTAGTGCTATCCATTCAGTACGATAGAATACCGTCTGTCAGAAATTAAAAAAAATAATTCAAATTTTATTCTCTTTTTTTCCTTCATTTTATGCAGTTGTGAGCGCAAACTCGATCAAATATTGTCTATCAATCTGTGTGCTGCTTTAAAAATTCGCTGATTTTTATAAAGAAAAATTAATAAAATTGTGTTGAAAATATAAAGCGATATGAAACTTGAGAATTGCATAATTTTATACATCTATTTAATATAAAAATACAAGCCATTGAAAAATATGTGTTTATTTTTATATTTTTTGTCATAGATTGACATTGGGGTGGAATAAATAATGAAAAGTGTGACTCGGTTTTCGCTTAGTCTATTAAGCGTATGTATATTATCATCCATGCTTGCCGCATGTGGTGGTGGTGGCGATGGGGATGCCGCTGGGAATTCAAATCAAGAAAATCCAACACCATTGGAAATTCCTCAGCAACCACCTGTGGGTAATGTGGCTAATCCTTACCCTGAACCTACACAAGATGTCATCAATCAATCGGCACTTGGGTTTTATGATTACAACGCCAATTCTGAATCACGTGAAGTGCGTAATGATTTAGAAGGTGATTTTCAGGCAATGATTCAATTTGCTCAAGGGCATGTGGTTGATCCGAATGGTAACGAGGCGAAAAAAATGCCACGTTTGACCGCAGAAAAAGAAGCATTATTATTGGTTACACCAAATCAGGGCATGGACAATATCGACACTTTGCAGCTTGAAGTGTATCAAAATGAACGCTTGTTACGTCGTGTTGCTTTACTTGATCCAACCCAGATTCCTGCTTCAGACCAGAGCAATCAAGATGGTCGTGCTGAGGTGTTGTATAGTAAGCGTGCGTGGTCGGCTAAATTAAATTGGGATGAAGTACGTCCCAGTTTAAAGCTGCGTTTGGTCGATTCTAAAAACCGTACTGGTGCACTCGAAGCAGAAAAAATTGATTTTGCCGCACCGGGTGAATTGGTACTCAATAATATTCGTATCGGTCTACTAACTGCACCACCGAAATCGGGCGGGCATTATATGTTATTAGAGCCTGAAAAAGCGGGTACCGATTATTTCCAAACCATTCCTGCGGCACAAATGACCGTGGCAAAATATGATGACATTCAGCTAGATCGAGTGATGGTCGCCAACGGCACGATTTACGATACCCAAAGTGCGGGTGAAGGTGGTGTCTATTCGGGGGACATGCGGGAAAATACTGCAAAATCGACCTTTAGTGTGGGAATTAACTTAGCCAACTGGGGTGTGACCAGTGCCTCTATGCAAAGTCAGCAACAGCCACAACTTACACAAACTGTAATTGCCCATCATGCACGAGGTAAATATACAAATGGTGATCAAACGCATGGTTTAAGTGGCGGTAATGGTATGTTGACCCTGTATGATTCTGTGGGCAACGAGTTCAGCCATGAAATTGGACATCATTATGGTCTAGGGCATTATCCGGGTTCACAAGGTGAAAATATGTTCTGGGCTGCACACCATGCAGACAGCGGTTGGGGCTATATTGCGTATCGTAATAAAATGCGCGGTAACTTAGCGTGGCATACTCGAAACTTGGGTGATGGCAAAAATGGTGTGCCTAACTTCCTGAAACAATATGCTTATAGTTGGGATGCGATGTCAGGTGGTGCAACCAACAGTAGCATTTCGCGTTATACCCATTACACGGGTTACAGTACCCATATTCGGATTCAACCCCACTTTGGGGCGCGACATGTTTGGGATGAAAGCTCACCAAGTGGTTATAAAATTTGGAATAAAGACACACGCCAAATGGAAGTGGTTTATCCAAAAGTACCAAGCTCCAATCAGGTTTGGTACAACAGTGCCGATGGTTACTATTTAAAACCGCGCTTATTTGGTGTGCCTGTAATTACTATTATTGGCGGATATGATCCTGAAACTCAGCAAGGTGTGTTGTATCCTGCTGCACGCAGTAACTGGGGTAATGTTTATAATTTACCTGGGGTAAATCGTGCTGCTGAAAATGCCGCATGTTGGTTAGATGTTCAATATGCCAATCGTAATCAGAACGTGGCATTGGCACCTAACCGTATGACCAGCAATGCCAATAAACTGCATGTCAATTTAGCACTTGCTGAGCAGCCAAAACAGGTGAATTTATACTGTAAAAAAGCCAATCATGCCGAGAAGTTATTATCGACACTGAATATTCCGCAATATAGCGATAGTATTCAACCTGCGGTAAAAATTGGTCGTACACATGGCTATGAAGCTTTAAGAAAAGTTGAAATGCCTGATTTTCAGAAGCAGTTGGAAGCGCAAGCCAGTCAAGCTGTGGTGGCTTTAAAACCTGCTGCACAACTATTGTATGATTCTTATGCAGATTATCGTCAAGAGCTAAGTGCAACTGCACAGCAACAATTACAGCGTTATGAACAACAGCAAAATGCCATCTACCGATTAAACCGTTGGATGAATGTTTATCGTGCTGACTTAGAAAAAGCAAAACCAGAAGCCACAAGGGCTTTGAGCAGTTTTGTCACGCAACTTGGTTTAGATAATGAAGATGTAGTGGCTGAAACCACACTCATGAAAAATCGAAATAACTGTTTGAAAGTTGAAACATTGGCAAGTGGTCAGAAAAATGCCTATATCAGTGGTGCAAGTGCTTGTACGGGTGATGAAACTGAACAATGGATATATGATGGTTTAGGGCGTATTCATAGCAAAGCTGAGATGGATCAATGTTTGACCAATAACGGCAATGTGGTGTCATTGGCAAGTTGTAGTACCTCTAAAGACAGCCAAGTATGGGAAATGCACACTGCTTCGGGGACGATTCGTCAGGGCAGCCAATGTTTTGACTTAGAACATGGCTATTTAAAAGAAAATCGTGCACGTTTAATTCGCTACGGTTGTACGGGCGGAGCTAACCAGCAATGGACACAATTAAAAGCCAACAACAGCTTGCAACTGGCGTATTTAAGTCCACAAAATTTAAGGCTAATGCTGAAGTAAATTGTTGCTAGACGTTAAATAATCATCTTGCATTCCAAACACCTTTTGACTTGTTCAGGAGGTGTTTTTTATTTTGAGGTTATGATTGCTTAGCGGTATGTACAAAGCTTTTATTGTCCGAGCGGGTGTTAAAGATTAGATATGCCAAATAACAGACACAAAAAAAGCCCTAACGGGCTTCTTTTGCTGATAACACTTAGTTAGAAGCTAAAGCTTTAACTTGAGCGTTTAAACGGCTCTTATGACGAGCTGCTTTGTTCTTATGGATGATGCCTTTATCAGCCATACGGTCAATTACTGGAACAGCTTTTTTGTAAGCTTCAGTAGCAACCGCGTAATCACCAGCAGCAATAGCAGCGATTGTGCGTTTTAAATAAGTACGAACCATAGAACGTAAGCTTGCGTTGTGTTTACGTGCTTTAACGTTTTGACGAGCACGTTTTCTAGCTTGAGCAGAGTTTGCCACTCGTGCACTCCTTGAAATAGATTGGTCTGGGCGGGCTGCAATTACTTCCGAAAACCAACATCAGAAGAATTATCACCAGCCCGTAAACAAGTGCCATATTTTGATGAAACTAGACAGTTAAGTCAAGTCTTGACATGCTTTGACAACATTTTAGATGCAGAAAAATCAGAAAGAAACAGGTAGATTAAGGCTAAGCCTCAGAGATTGTTTAAAAAATGACAAATTTTATTCAAAATGCAATTGTAATTGGTGCAAATGGTTTGGTTGGGCAGCACTTGGTTAAACACCTAAATCTGCTGCCTGAATGTGAAAAAATTACCGTTGTTTTGCGTAGACCTTGCTCGGAATTAAATCGCTTAGAAAAAGTCCAGACGTTACTCCTCGAAGACTTTTTATTGCTCAATGATGAAGATGTGAGCGGTTATAGTCATGCATTCAGTTGTTTAGGCACAACCTTAAAAAAGGCAGGCTCAAAGCAGGGATTTTATGCTGTGGACTATACCATCAATGCACATTTTGCCGAATTATTGCAGGCGAAGGGTACGCATTACATATTGGTCAGTGCTTTGGGAGCAGAAGCCAAATCAGCCGTATTTTATAATCGTGTCAAAGGTGAGCTAGAACAATATATTGAAAGTTTGGATTTAGACAAAGTATCAATTTTGCGTCCATCTTTATTATTGGGTGAGCGCAACGAACAACGGCGTTTAGAAGATTTAGGACAAAAGCTGTATCTTAAAATATCACGATTTATTCCCGATCATTTTACATATAAGCCAGTAAGTGCTACGCAAGTGGCTCATACTATGGTCGAGGCAGCGCAATCGCAAATTCATAAATTTCAAATTTATGATAATTTACAAATACAAAAAACCAAGTAAAAGGGGAACAACGTGTCTACAGTACCATTCGTAACTTGTGACTTATTAGATGACCATCCAGAACATGACCTTCAAGTGGTGATTCCATCTTTGGATGGTAAATTTTTCAAAAGTTACGGTGCACGTAAAACTTTTGGTGGTCAAATTGTGACTGTAAAATGCTTTGAAGATAACTCACGTGTAAAAGAGTTATTGGCAACCGATGGCACAGGCAAAGTTTTGGTGGTAGATGGTGGGGCATCTATGCGCTGTGCCTTAATGGGTGACTTGATTGCTGAATCCGCAGTGAAAAATCACTGGAATGGCGTGATCATTTACGGCTGTGTACGTGATGTCGATGCAATTGCAGCACTTGATTTAGGCGTACATGCTTTGGCTTCAATTCCACAAAAAAGTAACCGCAAAGGCGTGGGTGAAGTGGATGTGAGTTTGCATTTCGGACAAGTCACTTTTAATTCGGGCGATTATGTCTATGCTGATAACAACGGTATTATTGTGGCAAAAGAAAAGTTGGTCGATTTATAAGCGGTTTGATGGCGCAGTCATCAAATTGCTGAGCACATCACAAGGAAAACAAAATGGTGCATCATCAAATTAAAGTCATTCAGGCAGTGGCATCTATGCTCACCGAAGGTGGACGTGGAGTGAATGGGACAGCATTTCCTAAGCAACCCGAAAAAGCCTTAAAGTTATATGAGTTTGAAGGTTCACCATTTTGCCGTCGTGTACGCGAAGTCATGACCTTGTTAAATTTGGATTATGAGGTTTATCCATGCCCCAAAGGAGGCACAAAATATCGACCTTTGGTGAAACAACTGGGTGGTAAAACTCAGTTTCCATTTTTAATTGATGAAAATACAGGTGATCAGCTCTATGAATCACAGCAGATCATTCATCATTTATTCAAACATTATGGCAAAAGTGGAAAAACGCCAAAAAAATACGCGCATTTTCCTAAAATTCCTTATGTTGCACTTGCAGGCACGTTATTGAATGGTGCACGTGGTGTGTGGATTAACCAGAAAATTGTAGAGCGCGCTGCACCTGAACAACTGATTGAACTGTGGGGTTTTGAGGGAAGTCCTTATACACGTGTAGTACGTGGTGTATTGACTGAACTGGAGTTGCCATTCAAATTTCATAATGTAGCCAAAGAGCGTTGGCAAGATCAAGGCTTGGCAAAATTACGTTTAAAACCGGGTAAATATGTGCCACTGGCAGGTGGTAAGCGTGAGCAGGTATTAAAAGTCATGGGTGATAATATTCAAGTCCCATTTTTAATCGATCCAAATACCCAGACTCAGCTTTTTGAATCAGCTAAGATTGTGAAGTATTTACAGCAAACTTATGGCAAATAAGCTTTAAGTCATTTTTTGATTGTTATAAAAGCATCTTCAAGATGCTTTTTTGCATTTGGCAGGATGCAAAATATGCATCATTATAAATAGCCTAAGCAAAGTGGGGTTGAAACACTGACTTATAACATCAGGGGAGCATAAATCACCCTGATCAGTTGCATCTATTTTAGTGAAGCATTTAAACTCTGCAGCATTCACTTTGATTTCGCCAATTTATAGGTTCAAAATGTTCAGCAAACTTACAGGGTTGTTTAAAAATAAAGCCAATCTCGAAGAAATTGCCTATTTAGAAGCACAGAATATTCAATGGGATGCGGAACAAGGCTATATTGTCGATGGTATTTTGCTTAACGATGTTTTGGCAGAGCGTTTAAATTATTTATCCAACCGCCGTATGCAGCAGTTTGATGATTTGGCACAGCTGTATTCTACAGCTATGATTATCAATGAAAAAATTGATCTGGAAATTGCGCAACAGCGTTTTAACACAATGCTTGGTAATACCGAAGAAAACTTACTGGAATTTAAAGCGATTGTTAAAAAATTGAATGATTATTATCGACAGTTTTTACGTGATCAAAAGTAAAGAGGCGTGTGTATCAAACTTTAAAGCTCGCTGTTTTATAAAATTTGCAATTAAATACGCTGTAATGGTGGATGAAAAAAATTACGTAAAACCGTCAATTCATCGTGCTAGTATAAGCCCCATGTTGTTTAGACCCTAAAGCTATATACATGTTCCAACACGAAATTTCCCAACTCAATTTAGCACAACTGAAAGCTGGCGAAAAACGCTGGATTGGTAATCTACAAGGTTCTGCCGCAGCATTATTATTTAAAGAAATTGGTCAGCAGAATCAGCATTTATTTGTGATTGTCGCGCGCAATCAACAACATTTGGCGCAGTTAGAAAGCGAATTAGAATTTTACGGGGTAAAACCGACTATTTTCCCCGATTGGGAAATTTTGCCTTATGACCGCTTGTCACCGCATCAAGATATTGTGTCGGAGCGTTTGGCGATTTTATCCAATATGCCGCAGCAAGGTGTATTGTTGGTTTCGGCAACCACTTTGGCACAACGTGTTGCACCAACCTCATGGGTGTTAGGCGAGCATTTCGATATTCGTGTTGGGCAAAAGTTTGCTTTGGAACAACAAAAGCAGCGTTTGGTACAAGCAGGCTATCATCTGGTCGATACAGTCTATGATCATGGTGAATTCGCTGTGCGTGGCAGTATTATGGATATTTATGCTTCGGGACAGGAAGCACCCATCCGTATTGATTTATTTGATGATGAAGTTGAAACCTTAAAGTTTTTTGATCCAGAAACGCAGCGTACCACCCAAAGTTTGCAGAATTTTACGGTTTTACCCGCCAAAGAATTTCCATTAAAAGAAGGTCGTGCGATTTTCCGTGACCGCTATGCAGAAAGTTTCCCAACGGCAAACCCGAAAAAGAACCCTGTGTATCAGGATGTGTTAGAAGGCATTGCATCGCCTGGTTTAGAGTTTTATTTTCCGTTATTCTTCACTCAAGCACAGCTTGAAGGTCAAAATACATTACTTTCATACTTACCAAAGCATTGCATTGTCATTACAGATAAGGCGGTGGATGACTGTTTAACTCAATTTTGGAAAGATGTGCTGTATCGTTATGAGGACAGACGTCATAACATCGACCAGCCGATTTTGCCGCCTGAGCAATTATTCCTACAACCAAATCAATTATTAGAACAACTGAATCAATTTGGACGTGTGATTGCATCGCCCGAAGCTTTTGAGCAAAAAGCAGGTGTAGTGAACTTAAGCACACTTGTACCACCACGTTTGGCGGTTGATCCTAAACAAGAACAACCCTTTCATGCCGTTAAGCAATATATTGATGCGGCCAATCATCCTGTTTTATTGGTGGCAGAAAGTGCAGGTCGTCGTGAAACCTTAAAAGATGCGTTGCGTGCCGCTTTGGGTGAAATTCCACAAGTGGAGAGTTTTGAGGCATTTCAGCAGTCTTTACAAGCCATTGCGATTACCAATGCACCTTTAGATCGCGGCTTGGTCATTCAAGATCAATTGAGTGTAATCTCAGAAAATCAGTTGTATGAACATCGTGTGGTGCAGCGCCGTCGTAAACGTCAGCAGGAAGTTTCTGAAGAGTTTTTAATTCGCAGTTTGACCGAGTTAAGCATTGGTGCACCTGTGGTACATATTGATTATGGCGTAGGGCGTTATGCAGGTTTAATTACTTTAAATATTGATGAGCAAGAGCATGAGTTTTTACAACTTGATTATGCCGATGCTGCAAAAGTGTATGTACCTGTTACCAATTTGCATTTAATCAGCCGTTATAGCGGTGGTGATCCAGACCTTGCGCCTTTGCATAAATTAGGCACAGATGCATGGAATAAAGCCAAACGCAAAGCGTTGGAACAAATTCACGATGTGGCAGCAGAATTACTGCATATTCAGGCACGTCGTCAATCTAAACCGGGTTTTGCTTTTGAGTTGGATCATAGTCTTTATATGCAATTTGCCAGTGGCTTTGCTTATGAAGAAACCCTAGACCAAGCCAATGCAATTGAAGCGACTTTACATGACATGCAACTGGCAAAACCAATGGATCGTTTGGTCTGTGGTGATGTTGGTTTTGGTAAAACCGAAGTCGCCATGCGGGCTGCATTTGTCGCGGTACAGAATAATAAACAAGTCGCGGTATTGGTTCCGACCACATTGTTGGCACAACAGCATTATGAATCTTTTAAAGACCGTTTTGCCGACTGGCCTGTGCGTATTGAAGTCTTATCGCGTTTTGGTTCAAGCAAATCTCATCAAAAAACCATTGAAGATTTAGCTGAAGGCAAAGTCGATATTGTGATTGGGACGCACAAAATTCTGCAAGAAAATATTCAGTTCAAGCAGTTGGGTTTAATGATTGTCGATGAAGAACATCGTTTTGGGGTGCGTGACAAAGAACGTATTAAAGCGCTGCGCGCCGATGTGGATATGCTGACTTTAACCGCAACGCCAATTCCACGTACCTTAAATATGGCATTTAGCGGTATGCGCGATTTATCCATTATTGCTACACCACCTGCACGCCGTTTAGCGGTCAAAACCTTTGTGCAAGAGCATACAGGCGATACGGTGAAAGAAGCCATTTTACGTGAATTGTTACGTGGTGGTCAGGTGTATTTCCTGCATAATGAAGTGGAAACCATTGAGCGTAGTGCTGAAACCATTCGTGAATTGGTACCAGAAGCGCGGGTTGCAGTTGCGCATGGGCAAATGCGCGAGCGTGAATTAGAGCAAGTCATGCAGCAGTTTTATCATAAAGAATATAACGTGTTGGTTTGCTCAACCATTATTGAAACAGGGATTGATGTTCCAAATGCCAATACCATTTTAATTGAACGTGCAGATAAACTCGGATTGGCGCAGTTGCACCAACTACGTGGTCGTGTTGGACGTTCGCATCACCAAGCTTATGCGTATTTGCTGGTACCTTCCATTAAGGGCTTAAAAGGCGATGCTGAAAAACGCTTGGATGCGATTCAGCGTGCCTCAACTTTGGGTGCAGGTTTTATGCTGGCAACCGAAGACTTGGAAATTCGTGGTGCGGGCGAATTACTGGGTGAGCAACAAAGCGGTTCAATGCAAGCTATTGGTTATAGCCTGTATATGGAAATGCTGGAAAAAGCCACCAAAGCCATTCAAAAAGGTAAAACCCCTAACTTCGATGCACCATTGTCTTTAACTGCAGAAATCAACCTGCACATGCCTGCTTTAATTCCAGATGATTATTTGGGCGATGTGCATCAGCGCTTATTGTTCTACAAACGCATTAGTAATACCGATACTCAAGAAAAGCTTGATCATATCCGTATGGAGTTGATTGACCGTTTTGGTATTCCACCACAAGCGGTGAAACAATTATTTGCTGTACATCAACTGCGTTTAAAAGCAGAGCAGTTGGGCATCACTAAAATTGATATTGGTACAAATGGCGGTCATATCGAATTTTCACCAGATACACCTGTGCAAGCCATGAGCATCATTCAAATGATGCAAAAACATCCGACCTATTTCCGTATGGATGGTGGACAGCGTTTAAAAGTGATGGTGATGTTGGAGGAAGCTGAAAAGCGGATTCAATTTATTGCCGATCTATTAAACAGCCTGCTAAAAACTTTGCACAGCTGAGTTTAAAAATGCAAATTGATCCAAATCTCATATCGGTAAATTTATGAATATTTGCTAAGAAACCTCTGATTCTATAATGAATATTATTCATGATGAATTTGGTTAAAATTGCACTTTATTTACATCGAAACATGATGGGAATCATACTCAGTTCACTAGGGATGTGATAGTATTACCCATCATTACAATTTGCGTCATTTATAAAGATATGTTTAGTTTGCATCCACAACTTGCTCAAGATACTTTTTTTGTAGGCGACTTTCCTCTGTCAACATGTCGTTTAATGAATGATATGCAATTCCCTTGGTTAATTCTAATTCCACGTGTGCCAGGGGTTACAGAACTATACGAATTAAGCCAGGCAGACCAAGAACAATTTTTACGTGAATCTAGCTGGTTATCTAGCCAATTATCACGTGTATTCCGTGCCGATAAAATGAATGTGGCGGCTTTAGGTAATATGGTTCCACAATTGCATTTTCATCACGTCGTGCGTTATCAAAATGATGTGGCTTGGCCTAAACCAGTTTGGGGTACGCCAGCTGTACCATACAGCAATGAAGTTTTGGCTCACATGCGTCAAACCTTGATGCTTGCTCTGCGTGGTCAAGGCGATATGCCATTTGACTGGCGAATGGATTAATTGAAATGAATTGCCACGCAGGATGCGTGGCTTTTTAATCCTAGATTGGAGTAGGCCGCGGTGTTCATGTACAATTGGATGGAAAGAGATCCCAAACAATTCGAATTTCTGCATCGTTTAGTCGGGTATGCAAGTTTATCCCTGATTATGGTGGTCTATCACTACACCTACGCCGATACCAATTATCAAATTTACCTTCCGTTTTTTCTTACTTTTTTATTACTGATAATTCCTAAATTTTCGCGTTGGCTGCAATATAAATATAGTCATCAAGCCAAGCGTAATATCCTGTTTATTATTGATATTGTGGTAGTCGCAGTATGTTTGTCTGCGGTACATCTGAATTTGGTACTTACTTTTGCCGCTTTATTTGCGCTGCTATATACCGCCATTTATATTAAAGTTTCTTTCTTTTTGGTGGCATTGGCATCCTTATTGGCGGTCACAGTTTTTTATTTTTGTAATATTTTTATTTTTGGTTTTAACGAATATTTTGAACAAAGCAGTACCGAACTTACGATTTTAGCCTTTTTATGTATGATCTTTTACTTTGGCATGGGCAGTGCCTATCAGGCACGTCGTATCCGCTATACCACGGCAAAGAAAGACCATTACTACACACAAATGAACCGCTATATGGAATTTGCGAATCAGCTTAGTCGCTATGCACCTTTGCAGTTGTGGCAATCGATTATGAAAGGTGAGTCGGAAGCGAAAATTGAATATAAACGTAAAAAAATGACGATTTTCTTTTCTGATATTCAAGGCTTTACTGAACTTTCTGAAACACTAATTCCAGATGATTTAGCATTCCTGCTCAATGATTATTTAAGCCACATGACCGAAATTGCCAAGCAATATGAAGCGACGGTGGATAAGTTTATGGGTGATGCGATTTTAATTTTCTTTGGTGATCCAAATACGCAAGGTGTTGAACAAGATGCTAAAACTTGTGTAGAGATGGCTATTGCGATGCGTCAGCAAATGAAATTGTTACGCGAACGTTGGGTCAAAATGGGCTATCCGCCTTTACATATTCGTATGGGTATCAGTACAGGATATTGCCACGTTGGGAACTACGGTGCAGCACATCGGATGGCATATACCATTGTTGGGCGTGATGCTAACTTAGCTGCGCGTTTGCAAAGTGCGGCCGAAGTTGATGAAATTTTACTTTCAGATGACACTTATAAACTGATTAAAAATGATTATTTGTGTGCTCCGAAAGCACCGATCTTTTTAAAGGGGATTCAAGGTCCTGTAAAAACTTGGCAAGTGATGGAAAAATATGCGGCCAGCAAGTCGGATTATCAGCGTTGGTTTGACTACGAATATAAAGGTTTTCATTTGTTGCTTAATTTGGATGAAGTGCAGAATTTTGAATATCCTGAGCTAATTACCGTATTAGAAAAAATGATTAAAAGAATTCAAACGCAGCAAAAGCTGACCAACTCACAGGGCATTGTAAAACTTAATCTTGAAGATGAAGTGATTGAACATCCACCTGTTGAAGAAATTGCCAAAACTCATATTCCTGAAAAACACTAAAATTTTTCTTATAATGTAGATCTCGTTTAACTTTTAAATCCTCAAAAATTTTAAATCTAAAGTTGTGCAATAAAAAAACTGCGCCGTAGCGCAGTTTTTTAGAATTAGCATCATTTTATGATTAATGATTTTCTGAAGCATGGTTAATGGTGTATTTTGGAATTTCGACTTCCAAGTCTTCATTGACCACTTTAACCTGACAAGATAAGCGTGAATCAGGCTCTAAACCCCAAGCACGGTCTAACAAGTCAGCTTCAACATCATCCATTTCTTCTAGGCTGTCAAAGCCTTTACGAACAACAACGTGGCAAGTGGTACATGCACAAGACATATCGCAAGCATGTTCAATTTTAATGCCATTTTCAAGTAAGCTTTCGCATAAGTTGGCATTTTGTTCGACTTCAAACTCAGCACCTTCTGGGCAGAATTGCGCATGTGGAAGTACTTTAATACGTGGCATAATCTTTACCTTAAATTAGTTTGAGTTTGACCAGTCGTCGAGTTTAGTGCCTTTAAGTGCTGCATCAATATGTTGATTCATACGAATTGCAGCAAAAGCATCACTGTGTATTTTAAGCTGTTCAACAGCATGTTCAATGGCTTTAATGTCTTGTCCAGTCAATTCGGTTTCCAACTGCGCTTTGGCAGTATTTAAAGCTTCTAATTGTTCTGGGCTTAATAGTTGTGCATCTACTTTTAAGGCTTGTTGTAAAGCTTCAAGTTCACGTTGTGCTTCAACTTTGGTTTCATGCAAATGACGCAATTGCTTGTCTTCTTCTGCATATTTGAAACCATCTAGCAGCAAACGCTCGGTATCTGCTTCAGATAAACCATAAGATGGCTTGATGTCGATATTTGCAGTCACACCAGAAGTGGTTTCTTTAGCAGAAACACTGAGCAAGCCATCAGCATCGACTTGGAACGTAACTTCAATGCGTGCCTGACCCGCAGTCATTGGTGGAATACCGTGTAGCACAAAACGACCTAAGCTACGACAATGTTCTACCAAATCACGCTCACCTTGTACCACATGAATCAACATGGCAGTTTGGCCATCTTGATAAGTGGTAAATTCTTGGCGACGTGCTACAGGAATTGCAGTATTGCGTGAAATTAAGCGTTCCACCAAACCGCCCATGGTTTCTAAACCCAAAGACAGTGGGGTAACGTCTAATAGCAACGAACCATCTTTGCTGTTACCAATTAGTTGATTGGCGGTAATTGATGCACCAATTGCAACCACTTCATCTGGGTTAATTGTGCATAATGGTTCTTGATTAAATACTTCACGAACAGCTTTTTGCACGGCATAAGAACGTGTTGAACCACCAACTAAAACTACATTTTGAATGTCATCTAGGTCAAGTTTGGCATCGCGTAATACACGTTTGCATACACTAATGGTTTTATCTAAAGCAACCTGAATAATACTTTCAAAGTTTGCGCGGTCTAATTGCAGCGTGTGCTCTAACAGTTTTAATTCAACACTTTCTGCATTGCTGAGCGCTTCTTTGGCTTTACGTGCAGACACAATAAAGTGTGCATATTCTGCATCATCTAAACTTTCAATATTCAGCTGTTTTTTTGCCCATTTTACAATCAGACGATCTAAGTCATCACCACCTAAAGCAGTGTGGCCGCCTGTGGCTAAAACTTCAAAAACACCTTGAGAGAAACGTAAAATAGAAACGTCAAACGTACCACCGCCCAAGTCGTAAATCACATAGTTACGGTCTTGAGCCAAGTTGGTGTCTTGATCTAAACCGTAGGCAACCGCTGCTGCAGTCGGTTCATTCAATAAACGCAATACTTTTAAACCTGCAAGCTCGGCAGCGTCACGTGTGGCTTGGCGTTGAGCTTCATCAAAATAAGCAGGAACAGTAATCACTGCACCATTTACAGGGTTTTGTAAGCTGGCTTCTGCGCGGTCTTTGAGTTGTTTAAGTAATTCTGCCGAAATTTCAACAGGTGTTTTACGGCCTTGAGCTGTTTCAAAAGCAGGCATTTGATTGTCTTCACCCACTAACGTGTATGGATGTTGAAATTTAATGTCCGCTTTAGAACGACCCATAAAACGCTTGACTGAAACAATCGTGTTTTTAGGGTCTGTAGTAATAAATGGCGCAGCAGCATTGCCATAATGTGTATTTTGCTCTGCATAATGGACGATAGAAGGCAGTAGCACGCGACCTTGCTCATCATGCAAGACTTTGGCTTTACCAGAAAGAACTGTGGCAACCAATGAATGAGTGGTGCCTAAGTCAATGCCAATCGCAATGCGATGTTCATGCGGTGCACTTGATTGACCTGGTTCTGCAATTTGCAAGAGCGCCATTATGTAAAATCCTTTGCCCGTTAAATATTAAAATACAAACTAAAATTAAAAATCATCGTCTAAATCAAAACTGTCATCATCAAGGAAACGATCTTCAGCTTTGTCTAGGTCAGCCATAACTTTCATGAAAAAGCGTAATTTACGCACAGTGTCACGCGCTTCTGCCCAATCTTCTTCGGCATAGTCAATTTTAAATTCACGGACTAAGCCATCAACCCATTGTTGTACTTCAACCTTTAATGACTGTAAGTCATCGGCACAGTTGGCATCATCCAATTGCTCACGAATTTCCAAGGCATCTTGTAAAAATTCAAAGTCATGGATGGATTGATCGAGATGATAATCTTGCTTTTTCAATGAGAGTAAATATGCAGCACGACTGTCTACCGCAGAGAGTTGCTTAAACGCCTGATTAATTTTACTAGATTTAATCAAGGCTTGATCTTTGTCTTCGGCTTTGTCGGGGTGATATTGCTGCTGTAGCTTTAAAAATTCAGCTTTTAAAGTAGCGAAATCAATATCGAGTGCAACAGGAAGATTAAACAACTCAAAATGATTCATGGGAGATGGAATCCGCGATTAGTGTGCAAAATTGGCTGCATAAATGCAATTAAAACAGTGTATTGTACACTGTTTTAAGCTAAAAAGAGGGAGGTGGCGTTATACCGTGAACGATTCACCGCAGCCACATTCACCTTTTTTATTGGGGTTGTTAAACTCGAAACCTTCGTTTAAACCATTTTTGACATAGTCCATTTCCATGCCATCTAGGTAAACTAGGCTTTTCGGATCAACGAAAACTTTAACACCAAACTGTTCAAACATTTGGTCGTGCGTATCGACTTCATCTACAAATTCGAGTACATAAGCCAAACCAGAACAGCCTGAAGTTTTCACACCAACGCGAATACCTTCACCCTTACCGCGATTCTTTAAGTAATTGCTGATATGAGTTGCAGCATTTTCAGTTAAATTGATCATGAAAACTCCGTTTGTTTTTCCACAAAACTTAGCAAATTAAGCTTTGGTCTTTTTGCTGCGATAGTCTTCTACAGCAGCTTTAATTGCATCTTCTGCCAATACAGAGCAGTGTACTTTCACTGGTGGAAGGGCAAGTTCGGTAGCAATATCAATGTTCTTGATCGCTTGTGCTTCATCTAAAGTTTTACCTTTAAGCCACTCAGTAACCAAAGAACTAGAAGCAATGGCAGAACCACAACCATAAGTTTTGAAACGTGCTTCTTCAATCACACCTTTGTCATTCACTTGAATTTGCAGACGCATTACATCGCCACATGCAGGTGCGCCCACCATACCTGTACCAACGTTTTCAGCATTTTTGTCTAAAACGCCAACATTACGAGGGTTTTCGTAATGATCAATTACTTTATCGCTATAAGCCATGTCGCTTCTCCAAACCTCGGGGTCAGCCTTAATATAAATATGGGGGTGAAATTACCTTTATCAATCTAATGGCTTCCTGTCAAAGCCATTAGATTTGGGATGAATTAGTGTTCAGTCCATTCTACTTTAGAAAGGTCAATCCCTTCTTTATACATATCCCAAAGCGGTGAAAGTTCACGTAACTTTTCAACAGCAGCTTTAGTCACAGTTAGGACATGATCAATATCTTCTTCAGTGGTGTATTTACCAAAACTGAAACGAATTGAGCTGTGTGCAAGTTCGTCTGAAAGACCTAGTGCACGTAATACATAAGATGGCTCTAAAGTCGCTGAAGTACACGCAGAACCTGAAGATACCGCAGCATCTTTAAGAGACATCATTAAAGATTCACCTTCAACAAAGTTGAAGCTGACGTTTAAATAGTTGGCTACGTTTAGTGTTGGGTGACCATTCAGGAAAACTTGTTCCATGGTGTTCAAGCCATTCCAAAGTTTGTCGCGCAATACACGTAAACGGGCTTGTTCAGAAGCCAAGTTTTTGCCTGCAAGTTCAAATGCTTCGCCCATACCTACAATTTGGTGGGTTGCAAGTGTGCCTGAACGCATGCCACGCTCATGACCGCCACCATGCATTTGTGCTTTTAAGCGTACGCGTGGACTGCGGCGTACAAATAGCGCACCAATACCTTTAGGGCCATAGATTTTGTGTGCAGAGAAGCTCATTAAGTCTACTTTTAAGGTAGATAAATCAATTTCTACCTTACCTGCAGCTTGCGCAGCATCAACGTGGAAGAAGATTTTTTTGGCACGGGTGATTTCGCCAATTGCAGCGACATCGGTAATCGTACCAATTTCGTTATTGACCATCATCAACGACACTAAAATTGTGTCTGGACGAATTGCCGCTTCAACCATTTCAGGTGTAATTAAACCTGTTTGTGGTTGTGGCTCTAAGTACGTGATTTCAAAACCTTCAGATTCAAGCTCACGGCAGGTATCTAAAATGGCTTTGTGTTCAATTTTAGAGGTAATAATGTGTTTGCCTTTAGACGAATAGAATTGTGCTACGCCTTTAAGTGCAAGGTTATCTGATTCTGTTGCACCAGAAGTCCACACGATTTCACGTGGGTCTGCTTTGATCAAGTTCGCAACTTGTTCACGTGCATATTCAACTTTTTCTTCTGCTTGCCAGCCATAAGCGTGCGAACGAGAAGCGGCATTACCGAAAGTCCCATCAAAAGTCAGGCACTCCATCATGCGTTCTGCAACTTGAGGATCTACAGGAGTGGTTGCTGCGTAGTCAAGATAAATTGGACGTTTCATGTCAAATACCTGTAACCGATAACAGAGCTGAATCAAACGGTGCTGTGTTCTGGCGAATGGCAACAGTTTGTACGTTGTCACGCGCAACTAAATCAGCAAGTGAGATTTTAGCGAGATAGTCGGCAATATGATGGGAGAGTTCCTGCCATAAGTCGTGAGTCAAGCACATTGCACCATTTTGACAGTTGCCTTTATGGTCGCAACGCGTTGCATCAACAGTTTCGTTTACGGCTTCAATGATTTCTAGCACAGTGATTTCATTTGCACTACGTGCTAAATGGTAACCACCGTTAGCACCGCGAACACTAGACACTAAGCCGTGGCGCTTAAGTTTTGCGAATAACTGCTCAAGATAAGCAACAGAAATAGTTTGACGGGCTGCAATTTCAGCAAGCGTGATCGTTTGTTCAGTTGGCTGCAAAGCTAAATCAAGTAGAGCAGTCACTGCGTAGCGACCGCGAGTTGTTAAGCGCATGATTCGATACACATGATTAGACTAGATATGGGTATTCTATGAATCCCGACTAAATTAGTCAAGTATTTTATTGTGATATTGTGCGCGAGGATTTACGCTGTTTTTCTTGATATTTTAATGCGTTTAAACGATCCATAAATTATACACTAATAACGTAATTAATAGTACTGTTATTACACCAAAGACGATGTTAATGCGCTTTTGACGACGTTCAATCCGACGAATACGGTTTTTATGCTGTTTAAGCTCAACTTGTAGGGTGTTGATCTTAGAGCGTTGTTCATCAATTTTGTCTAAAAGTGGGGCAATGCGCTTTTTAGAACCAATCACTTCTTGTTCTTGCGGTGCTTCTTTCAGCCATTGTTTCCAGTCAGCTAAAACTTTGGGTGCACTAAAATGCAAAATTAGATCACGAAACTCATCTTTAAGGGTAATGTCACCATCTATACGCATGTGTTTAATACTGCGACGATTACCTAAAATAAAGATTTTAAATAAATCTATGAGGGTGGTGCGCACATCTAAATCGACAGCTTGTTCAGGTGCTTTGCTGTCAAATAAGATGCCGTTTGGATTGAATTCCACGTAAATGTCGAAATAAGGAATATAGCTATTAATTTTAATGGTGATTTTCTGGTCGACAAACTTTTTAGCCTGCAAAGCGACCACACGATCATGTTTGAGAATAAAGCTAAAAATTGTTTCCAACACAATCATGAGCATGGTCAGCAACAAATGTGGATTACTTTGTCTTTGTTGCGAATCACTCATAAAATCAAGTCCCTAAATTTAAAGTTGAATTCCTTGGTTTGCACTTCGTAGTGAATACATCATATTAGAAGCACAGCGAATAATCTTGCTTTGTAGAACAGTTTAGCAAAACGATCAAGTATTTAATTTGCTATTATGAAAGCATTTTGTAGGTTTATTACATTTATGTGCGCATAAAATAAGCAGGAGAGAGGTTCATGGAAAAAACGACGGATAGCGTAGAAGAGCATTTGCTTGAATCAGAAACCACATTGAAAAATAAAGATAAATTACGCTCAGGACGTAAATCATCACTCGATTTTCGTAAATATACCAAGCAAATTTGGCTAGCAGGTTTAGGTGCATTTTCACGCGCAGAAGAAGAAGGCAATAAATTGTTTGACTCTCTGGTCAAGGTGGGTGAGGAATTAGAATCTAAAACTACAGAAATTGCCGATCAAACAGTTGAAAAAGTGTCTGAAAAAGCCAAAGAGTCGGTCATTGATACTAAAGATAAAGTTGAGCGTTTAATTGACCATAGCGTCAATCATTCTTTAAATAGAATTGGCTTGGTGACAGCAAAAGACCTACAACATTTGGAGCAATTGGTACTGCAATTACATGCCAAAGTCGATGCGTTGATTGAAGAAAATAAACAATTAAAAGAAGATGTTGCGAAAAAGTAATTCTGTGGAAAGGGGGCTTAAAGGATGTTGCTTTATTATACATCGGGTATTTTAGGGCAAAACTGAATAGAGGCTAACAGTTCCATCGTTTTTACCATTTATTTTGCATAAAAGCGTGCAGGGAGTATTGCTTTTACCCTCAAAGCATTGCTATAAAGGCGTTACGGTAATTTAAATTAAATCTCTGGACCTTAAATAAACGATATTAAGAGGACGTAATTTTCATGAATAAATCAGAATTAATCGATGCAATTGCAGAGAAAGGGGGATTGTCTAAGACTGATGCAGGTAAGGCCTTAGACGCAACAATTGCTTCTATTACTGAAGCGCTTAAAGCGGGTGATACTGTAACCCTCGTTGGTTTTGGTACATTTAATGTGAAAGAGCGTGCTGCTCGCACAGGTCGTAACCCACAAACAGGTGCTACACTTGAAATTAAAGCAAGCAAAGTACCAAGCTTTAAAGCGGGTAAAGGTTTAAAAGATTCAGTAGCATAATCTTTTAAAATGCCAAGAAAGCGCGCCAATTGGCGCGTTTTTTATTAATAATGTCAATAAACGGCTTCAACGCATTCATTCGTTGAGGGTTTTCAGTTAAAATCTCGCACAAATAAAATATTGGAATACTTATGGAATCTTTTCGTAAAGTTATTAAGGGTTGGTTGGGCAAAGTTTTGCTCGTCTTGTTCTTGACCCCTTTAGCACTTGTAGGTATTGAAGGATATTTTAGTGGAGGTCAGTCTGAAGACACTGCACAAACAGTCAATGGTCAGCAAATTTCAAAACGAGAATTAGATAATCTGACCAATTCCTTGAAAGAACAATACTTGGCCTATACCAATGGTGATGAAACACTATTGAATCAAAATTATATTCAAAACAAAGCCAAAGATACGTTGGTTGCACGTACCTTGTTATTACAACAAGCTGAGAAATTAGGGATTTCTTTGAGCGATGCACAAATTGAACAAATGATTGCACAGCAACCGAATTTCCAACAAGATGGCAAGTTTTCTGAAAGCTTGTATGCGAACTATCTGCAATCTGTAGGCATGACCAATCAGGCGCTTGTGGCAAATTTACGCCAAGACCATGCGTTAAAAATGCTGAGTGCTAGCTTTACCGATTATGCTTTAGTTAGCCCGTCTGATATTCAGCAAATTGCCAATTTACAAACCCAGCAACGTACTTTGCATTTATCTAGCATTAAGTTAGATGACTACAAGAAAAACATCACCACAAATGCACAAGAGATTGCTGCGTATTATGAACAGCACGCCAATGCCTTTAAACAGGTTGCTAGCGTTGATGTCGATTACATTGTGGTGACTCCAGCCAATATTGCACCTGCAAATACGGCTGTCACTGACGCAGAGTTACAACAGGCTTATCAAAAGTTTGTCGAAACTCAAAAAGGTGCTGCTGTACCGACAGTGAAACATATTTTAATCACCACCGATGCGCGTGATGATGCCGCAGCTAAAAAACTTGCAGAGCAAGCCGCAGCTGAAATTAAGCAAGGTACAAGCTTTACTGCAGCTGCACAAAAGTATTCGGATGATCCTGAGTCTAAAGCCAAAGGTGGTGAGGTTGCAGGTTATGAAGCAGGCGTATTTGGCGATGCCTTTGACAAAGCCGTGGGTAGCTTAAAATCTGGTGAAGTATCACAGCCGATTAAAACTCAATATGGCTATCATGTGATTCAAACAGAAGGTGCTACAGTTCAAGTCCCTGCGTTTGAAACTCAAAAAGCACGTTTAATGGCAGAGTTGCAAAAAGCCAAAACTGAAAATGCGTATACCGATACCATCAACAGCTTAAATGAATTGGTGGTGAGTAGTGATGCTTTAGATGTTGTGGCAGAAGAAGTGAAAACGGCCAAAGTCGAATCTGTTAATGGTTTAACTTTGGCGGCGCAGCATCCTGTTTTAAGCCAGCCATCTGTCAAAGTTAAATTGTTTAATGATGATGTGAAAAATGGCGATCGCAACGCATCGAGTAATATTACTTTAGCCAATGGCGATGTGGTATGGGTGAAAGTGCGTAATTACCATGCCGCAGGTGTGCAAACTTTAGAAGAAGCAACACCCCGCGTAAAAGCTAAACTGATTGAGAAAAAAGCCTTTGATGCAGCGAAAAAAGATATTCAAGCTGCGTTGGATGCCTTTAAAACTCAACCTGCAGCGACCGTTTTGGCGAAAAACCAAATCCGTTTTGAAAATGCAGGCACATTCACCCGTGCAGATGGTTTGTTAAAGCGTGAAATTGAACGTGCTGCATTTAGTGTGCTTGCGCCTAAAGATGGTATGTGGTCAGTAACAACAGCATCTATACCAAATGAATTAGTGGTGGTAGCTGTATCAAATGTAAACGATACTACATCGAATGCTTTAACGCCTGAGCAACTGAAAGAGTTAGCGCAGTTGTATCAACAATTACGTGCTCAACAAGAGCTAGATGACTATACGCAATATTTGAAATCGAAAGCGAAAATCAAATAAGTGATGAACATCTACAAAAAAACCAGCAAATTTGCTGGTTTTTTTGTGCATCTAAAATGATTAAGTAAGCAGTTTCAAGATTTATTCAGCGCGAATTTTTAGCTCATAACCTGTGTATTTACGAATGTTGATGACACCTGTATCCAAGATTAAATATTGCCCTTTAATTCCTTGCAGTTTGCCGCGAATGATTGGGGTTTTATCTAAGTTATGCGATTTAATTTTCTCAGGATACTGTTCTACAGGGTACACAAATTCACGCGGAAGTTCCTGATCTAAAAGCTCTACCGTTTCGTTGAATTCAAGGTTTTGACTAAACTCATCACGAATGGTCTGAATTTTAGGCGCAAACTCTTCAATCAGTTGTTCACGCACTTCAATTAGGTTTAGCGGCTCTGCTTCGCCTTTGAGTAGTTTGCGCCAGTCGGTTTTATCTGCGACTTGTGTACCAAACATAACTTCCAATTGCCCAGATAAACGGCGTGAGCCGACTTTCATAATTGGCAAGGCTTGAGTTGCGCCCTGATCTAGCCAACGTGTTGGCATTTGACCTAAACGGGTGATTCCCACTTTTAAAGCACTTGAATTGGCTAAATATACGATGTGCGGTTGAAAGCAGACTTCTTGAGCAAAACTATCTTCACGACAGGTACCTAAATGATAGTGACAGGTCTCAGGCTTCATGATGCACATATCGCAAGATGCTTTGGTTTTAAAACACTTGAAACAATGTCCTTGCGAATAGGATTTTGGTGTTTTCACACCACAAGAAACACAATAAATATTGCCCGTCCATTCCAGTTCAAGTTCTTGCCCAAGCTGAAAAGGCAGGTCAATTTCTGCACGGTCTAGAATAAATTTATATTCAACATTTGCCTTGTGTACCTGTTCATCAGTTACACTATGGTCCTTAAGACCTGCGTGCATTTTATGGCAAATGCCTTGTAGTTCCATAAGAATACTCTCTCGAAAATGAAGGAATGCAGTGATGGCTGAAATGCGTTTAATTCAAGCATTAATTGATGATTTATCTCAACAACAGCCAATTTCTACTGCATTGTGTATAGGGCAAAATATTGAAGCAAGCCCGAAGTATAACAATCAAGCGGCTGATGAGCAGCCAACTATCCAATGGCAGTATTTTAGCGCATTGGCATTTTTAAATCTGCCTTTTACCCAACGTTTTGATTTGGCAGTTGTATTTTTAGATGCTGCCGATTTTGCTGCGCAGACACCACAACACACCTCGCAAATTTTGGTAAAGCTACGTGATTTATTGGCAAAGCGTATTGTGGTAATTGCTGCACGTGAAGATGAGCAATTGCTTAGAGCACTTGGTTTTACGCAATTGATTGAACATCGCTTTGAGCAGCATCATTTGTGCTTATGGCAATTTAATATTTTGACTTATAAGCACGTGCCTGATTGGTTTAATTCTAAGTTTTGGGCAAACCCTGAAAATTGGGATAAATTCCGCTGGTAAGTGCTGAATTACGATCACAAAATTCTAATAATGATAATTAATTCACATAAATTTAGGATATTGCAAAATTTAACAATTTCAAGCGCGCAATTCAGTCAAAACTTCGTATGCTGTCATAAGGGCATTATGAGGAAAATAAAATGACCAATTTAAGCAATATTGTTGAAATTTTAGCAAAGCAGGCATTGGGCGCGAATCAGCAATCTAATCAATCTCAAGGCGGATTGGGTGGTATTTTAGGTTCGGTTTTGGGGCAACTTGGTGGTAATAACCAACAATCTGCGCAAGGCGGCTTGGGTGGCATTCTTGGTTCGGTACTAGGTCAGTTAGGTGGGCAACAATAGCGTTCTGCTACAGGTGCTTCAGGTACACAAAGTTTATTGATTGCAGTTTTGCCTTTGGTGCTGGCATGGATTCAAAAACAGGGTGGCTTGCAAGGTGCTTTGGATAAACTCAAAGGACAAGGCTTAACCAGTCAGGTGGATGATTGGGTGTCTACAGGCCCAGGTGAAAATGCGCATGTAGGTGCTGAACAAGTACAAAGTTTATTTGATGATGCCGATGTAGAGCAGGTCGCACAGCAAACTCAGGCGCCAAAGCAAGATATTTATAATGCGATTTCTGCAGTATTGCCGCAAATTATTGATTCATTGACACCACAAGGTGAGCAAACTAGCAAACAAGAAGCGAATGATGATATTCAACAAGTGATGAATTTAGTGTCTGGATTTTTAAAGCGTTAATATTGAAAAATTCAGCTTTGCAAAACTGACTTGAATAAACTAAGCCAGCAAGTTTGTTGGCTTAGTTTTTATTTGGTTTTTTAAGTATGCAAAAAACACGCCGAAGCGTGTTTTTATGTTTTAAGTTTGGTTCAGACTTAGAAGTCGTAACGGAAACCTAGAGAAAGACCTAGAGCATCTTCATCAAAAGCACCAGTAACGTTGTTTGAACGACCTTGTGACCATGGTGTTAATCTAGAGTTTGTATCATTTAACATTGTTGCAAGATTTGCGTATACACGTACAGCTTTGTCTAAACGGTGTTCTACACCTACAGCCAATAATGTTGCATTTGCGTCAGTCGCATCAACATCACGGTGGAAGACTTGACCGCGTACATAAGTTTTAGGTGCAACTTTATAATCCGCTGCTACACCAAATACGTGTGTATCTTGTTTTGAAAGAAGTTTCTCTAAATCACCACCTTTAGCAGCTGCAATATCTGCTGCTGTGCCTTGTTTATCAAAAGTAGTGTATTGATATAAAGCACCAATATTTAGCTCAGGTGTAACTTTGTATGCTGCTGCAATACGGAAACCATCACGTTCACCACGACCAGCTTCTTCTTCGTAATGCTCATAAGCAGTAGCAAAATCGACTTTTCCTTCTTTATAAGTTAAAGCTAAGTCATAAGCTTTATCTTTGTCATTTTTACCGTCTTTTGTTGCATCAGGGCTATTCTTTTCGTGTAAAGAAAGTGCGCCTAATACGTTAAAGCCACCACCAAATTTTGGTGTTTTATATTCAATTGTATTCGCATTACGTTCATCAAAACGCTGTTCAGAAACGCGAGTTACGTTGCGAATGTCGCCAACCATATCACCAAAGAAGTTAACTGGACCACGAGCAGCTTTAAATGGACTGTCAAAACGACCTAAACGTGCTTGACCAAAGTCACCTTTTAAACCAACAAATGTATCACGGGTAGCAAACTCAACGTCATCATTTGCAGAGCCACTAGCGAAGTTAATTTCTTGTTCAATTTGACCAAAAACAGTCATGCCATTTTCTAATTTTTGTTCAGCTTTGAAGCCTAAACGTGATGAGTTAGAAGAAAGACCAACTTCGTTGTAGTCTTTACCATCATCAAGATAGTCTAAAGATACGTGTGCACGGCCATAAACTTTAACATCAGCAGCCATAGCTAGTGCTGGTGTAAATAAGGTTGCCCCAACTGTTAATGCGCAAAGCGTTTTTTTCATGTGTAGCTCCAATACAGACTATTGTTTTTAGTCCTAAACATTGTTCAGAAGTAGGGTTGATCTACCGCTGCTCTCTATTGGTGCTAAGTATTCCTTACAAATGCGACAGTAATATTAAGGAAATATTTCAAAATTATTAAAAAGAACAAATTAGATCAAAAACTTACCTTTAATCGCAAATTTTAAATGATCAGGTTTTTAAATTTAGAAAAAAATTATGAAATGAATAACTTAATTGCAAGGGGAGTGACATATTATTGTCATCAATGCTGTAGTTAATCCTGAAATTAAACATGAAGCGAAAAAAATGGAGCGAGTGCTCCATTCATTTTTAATGCAATTTTGGAAATATTTTAAAGCGCTGCTTTAATTTTTTCCGCTTGGGCTTTAATTTTGTCTTGGTCGCCCATTTGTGCAGCATGTTTCCCAAGTTGATGAACCGATGTTGGAATTAAGTGAAAATGCACGTGGGGGACAGTTTGACCTGAACTTGCACCAGACAATTGCATTAACACGATACCATCTACACCCAAAGCTTGCTGCATTGCTTTCGCAATTTTTTGCACAATTTGAATGGTATATGCTGCTGCATCTGCAGGTAAGTCCAGTAAAGTCACCGCAGGCGTTTTAGGAATCACAAGAGTGTGACCATCGGCTTGCGGCATGATGTCCATAAACGCAAGCACTTGGTCATCTTCATACACTTTAATTGCAGGAAGTTCGCCACGTAGAATTCTTGCAAAAATATTTTGATCATCGTAAGCCATTATGATTCCTTAAATTCAGCTTTGATATTTCAGAACGGTTATTTACAGTTCAGTTCTTTTTGACGTTCTTTGATTGCGTCAAGACGTTGTTGTTCTTTTTCAGAAAACTTAGGTTTGGTTGTATAGCAGTTGTCATTACCAAAACGTGCTTTAGCTTCTGGGTCTTTGAAGCAGAACCCTTTAGATGCATAAATAACATCGTGGTCATTTTTCAGTTTCTGACATTCTTGTTCAGATGCAAAAGTAGTTGAACTTGCCCCAATTAAAGTTGCAAGGCTTGCAAATACGGCAATGCTAAACTTGTTCATAAGAGTTTCCTCTATTTAATGATGGTGTGACTAGCCACTTAATACACATTATTGGGTTTATGGCTGTATATTCAATGGCGAGTTCTTACTCTAGGGTAATATTACTCCATAATTCATACATTTTCACAGCAGTGGAAAAATCACTGTCTTTTTCTGCGGTTAAATTCGCTGCTTGAATCAGGCTTTGGGTTAAAGCCAATACAGGTGCAGGCAAAGCTGCTTCATGGACTAAATCTAATGCGATACCTGTGTCTTTAGCCAGTAAAGGGAGTGCAAAAGTATTTGGAAAAGCGCGATTCAGTACTCGCTGCGGCAAAATCATTTCCGTTACTGCGCTTTTACCACTTGAAGCATTTATGCATTGCAAGGCCTGATTTAAGTTTACGCCATGTGCTTTTAAGGTGGTAAAACCTTCAGCTGCAGCACACAAACTCACTGCCATTAACATATTATTCACCGCTTTTACGGCAAAGCCAGCACCAGGTTCACCCACATGCTGAATCACTTTACCAAAAGCCTGAATTGCAGGTAAGGCTTTTTCAAAAGCAGTTGCTTTACCACCAATCATGACTGTTAAGGTGGCATTTTCTGCACCAATCGTTTGTCCACTTACAGGTGCATCTAAAAAGTCGATCTGTTGTGTTTCAAGTTGTTGTACCAATTTTTTAGCACTTTCGGGTACGCCACTGGTGCAATCGACCCAGACTGAACCTGCTTTCAGCGGAACTTGTGCAATCAGGTTTTCAACTTCGGTACTGGTAGGCAAGCAAGAAAAAATAATATCTGCTTGCACCGCTTGAGCCAATTCAACCGCTTGTGTGCCATATTCAGCAGCATGTTGCTCGGCTTTGGCAAAGTTACGATTCCAGACATAGACCGTATCAAAATGTTTAGGTAAATGGGCTGCCATGCGGTAGCCCATTGCGCCTAAGCCAATAAATGCAACAGATTGAATCATGTTTTTGCTCTCTTTATGCAATTTTGCTAGATCGTTGTTCTAACCAAGTGGTCAGTTTAGGCCAGAATTCATTGGCACTTTTTTGACTGGACATTAAACCCAAATGTCCACCTGGAATAAGAGTAAACGTGACATCGGTACTACTTGTCAATTCACATAAAGGTTGAGCAGCTTCAGCAGTGACAATTTGATCGCTATCACCCGCACCGACCAAAAGTGAACAATGAATATTTTTAAGGTCTATCTGATGTTGTTTGAGTTGAATATGACCTTGTTTGAGTGGGTTTTGCAGCCATACATTCAATACCATGTCCTGATTAATCCCACCCGGATAATCAATCATATTATTTAAAAAATTGGCTAAAGTTGCGTTTTCATGCAAGGTTTGTAAGTCGTGCAGATTCGACAGCATCTGTTTATTGCTTTCCAGCCATGCTCTAGGGTCTAAAATCTTAAAACCAATCGCATTGATTAAACCCGGTGTATGAATTAAATGCTTTGGAATTTTTCCTGAATAAAAGGCATGTTGCAATTTGGGATATTTAGAAATCAGTTGATTGGTCAGTTGAAAGAGTTTACCAACCCGCCCCGAAGCATAGCTATCTACAGGGCTACCCAAAACCATCAAGTTTTTAATATGAGTTGTTTGTTGGTCGGCGGTATAAAGCATGGCAAAAATACCCGCCATACTCCAACCATGTAGTGAAATTTGTTCGACTTTGGCGTGTTGTAAAATGAGTTGAATACAATTAGGGATTGCATCCTGAATAAAAGCCATAAAATTTAAATGACAATGTTGATAGGTCAATTGTCCCCAATCAACCAAATACACATCAAAACCGCTATGCTGAAAATGTTTCACTAAAGAGCGATAAGGATATAAGTCATAAATCGACATGGTAATTGCTAAAGGCGCAACAAAAACCAGCGGCTCTTTATATTGCTTATCTGGCGAAGCGTAATAGCGAATCTGCGCATACTTATAACGTGCCACGATGTCGTATGGCGTGGTCTGAGATAAGATCAAATCACGGCTTTTAAATAAGCGAGTGCTGAGGTTTTTAAGCTTTTTTCGGTGCGGATTAAATTTTCTTTGTAGCTGATTCATGAGGTGTTCCATCACACGTGGCGCCGATTTGAATGAAGTCTAAGCGATATTTATACATTTTACCTTGACCTTAAATGCGCTTGGCGCTCAAAATGTTGGCAATTATTTAACAAACAGGTCTTAGGACTAAGTTTAGGGCTGAGCAGTAAAGATGAGTCAACACGACGACATTGAATATCAATTAGATACTTTGGCAATTCGTACCGGACACAACCGTACAATTGAAGGCGAACACAGTGAGCCAATTTTCCTGACTTCATCATTTGTTTGTGAAAATGCTGCCGATGCAGCTGCAAAATTCTCAGGTGAAATTGAAGGCAATACCTATTCACGTTATACCAACCCAACTGTACAGGCTTTTGAAAAACGCTTGGCAGTATTAGATGGTGCAGAACGTGCGGTTGCGACAAGTTCGGGTATGGCGGCCGTTCATGCGATCACTTTGGCTTATCTTAAAGCGGGTGATCATGTAGTCTGTTCACGTGCTGTATTTGGCTCGATCATTTCACTATTTGAAAAATACGTGATGAAGTTTGGTGTCGATGTCACTTTTGTTGATTTAGAAGATTTAGACAGTTGGAAGCAAGCGATTCGTCCAAATACGCGTTTGTTATTTATTGAAACACCATCAAATCCATTGGCTCAGGTGGGTGACTTGCAAGCGATTGCCGATATTGCACATGCACATGGTGCGTTATTTGCGGTAGATAACACTTTCTGTACGCCCGTTTTGCAACAACCACTAAAATTTGGTGCAGACCTTATTATTTATTCATCAACCAAATATATTGATGGTCAGGGGCGTGCTTTGGGTGGTGCGGTTGTTGGTAAAGACAAGTTGGTCGAAGAAATCAACAGCGTTATTCGTACCTTGGGCAATTCATTAAGTCCGTTTAATGCATGGATTTTCTTAAAAGGCTTGGAAACATTAAGCCTGCGTATGAAAGCGCATTGTGCCAGCGCACAAAAACTTGCAGAGTGGCTAGATGCACATCCAAAAGTTGAAAAAGTGTATTATGCAGGCTTGCCGCATCACGCGGGGCATGAGTTGGCGAAAAAGCAACAGTCTGGCTTTGGCGGTGTTGTATCTTTTGTGGTGAAAGGCGAGCGTGAAGGCGCGTGGACTGTGATTGACAACACACGCTTCCTATCTATCACCAGTAATTTGGGCGATGTAAAATCAACCATTACTCATCCTGCAACAACATCGCATGGCAGAATGACCCCAGAAGCCAAACAAGCAGCAGGTATCAGCGAAGGTTTAATTCGTGTTTCTGTTGGCTTGGAAGATATTGATGATATTATTCGCGACATCGAGCGCGGTTTAGACCTCATTTAAAAACTAGGGTCTGTTGGCATTTCATAAATGGCTTGCGTTGTCGCAAACATAGACGAATTGTCAACAGACCCTCAATAGATCATTTGTTCGGAGATTTTTATGAACATTAATATGTTGATGCAGCAAGCGCAGCGCATGCAAAAAGAAGTGGAAAACAACATTAAAAAAGCCAAAGAAGAACTTGCGCAAACTGAAGTGCATGCAGAAGCGGGTGGTGGTTTAGTGAAAGTGACTATGACTTGCCGTAATGTGGTCAAACGCATTGAAATCAATCCTGAATTATTGCAAGACGATGCAGACATGATTGAAGATTTGATTGCCGCTGCAATGAATGATGCTGCCCGTCAAGTTGAAGCAATTGCTGAAGAAAAAATGAAGTCTGCAAACTCAGGCATGGGCTTGCCACCAGGCTTGGCAGGTTTATTCTAAGGAACGGCGTATGTTTAGTGATCGTTTTGATCAACTGGTACAAGCGCTACGCATTTTGCCAAGTGTTGGGCCAAAATCGGCTCAACGCATGGCATTGCACCTGATTATGAAAAATAGAGAAGGTGCAGTCGGTTTGGCTCATGCTTTGAACGAAGCCACTAGCTATATTCATGAATGTTCGATTTGTCACTCATTAACGGAAGATGAAGTCTGCAATATTTGCGCCTCACATGATCGTGATGCACACTTGCTTTGCGTGGTGGAATCTCCAGCCGATGTCATGGCGATTGAGCAAAGCGGCAGCTTCCGTGGTAAATACCATGTTTTAGGTGGGCATTTATCGCCATTAGATGGCATTGGGCCTGACGAAATTGGTATTCCGTATTTGGTTCAGCGTTTAAGTGATGGCAACATTACTGAAGTCATTTTGGCGACCAATGCAACCGTAGAAGGTCAAGCGACAGCACACTATTTGGTAGAAGCAACCAAACATTTGCCTGTGCAGATGACCCGTATTGCGCAAGGTGTGCCGCAAGGTGGCGAACTTGAATATGTCGATAGTCATACTTTAAGTCAGGCGGTGCATAATCGGATGCGAATGAAATAAGCATTTAGGTGCTTATTTCATGTGAATAGTCATTTGATAAATCATCCACAAAAATGATTACTTGCCTTTAAAGCCAATAAAAAATCAAATTAAGATAAAAAAACGATAAAAAATTTAAATTTTCACTGTATCGACTTAGAAATAAGATAAAAATTGAAAATACTGGACATATTTTTATAGCTAAATGCTATTTAATGTTTAAAATGAACCCCTAGAGAATCCTGTTTTACCTGCTCGCTATGTTCCAATTTATTCACCAACAAAAAGACTTTGAAAATGTCTTGGCATTAATGAGCCAAAACAGCATTTATGGTTTAGACACCGAATTTATTAAGGTTGATACTTTATGGCCAAAATTGGGTGTATTCCAAATTAATGTGAATGATCAGGTCTATTTGTTAGATGGCACTTCTTTAAATTTAAGTGCATTTTGGGAAAAACTGTTTCAGGCGCAGCAAAATATTTTTCATGCCTGCGGTGAAGATATTGATTTAATTTATCATTATGCACAGCAAAAAAACTTAGATAACGTGTTTGATACCCAAGTTGGCATGTCATTTTTAGGGCATGGTTTACAAGTCAGTTATCAAAACGCTTTAAAAACCATGCTCAATGTCGATATTGATAAAGGGCAAACTCGCTCAGACTGGCTTGCACGTCCGTTGTCCGATGAGCAGTTAAATTATGCTGCCAATGATGTGCTGTATCTAATGCAATTGGCAGATAAGGTACAAACCGACTTAAAACAAAATTATTTACTGGATTTTGCACAAGAAGATTGCCGCAATTTAACTCAGGAAATTGGTGAAGAAACACCTTTAGAGTTGTTGTATCAGGATGTGGGCAACTATCGTCATTCACGCCGTCAACTCATGCAATTGCAACAATTGGCCGTTTGGCGTGAGCAAATGGTAAAAGCCTTAAACCAACCACGTAGTTTTATTTTGCGTAATTCTACTATGCTGGACTTGGTCGAGAAAAATCCTAAAAATCAGTTCCAGCTCAGTACTATTAAAGATTTACGTGCGCATATTGTGCGTGAACATGGCAAAACTATTTTAGATTTAATTAAATATTTGCCTGATCAATCACAATGGCCATTACGTATGGCGCGACCAATTCGTCATTCTTCAAAAGAAGTGGGCGAAAATGTAGAACAGGTGATTCAACGTGCCGTACAGGAAACTCAAATTCCAAAAGAAGTTTTGCTGCGTAAAAAATGGCTCAATGCGCTTTATCAGCATGTGGTATTTCATAACGATGAGCAAGATTTGCCTAACTATTTGTTAGGTTGGCGTTATGAATTACTCACCAAGCCTTTAATTGAAGTTTTACATGCCGACGAGCGTTATTTGTCTGGTCAGATGAAAGTTGCTGAATAAATCAAACCGATCCACATTTTAAATAAAGCCGTTTTTCACCTGAAAATGGATGAATTTTCACGCCATTCTTTGTTTGAGTGTAAACATAGACCAATGCGTTAATAATGGTTAATGTATCTCGGTTTTTTTTGTTGTATCCTTTGCCTGAGTTTTTAGAGTTTTGTTGTTTATGCACTGTTCAATTTATAAATCGAGCAAAAAAGATGAGATGTATTTATACATCGCCCGTCCTGAGCAAACTGAAGATCAAGCAGAAGCGTTTAACCCGCTAGAGGTTTTACCTGAGCCAATGCGAGTTGCATTTGGTCGTGCGACATTTGTAATGGATTTGCAACTGTCTGAAAGCCGTAAGTTGGCACGTGTGAATGTTTTGCATGTCATGGATTCTATTCAAACACGTGGCTTCTTTATTCAAGTGCCACCAGAAGGCTTAATTAACCCAAATGCCGTTGAACCAGAAGGTTTACGTGGTGCTTAAGCTTTATTCAGGAGTTGAGAAATGAATAGTGTGATGACTGGATTGGATTCAATTCCTGAAACTGCAATTGCTGTTTCTGTTTATTTGTTGGGGAGTGCCATTATTTTATGGTGCTGGTACGAAATTGCCAAACGCTTGCCCAATCCGTTAGGTGGTATCACTTGGATTGTGCTGTTTGCAATTTTACTTACCCCAACAGTATCAGAAGGCAGCAATGCAGCACTTGCCCCAGCCATCTTTGGACTTCTTTTTGGTGTTTTAACCAAAGAAACCCCATTGGTTTGGTCTAATTTATCTGCCATCTTATTTGTGATCGGTCTTGGCTTATTGATCGGTTATTTCTGGTCAAGATACTGTCTTAAACAAACGACTTATAAAGCCAAGAAAAATACCTCACCACTGTAACTAAAACAATTAAGGTAAAATCATGTCTGTTGATGCGCAACAATTTTCGGGTACAGATCAGTACATTGCGACTGATAGTTTAAAACTTGCGGTGAAAGCCGCACGTGCTTTGCAAAAACCGCTTTTGGTGAAAGGTGAGCCAGGTACAGGTAAAACCTTATTGGCAGAGCAAGTTGCTAAAAGTTTGGGTTTAAAGTTGATTACATGGCACATTAAATCGACCACCAAAGCGCAGCAAGGTTTATATGAATATGATGCAGTGTCGCGTTTGCGTGACAGCCAACTGGGCGATGACCGTGTGTATGACGTTAAAAACTATATTAAACCTGGGAAATTGTGGGAAGCATTTACCAGCGAAGAACGCTGTGTGTTGTTGATTGATGAAATTGACAAGGCAGATATTGAATTCCCAAATGACCTGCTACATGAACTCGATAAAATGTCGTTTTATGTTTATGAAACAGGCGAAACCATTACGGCAACACAACGTCCAATCGTGATCATCACATCAAATAATGAAAAAGAGCTGCCAGACGCTTTTTTACGTCGTTGTTTCTTCCATTATATTGATTTCCCAGATGAAGCGACCATGCGCGATATTATCGATGTGCATTTCCCGAATATTTCAAGCACATTGGTTTCAGAAGCTTTACAAGTTTTCTTTAAATTGCGCCAAGTTCCGGGCTTAAAAAAACCACCATCTACGTCTGAATTAATTGATTGGTTAAGCCTATTGATGGCAGATGACATGCCGGAAGATATTTTGCGTAATAGCGATAAAAGCAAAGCCATTCCGCCTTTATACGGTGCATTAATCAAAAATGAACAAGATGTGCAATTGCTTGAGCGTTTAGCCTTTATGTCGCGCCGTTAAGGGAGGACAACGCCATGTTCGTGCGCTTGTTTTATACCTTGCGACGTTACGGTGTACCTGTCACCACACGTGAATTGATTGACTTAAATCAGGCGGTGGCATCGGGTCTGGTTTTTGCAGATCAAGATGAATTCTATCAACTTGTTAAAACCGTCATGGTCAAAGATGAGCGTTTTTTTGACAAGTTTGACCGTGCCATGAAAGATTATTTTGATGGCATTTCCACTTTTGATTTAGATGATTTACTGCAGCAAGTTCATCAATTGCCTAAAGACTGGTTCGACTTAGAACTATTAGAAAAACATCTCACGCCAGAACAACGCGAAGAGCTGAAAAAAGCAGGTTCTTTAGAAGAATTGATGAAAATGCTGGAAGAGCGTTTACGCGAGCAGCATAAAAAGCATCAGGGTGGCAACCGTATGATTGGTACGGGCGGTACATCACCGTTTGGTGCTTTTGGTGATCATCCTGAAGGTGTACGCATTGGTGGGCCTGGACGTAAGCGTTCAGCTGTTAAAGTCTGGGAGCAGCGTCAGTATCGAAATTTAGACGATGAACAGATTTTAGGTACACGACAAATGCAATTGGCACTGCGTCGTTTGCGTAAATTTGCCCGTCAAGGTGCAGCTGAAGAATTGGATATTGATGGCACTATCCGAGAAACTGCCAAACAGGGCATTTTAGATGTGCAATTGGTGCCAGAACGTCGTAATCGCGTCAAAGTGTTGATGTTGTTTGATGTGGGTGGCTCGATGGATGCACACATCGCCCAATGTGAAAAACTGTTTAGTGCGGCCAAAACTGAGTTTAAAACCCTCGAATATTTTTATTTCCACAACTGTTTATACGACTATGTTTGGAAAGACAATTTACGCCGTAGCAGTACCCGTATGAATACGTGGGATTTGTTGAATACCTATGGACGCGACTATCGGGTAATTGTGGTCGGTGATGCGAGTATGGCACCTTATGAGCTGAATTCGATTGGTGGTTCGGTAGAATATATGAATGATGAGGCAGGGCAAGTTTGGTTACAACGTCTGCGTCAGCATTTTGAAAAAACCGCATGGCTGAATCCTGAACAGGAAGGCTATTGGCATTACACACATACCATTGGTTTAATTAAACAAATTTTTGAACATCATATGTATCCAATGACTTTAAAAGGCATTGAAGATATGACTAAATATTTGGCGCGTTAATCGTCATTTTCGTCAATATCACTCAACTTTTGAGTGATTGTTAGGCGAAGACTAAGTAAGTGCAGACACGATAAGCAACGTGAATTTCAATTTGAGGGGATCGAGATGGAACATCAAATTAATGGCATCGCATTACCGAATGAAGAAGGTTTTTTCGGACAATATGGCGGGCAGTTTATTCCACCGCATTTAAAAGAAGCCATGGATGAAATTAACCTTGCTTATGAAGAAATTCGTCATACAGCAGAATTTCAAAATGAATTAAAAGATTTATTTGCAAATTATGTAGGGCGCCCGAGTCCTTTGTTTCATGCAAAGCGTTTATCTGAACAGTTGGGTGGTGCGCAAATTTATTTGAAACGTGAAGATTTAAATCATACAGGTGCACATAAAATCAATCACTGTTTAGGTGAAGCATTGCTAGCCAAATATATGGGTAAAACCAAAGTGATTGCAGAAACAGGTGCGGGACAGCATGGTGTCGCGTTGGCAACAGCATGTGCGCTAGTGGGAATTCCGTGTGAAATTCACATGGGACAGGTGGATATTGAAAAAGAACACCCGAATGTGGTGAAAATGAAAATTCTAGGTGCCAACCTGATTTCAGTGACCCGCGGTACAGCCACTTTAAAAGATGCAGTGGACAGCGCTTTTGAAGAATATTTAAAAGACCCAAAAAACTTTATTTATGCGATTGGTTCTGTGGTTGGGCCACACCCATTTCCAAAAATGGTGCGTGATTTCCAATCTATTATAGGTGATGAAATTAAAATGCAAAGCCAAGAACGCTTTGGAGTAAATCCAGATTATATCGTGGCATGTGTGGGCGGTGGTTCAAACGCAGTGGGTGCATTTACCGCATTCTTAAATGATGCAGAAGTGAAACTTGTGGGTGTTGAGCCTGCAGGGCATGGTTTAGATACAGATCAACACTCTGCAACCCTAACTTTGGGTAAACCAGGCCAGCTTCACGGTATGGCGTGTTATGTACTTGAAGATGAACATGGTGAGCCATTGCCAGTGCACTCTATTGCCTCTGGTTTGGATTATCCAGGTGTGGGGCCGCAACATAGCTTCTTAAAAGACATTGGTCGCGTGGAGTATTCAACGGCAACTGACCAAGAATGTTTAGATGCCTTTATGACGTTGTCACGTGTAGAGGGTATTGTACCTGCTTTGGAAAGCTCACATGCGGTGGCGTGGGCATTACGTGAAGCACCAAAAATGGCAAAAAACGTGAAAATTGTGGTTAATCTTTCAGGTCGTGGTGATAAAGATTCAGACTATGTAGCAGAAAAATTAGGTTTGAATTAATTCTACTGAATATGAAAAACCGCCTAAATGTGTAAGTTTAGGCGGTTTTTTTATCTTTACTTTATATTTGGCAGGTTTTATAAAACAGTGTCTTAGCTTGCAATATATTGTTGTAACTGCTCGATCAGTTTGCGCTGATCATCCATAGTCGCTTTCACCAAGTCACCAATCGACACTAAACCTACCAACTGCTCACCTTCAAGTACAGGTAAGTGACGTAAATGATGGTCAGTAATTAAGTTTAAGCATTCTTTCACACTGGTGTTTTTGGTCACGGTCAGTACTTTAGCAGTCATAATTTCACTAACCGTTGTGCTTTTAGAAGTTCGTTCCATCAAAATAACTTTACGGGTGTAATCACGCTCAGACAGAATACCAACCACATGATTGTTTTGATCGGTAACCACCAACGCACCAATGCCTTTTTCAGCCATTAAACTAATTGCTTCTAAAACCGTTGCTTCTGGGCGAATTGTGTAAATTTCGTGATGTGCTTTATCTTGTAAAACGTGAGTTACCTTGGTCATATTCTGTGTCCTGATTTGTTGTTTATTGTTTGACTTTTAAAGTAACGTGAATTGTAAAAATTGCAAATACTTTAGAGTCACGATTGTTGATTTTTACGTCAATTCTATTCAGTTTTTATTTAAGCAATATTTAACGCAGGTTCATTAAAAAAGAAATGCTTCATTTGTGAAGTGGTCAGTTTAATTTTTTGACTTGACGAACCAAACAAGGTTGGCGTGACATTTAAACGGGTGAGCGTTGGTAATAAAAAAGTTTCAAAATCCTGCGCGGAAATTTTACGAGGACTATATTGTGGCCAGTGTTTAGCAGCATATTTATGCGCTTGTACCGCATTTAACCAAAAAGGGAAAATATAATCATCGTGATCTGAACTCATTGCCCAACCTTGATGGAATAAACCCCAAAGTACACCGCAGTACATCATTGATTTTAATAGTGTAACTTTAAGCAGAAAATCCTTTGGTAAAGGGTGGAGTTGGTTAATCTGATTCATAATCAAGCAAGGTTGTAAAATTTGGCTATATTGTAAAAAGAATTGATGAATATACCGTTTAAGCTTTGCTTAAAATCGTAAACAAATATGTATTTATGGTTGGAGCATCTAAAAAAAGGGTCAAAAAAAACGCCACCTAAGTGACGTTTTATTATGCTTGCATGGTGGCCATGTTTTGCCAGTATTGCGCTTTCAATGAATCACGTTCTACGCGGAAACCTTGATAATACAGTTCTGCTAAGAACATTGCCGCTTTACCATGTCCTGCACGTGCAGCTTCTTCGAGTTGTTTTACCGCGTCTTGGAAGTTCATTTGTGAATGAATCGTGTTTACTGCATTTGCATAAACATGCTCTAAGTCATGGTGAGAGATCGTTTGAATCATATTAAACTCCTTATTGTAATTATGATTACTTATTTAAGCCTACCTTTTAGGCTTCATATCAATTTAACGCTTTATTGTTAAACTAATATTACAATTTGATTGAATTGTCAAATAATTATCGGGGTTAATGAGCATATTTCAAGTTTACATGATTAAACATTGAACAAGTTTAATTTTGATTAAACTAAAGCTCTAAGCATGATAAAAAAGGAGAACAACATGACAAGATCCGTAGACGGATGTGCTTTTGATGTACCTCCATTGACTTCTCAAATTATTGAGTTGGCACATCATCACCGTAAAAAACTAGATGAGGTAATTTTCCGTCGAGATGTTCATTTAGGTGAATACTGCTTGGCGCAACGTAAACGTGTGGCTGACTTTGCTAAAACTTTAGAGCGAAGCGATCGTATAGAGTTTTATCGTAATTATGATGGTGAATTACTCCGTATTGCCGATGAAGATGAACTGCATCCTGCCGAAGCAGAGGGCGGTGTCAGTGTATTTGCTATTTTCTTGGTGCTTGCAGTCATTGCATTGGTTTTATACTTTGCGGTAATTCGTGGCACGATTGGCTAAAGCTAAATCCTTTGTAGAATTTGTAGAAAAAGGCTCAATTTTTACTGTGACGATACAGTAAAATTGAGCTGTTTAACTTGTACATCTCACAAGGGCATCCTACACTAAGGCGATTAGAGGTAGGTCATGCACAACGCAATTCAAAAAACGATTCAATTTATTTCTCAACTGAAACTCGAGCAAATTTATAATATTGTTGTGCTGAGTATCATTTTTATTATTTTAACTTTAGCAAGTGTTGCGCTTTATCGCCCAGTTGGGGTGCAACAATTTCAAAATGTTGAGCGTTTGTCACAACAATCTATGTATGCCAATACCCAAGACATGGCAGTTCATTTACTCAATCAACGTCCGATTCGTTATGTGCATTATTTAAAGTTGATGCAGGCACATCAAATGGAGCAAGATCGGGCTCAACAACTTCCTGCCTTGGTGCAAGAGTAATTTTTTCTGTTGGCATGTTATTCATATTGTGCGGTGTCGGTGTTAAAGATGTTGGTGCGAGTAAATTGTCCTGCAGCATTTTTACCAATGCGGCTTTATCTAAATGTTCGCTCACAATTACTAAAGTTAAACGATCAGGATGCAAATGTTTGCGAATTGCACGTTGCACATCTTCAGCGGTAACTTTTTCCACTCGTTCTGCATAATCACTTAAATAATTTGCAGGAAGTCGATAAAAACCGATGTGCCCAAGCTGGGCATTAATACTGGCATTGCTGCTGTATTGATTCGGAAATGCACGAATTAAACCTGCTTTGGTTTCTTTTAATTGTTCTAAATTCATAGGTTGTTGTACAAACTGAATTAAGCTCTGGTGAGCGACTTGAATACTATCGAGTAACTGATCTTGGCGCGTAGAATAGCCTAAGCTAAACAAACCCGCTGCTTGGGTAAAACGAAACGAACTGCTAACACCGTAAGTGTAGCCACGTTTTACTCGTAATTCTTTCATCAAAATTGAATTGAAACTGCTGCCGCCCAGCATTTTATTGGCAATTTCTAAAGCCAAATAGTCAGGATCATCCCGTGTAGTCGCAAGTTGTGCAATACTGACATGCGCCTGTTGTGACCGGTAGGGAATATGCTGGATGTTGAAACGTGTTGCAGGTGTAGGCTGTGGCAAAGCTGTTGCTGCAACACCTTGGGCAATATGTGCGCTGATGGTATTGGCAAGTTTTTCTGCTTCTTTTAAGGTTAATTTGCCTGTAATGGCAATGTTCATATTTTGCGCGACCAGAAACTGATCTCTAAATTGTTGTAAGTGCTTTGGTTGAATCCGTTTGATGCTGCCATTGGTGCCTGTAATGGGTTCTGAATAGGCATGTTGTCCGTAAATTGCGCGATATAAGCGAATATTCATTAAACGGCTTGGATTTTCTTGCAGTTGTGTTTGCCCAATTTGTGTATTGCTTTGCACACGCTGGATATTAGAACGCTCAAAAGTTGCATGTTTCAGTATTTCCAGCATCATTTTGACGGCAGTTTGCATTTTCTGCGGATCAGACAGTGTTCTTAGCCGTACCACAAACATATCGCGGTACGCCGTGGTACTAAAACGTGCGCCTGTGGTTTCAAAGGCTGCGGCAATTTCCTCTGCCTTATAACGCTTGGTGCCTTCATCAATCAGTTGGGCTGCCATATTGGCAACGCCAAATAAACCTTTTTCAATTTCTGCATCGCGGGCAGAACCTGCATTAAAAGTCAGTTGGATATCAACCATTGGCAAAGCAGGATTTTCGACAAATAAAGTGCGTACGTGTCGATGATTTTTTAATTCATATACCTGTGGAGCGCGAACATCGACCAATTCATTTACGGCATTTAAACTGTGCAGCAAGCTCAAAGATTGTAAAGGCGTACTTACATCTGTTTCAGCAAAATCATGCGCTGCTCTGGTGGCAGTTTCCATCGCAAAGCCAGCAGAACATAGGCTAAAACTAGTGCTTAAAATAAGCGTGCTGAATAGATGTTTTTTCATGAAAATCACAGTTTAAGGTGTTGTGCTTTGAGGTAATAAATACAAGGTGCTAAGTCTGTCTTTGTTAAAGTAACTTTGCGCAACACGTTGCAGATCCTGGGCAGTAATCGCTTGGAAGTGTTGTGGTAAAACATCGATTAAACGGTGACTGAATCCATTGACTTCCAAATTGCCAATGGTTCGGGCTTGTCCTGCCAAATCATCCTGACTATAAATCCAATTGGCCACAAATTGAGTCACCACGCGCTCAATTTCACTTGAATTGACCAAATCCTGTTTTAGCGTATCCACTTCGTTTTGAATCGCGACCTGTGCTTCGCTTAACGTTACACCTGCTGCAGGCAATGCTGAAATACTAAACAAACTATCCCCACGTTGATACGGGTCATAACTGACACTGACTGAGCTAAGAATCTTATTGTTTCTGACCAAGCGCTGTTCTAAACGTGAAGTAATTCCACTGTCTAACAGTTGTTTGATGATAGTGAGCGCGAAGGCATTTTGAGGATTTTTAGCTGTTGCCAATGAACCGACATTCCAAGCCATATATAAATTAGGAACTTGCACAGTCGCAGACAATTCCATGTGCCGATAACCTAATTGTTCAAACTCCAACACATCATTGCGCGGTGGCGTAGGTGCTTTCGGAATATCTCCAAAATACTTTTGGACTTGCAACAATGCGGCTTGATGATCTACATCGCCCACAATCACTAGAATAGCATTATTGGGGCGATACCATTTTTTGTACCACGCCTGTACATCTTGCAGCTGAATGCTTTGCAAGTTTTTCATGTGCCCAATAATGGGTTGGCGATAATGACTGGTTGGGTAGGCAATCCATTTAAAGCGTTCAAAAGCCAAAGCCCGTGGATTATCATCGGTACGTTGCCGCCGTTCTTCCATTACCACCTTAATTTCAGGCTCAAAGTCTTGTTGGCGAAGTAACAAATTACTCATTCTGTCGGCTTCCAACTCTAAAGCCAGTGGGAAATAAGTTTTGGGATAGAGCTGATAATAATTCGTGTAATTGGTAAAGGTTGCTGCATTGACACTGCCACCATAAATACGACTTAAACGGGTAAATTCATCATTCGGCACCTTGGCTGTACCTTTAAACATCATGTGTTCAAGTACGTGCGAAATCCCAAGTGTATTTCCAGACTCATCGCTACTGCCCACTTTGTACCAAATTTGAGTCATCACCATGGGAGAACGATGGTCTTCACGGATAATGACTTTTAAACCATTGTTGAGTGTGGTTTCAAAAGTGTTATTCGCAGCTAAAACTTCAGCATGGCTAATCGAAGCTGTTAAACCCCAAAGCAACGCACAAACAGACTTCATCGAAAATTGGAACATAAGCAAGTGGAGATCAATCGTTATCGGCTTATCTTTCAGAAATTAAAGCGGAAAGGCAAGGATTGCTGTAGGTATTTTTTGTATGCGGCTATGTGGTTGGAATACGAGGTAAAAGCAATTGGTTTATGTTAGAATCCGATTTTTTAACGCAATGCTTTTCAAGGATTCGGCATGCAACAGCAATCTAATGGGCAAAATAAATTTTTGATTGATGCTGATATCGGAGATGATGATGTCACATTACCGAATTTACCAGCGGTAAATATTCCGATTGTTGAAACAACACCTCTACAACAAGCAGAAACCTCTGAACATGCTGCAGAAACATCATCAGACACGGATGCGCCTGCGAAAGGTGGTTTCTTTAGTCGCATGAAAGAAGGGTTAACCAAAACCCGTAAAAACTTTGCCGATGGCATGGTGAATATTCTGATTGGCGGTAAAGAAATTGATGATGAATTATTAGAAGAAGTCGAAGAACAACTGTTGGTTGCAGATATTGGTGTAGATGCAACGAAAACCATTATTGCCAATTTGACCGAGCGTACTGCGCGTGGCGACTTAATTTATTCACATTCTTTATATAAGGCTTTGCAAGAAGAATTAGTGGCTTTGCTTGCGCCACGGGTAAAACCTTTACATATTGATGCCAATAAAACCCCTTATGTGATTTTAGTCGTGGGTGTGAATGGTGTAGGTAAAACCACAACCATTGGCAAGTTAGCGAAACGCTTACAAGGCGAAGGTAAAAAAGTCATGTTGGCCGCAGGGGATACTTTCCGTGCTGCAGCGACAGAACAATTGCAGATTTGGGGTGAGCGTAACGATGTTGCCGTTGTTGCACAAGGTCACGGTGCAGACAGTGCTTCTGTTATTTTCGATGCGTTTGAAAGTGCGCGTGCCAAAGGCATTGATGTGTTAATTGCAGATACTGCTGGACGTTTGCATAACAAAAGCAACCTGATGCAAGAATTGACTAAAGTTAAGCGTGTGATGCAAAAAATTGATGCGACTGCACCGCATGAAGTGATGTTGGTTGTGGATGCAGGCACGGGTCAAAATGCCATTAACCAAGTTGAAATGTTTGATGAGGCTGTTGGCTTAACAGGCATCACCATCACTAAACTGGACGGCACTGCAAAAGGCGGCGTGTTATTTAACATTGCAAGCCGTAGCCATGTGCCAATTCGCTTTATTGGTGTGGGTGAAAAAATTGATGATTTACGTCCATTCTCAGCCAAAGCATTTGTTGCAGCACTGTTTGAAACTGAAAAATAAGTTTTGAATTAAGTTTTAAAGCTAAAATGTAAAATGCTGTAAGTTTCACACAAACTTCGCAAAATGCGGAGTTTGTTGTTTTTAGCGGGTTTGAGTGTTGTAAAAAGCAGCAGCTAAAAATACGAATGTGAATAAAAGCACTTTCGTCTATATAGAATAAGAAAAAATATTAGATTGATTTTGATTGATTTTTTGGGGAAGTCAAAATGACACTGTTAAATAAAATTGGTCATGTGCTTACAGCAGATATCACGAAAGACTTTAAGCTTAAGAAAAAGCCGAACTATGACGCAAATGAACTGACTTTCATCGATCAATTAAAAAAGCGCCGTAGTATTTATGCTTTAGGAAAACGCGTTCATTTTAGCCAAACTTATATGACCGAGCTGATTCAGGAAGCTGTGCGTAGCTGTCCATCGGCACATCATTCACAAAGTACGCGCGTGGTTATTTTATTTTCTGAATCACATAAAAAATTTTGGAATTTAGTACAGGAAGTACAACGTCAGTTTGTACCAGAGCAGGTTTTTGCAGGTACTAAAATGAAAATCGAACAATGTGCAGCAGCTTTTGGCACGGTATTGTTCTATGAAGATCAACAAGTGATTCGTCAATTGCAAAAGAAAATTCCATTTAATGCTGCAGAATTTCCAATTTGGTCGGAGCAAACTTCAGGCATGGCGCAATTTGCAGTGTGGACAGCATTGGCAGATTCAGGCGTGGGTGCATCTTTACAGCATTATAATCCAAACATAGACCGTGCTGTGGCAGAGCATTTTGATATTCCAGATACATGGTTGTTACGTTCACAACTCGTTTTTGGATCAATTGAAGAAGAAGTAACCGAACGGAGTCATGCACACTATCAAAATCAATTTAAAGTCTATGCTTAAATAACAGCATTTGATGAAGATTGGTCAAATCAGCTTATTATTATGTGCTACAAAGAGCGAACCGCAGCATATTTATATTGCAATAGACTATATCTATAGAATAAAAGGTAATAGGGTCTGTTGACACTTCGTCTATGTTTGCGACGTGAGAGATATATCTCGCAAGGTTTTTTAGCTGATATAAGGCATGAGGCAGGAAATTTAGTCATTCTAAATGACTGACTCATAACGCAATAGCAGCAAAAAATATGCTCGTCCTTCGCTGCGCCTTGCGCTGCAAACAAAGCAGTGCTTGTTTTTGCTCAGGCTGTGGCTAAAACTTTCTCAGATTGCGTTATGAAACTTGGCAATAGTCTCGCTATTCCCTGCGTTTCATGCCTGATCTGCTCAGTTTTAGCCTACAGCGCAAGCCATTTATGAAATGTCAACAGACCCTAAATGCAGTCACATACATTTGTCACTTTATATAACTATAATCGTTCTATACATAAAACACACTGTCGTATTTTTTGTAATGTTTATGCTGAATAAAAAGCTTAATATCGCTGTATCAATTAATTTATACAAAATTCTGCAGAGGAATTAAAAATGTCATTTTTAAATCAATTAGAAAAACGCCGTTCAATCTATGCACTTGGTAAAAATGTTTCTGTAGATCAGGCAACTATTGAAAGTACAATCAAACAAGCAGTTCGTTTAAGCCCATCTGCATTTAACTCGCAAACTTCACGTGTTGTGACTTTATACGGTGCATCGCATACACAATTTTGGAACATCGTTTTAGAAACTTTACATAAAATGGTTCCTGCAGAAGCATTTGCAAACACTGAAGCAAAAATTAATAGCTTTATTGCAGGTTTTGGTACAGCTTTATTTTTTGAAGATCAAGATGTTGTAAAAGGTCTACAAGAGCAATTCCCGCTATATGCAGACAACTTCCCAGTATGGTCAGAACATTCGACAGGGATTGCACAATTCGCAGCGTGGACAGCTTTATCTGAAATCAATGTGGGTGCATCATTACAGCACTACAATCCAATCGTAGATGAAGAAGTTGCGCAAACTTATGACATTCCTGCAAACTGGAAACTACGTGCACAATTAGTGTTTGGTTCAATTGAAGCACCTGCTGGTGAAAAAACATTTATGGATGATGCAGCACGTTTCAAAAGCTTTAACTAAGCTCTAGCAACACATACTGCACAGACAAAAAAGTAGGATGATGATTCATCCTACTTTTTTGTTTCTGGGGGTAGTGATGTGCCTTACAACTTACTTATTCATGTGCAAATGCCTAAACCCATGAATTGTCATAAAACTGTCATTTATACATTGCATAGTGCAATCAAACTTTAATAAACGATATAGAGTGAAATATGGCATTTAAATTAGGCATAGCAAGTATTGCATTGATGGCTTGTAGTTCAGCATTTTCAGCAGTAACTATTGCAGTACCTGAAGAAATTAAGTTGCTCGCTGTAAATGATCAACAAATTCGTTCAGGTTTATTCAGTTCTGCACAGCAAGTGAAAGTCAATGCGGGTGAAAATGTCATTAACTTGCGTTATCAACAATATTTTGAACATCATAATGGTGCGCACGATATTTTAAAATCAGACGTCATTACACTCAAAACCCCAATTCTTCAAGATGGCGAAAACTATCGACTCGCTTTGGTAAATCCACCTAAAGACTTCGATGCTGCAAAAGAATTCAAAGATCAACCAAGCGTTGGTTTATATAATCAAAAGAATCAGTTGCTGGTACAACAAACAGGTGCTAAAGCAAACTCAACTGGTTGGTTAGGTGGTAGTTGGCTTAATAAAACTGTAGATACCACTCAAAATAGTGCTGCGGTCAATCAGCCAGCAGCAGTTTATACCGCGGCAGCAGTGTTGCCATCTGAGAAAACCACCTCAGTAACATTGCCTACAGCAAAACAAACACAGGGCAAAGAGCAACAATTGATTCAATTGTGGCAACAAGCCACTAAAGCAGAGCGACAAAAATTCATGTCATGGCTTGCAGAACAAGCCAATTAATGTTGATTTGCAACCAGCTCCATTGAGCTGGTTGTTTTTTGTTATCGCCTTAAAAGGATTTATTTAAAAACCAATCCAGTAACGTGCGAAAAAAAGACAAATTATAAGAAAAGTGTGATAAAAATATGAAATGCGTCTAAAATTTGGGCGGATGGTGCTTTTTTTGAAAAAAACTAAAAAATATATTGCGTCTATTCAAAAACTGTATAGAATACGCAACACACCAACGCAGTGTTGATTGAATTGGTGCTGTTATTGACGAAATAACAGGAAATCATTAAGAGATTATGAAGAACAACTTGTGTGGATTTTTACTGATTGATCGAAATTATTTTCATTGATTGATTGGTTTAAATTACTCGAAGTTTATTTGAGCGAAATTTAAGTCAGAAAATTGATGAGCCAGATTTGGAAGTTTAGATTAAAACTTCAAAATGATTTTAACTGAAGAGTTTGATCATGGCTCAGATTGAACGCTGGCGGCAGGCTTAACACATGCAAGTCGAGCGGGCGAGGTTGCTTCGGTAACTGAGCTAGCGGCGGACGGGTGAGTA
>NZ_VOYG01000017.1:0-71911 GCF_013420785.1 Acinetobacter sp. YH01011
CTTATTGCCATTTTCTGATGAATTTCATCTACGACAACGTAAAAGAATTGAAACATTGATAGGATTATTGAAAGAAAAATATCACTTAGTTACGAGTAAACATCGTTCGATTGCTGGTTTTTTAGCAGGCGTATTTTCTTCACTATGTGCGTATCAACTTTGCCAAAAGAATAAGCCTAAAATTCATGTGATTAAATCTTTGGCTTATCCGTAACTGGGGTTAGTTAACACTTGTATAAAAACGAGTAGTTTTAAGTGCAAAAAAAGCCACCCCCGAAGGGTGGCTCTTTTGAAAAAAAATTGAATTAGAAGCGGTAACCGATTTTTAAACCGTATGCCCATGCATCGTTGTCTTCAAACTCTGCAACATAATCAGAACCGCCTGCTTGAGCACCTGTTTGGGCTTTAGCATCACCCAACATGAAGTATTTTACACCACCTGCAATAAAGTAGTTTGGTGCAGGTGAGTATTGAACCCCTAGACCCACGTTCCAATAACCTTCAGTAGGACCAAGAGTTGATACAGGGTTACCTGCGCCAGAATCCCAACCTACAGATACGTTGCCAGCCCATTGGTCATTTAATTTGCGACCAACACCTACAGTTGCAGAAATTTGGTCATCTTCATATTCAACTAGATTAAAGCCATTAGGACGTTGAACTAGAGGACCTACAGCCTCACTTACAAGACCAAATTTATGTGGACGGATAGAGAACTTAGACCACTCTACCCAACGTAAGTTTGCAAATGCCACAGTATTTGCCATGATTCCAGTTTGGAAATCTAAATTTACAGACTGTGGTGTGGTAATTGTAGTTTTACCTTCTGAAGTTGCGATAGCACCTGCTGCTGCCGCACCATTCGGCAGTAATGCTAATGCTTCAAGAGTTGGTAATGTTTCGCGCACATTAACGTCGTGATCAATTTCTGAACGATATGTCAAAGATGCTTTTAAGGCAATTTCAGGAATTTGGTATGAAACCCCAGCTAACCAGCCCATTGCACTATCTTCAGGGATTGATGCATCATAACCATTGAATAGGCTATATGCTTGACCACGAAGTGCTACATTACCTTTAATGGTTTGGTAAACGGCACCACCATAAATATTCCAATTTTCAGTAGGTTGGAAACCAGCAATAAAAGAAAGGTTTTGTGTATCAACTTCTACGCTAGTATTTCCTGTTCCTAATAGGTCATTTACGTTAGCCAAACCAGCATCAACTGCTTGAGTCACCGCATTTTGAACATTTTGAGTGATTGCAGCTGTAACGCCATTTTCAATCGTTGTCATCGCAGCAGTATTACTACGAATTACTGACTCTGCAATTGCTTGGGTAGGGGCTGCACCACTTGCAACAAGTCCAGCAGCTTGGGCTGAAACAGTACTATCTATGCCTGCTTGTAGATTTTGAGCTAATGCTCCAGGAAGATTTGCTGCAACTTGTGTATCAATGGTGGTTTGACGAATCCCAGCCAAAGCTTCAGGTGCTAGAATTGTATTGGTCGCATCTGAAACGAAAACATTGTTACCAGTATAAGCAGCATCAGCACCATATGGTTGATCGTATAAAATACCAAATGAGAAGTTTTTTGTTGGTTGAAGTTTTAGGGCTGCGCTAGGGAAATAATAATCGCCTGCCATATCTCCAATACTACGACGAGTATCACTTGTGCCTGCTTCTTTACCAGAAACATTTGGATCTAATACAGAAATACCTGCTTCAAAATAGTTACCCGGTTGTAAGAACGCAGCAATAGATTGACCAGAACGATCTAGAGCTGCAGCAAAAGCACCTGTCATTGGTACAGTTGCTAAAATCATTGCTGTGCTTAGTGCTTTTAATTTCATTATACATTTCCCTTGGGCTATAAAGTCTTTTATGACAGTTTTTGTTGATGCTTTAAGCTTTCATCTAGGATGATTTCGGCTTGTATTCACCGAGACCATTTGTTACTCCATGTGACAAAAATATCACAATTAAAATAAGAGTAAATGCTCTAGAAAAAACTATTCAGTATAAAAATTAAACCAAATAGAGTATTTGTTCTAATAAAGAGGTGTTTTTTATCTATTAGTATTTGATAAATAAGAAATAAAATTAATAAATTCGCATTTGGTAGGGTGTTTTTGATTGGTTAAAAAAAATACTATTTTTATTCTAAAACCCATTGTTGCTCTGCATATTTAGCAACAATGGGACAGATCAACGTGTGGTTTTTCCAAGCTTTGCCAATAAAATAACAGGAATAAGACCGACCAATACAATTAGCAAGGCAGCCACAGCACCATCTTCATAGGTTCCTCTAGAAGCTTCTGCATACAATTGGGTAGCGAGTGTTTCCATATTTAGAGGACGGAGCAATAAAGTTGCTGGCAGCTCTTTCATGCAGTCTACAAAAATTAATAAAGCTGCAGAAATAATGGCAGGACGCAATAATGGCAAGTGCACACGCCATAAAATCGCAAAGCTGTTTTGTCCTAAATTACGTGCAGCATCATCAAAAACACCATGAATACGGTTATAGCCTGACTCAATGCCACCTACTGAAATAGCTAAAAAACGCACAGCATAAGCATAAATAAGGGTAAAACTAGTACCGAGAAATAATAAACCTGTGTGTATCCCTAATTTAAACTCTAAAAAATCTGCAACGGCATGATCAATTTTGCCCAAAGCCAACATGAGACCAATGGCTAAAACAGTTCCTGGAATGGCATAACCTAAACTGGCAATACGGCTAAACCAGTTGTGTTTGCTAAAACGTGCCGCACTGACAATAAAGAAACCAATCAAAATAGTTACCACAGTTGCAAGACTGGCAAGGATTAGTGTGTTGATTGAGGCTTGTAATAGGAAATCTGAAAAGCCTGCATATTGAATGCGTTTATAGGATTCGACCAATAAATGACTGGTTGGAATTAAAAAGCCAATACAAACAGGAATTAAGCCCACGCCTAGTAACACAAGCGCTTTAAGCCCTTTGACCGATTGTGCAGGCATTAAACGGCTGCGTTGAGCCGAGTTCATATAGCGCTGTTTACGTCGTCCTAAACGCTCTACTAACACCAATAAGGTAATAATCATCAACATGAAAATGGCAATTTGTGCAGCACTGGCTAAATCGGACTGATTGGTCCAGGTTGAATAAATCGACAAAGTTAAGGTTTTAATGCCTAAAAATTCTGTTGCACCAATATCATTAATGGTTTCCATTAAAACCAGACTAGTACCCACAGCAATTGCAGGACGTGCCAGTGGAATTGCAACACGTAAAAACACTTGATCGGGTTTTAATCCTAATGTACGTGCAACCTCAATTAAACTGGCCGATTGCATCAGAAACATTGCACGGGTGCTTAAATACACATACGGATACAGTACAAAGCTAAGCAAGAAGATGCCGCCCCAAACTGTACGAATATTAGGAAACCAAAACTGTTGTAATTCTAAATTAAACCCATCCCGCAGGATACTTTGCACAGGGCCAATGGGGTGCAAAATGTCGATATAACTATACGCAATAATATAAGTTGGTACGGCTAAAGGCAGCAGTAAGGCCCAATCTAAAAATGCACGACCTCGGAATTGATATGCTGTTACAATCCATGCGCTGCCTGTACCAATCAGGATGGTGAGAATACCCACACCCAACAATAAAATCCCTGTTTCTGCCAACGTGTGTGGAATTACATAACGCAGCAGATGCCCCCAAATTTCGCTATCACCTTGTAATGCTGTCCAAATTAAAGCGAGCACAGGTAAACAGGCGAGTAGCGTCAATAACCCACTGAGCGAAAATAAAAAATTAAATTTATTTTTAAGCATTGCGATAGAGGTACTAAATAAGGGGGAGGGAGCAGCAGAGCATCTTACAGTGCAAAGCGCTGCACTGTAAGACAAAAGCAGGAAATTTTAGCGGTTAAACTGGACTTTATCGACCAATAAGTTGGCGGCTTTACGGTGACGTGCAATATCGCTTAAGCGAATCGAGTCGATATTGAGTTTACCGAAGCTGGCAATAATAGGGTCAATTTTTACCCCAGGTTTGACTGGGTATTCAAAGCCGTTTTGTGCGTAGATGGCTTGTGCATGATCTGAAGCTAGAAACTCAAGCAGTTGCACGGCTTCTTTGCGGTTTGGTGCATGTTTTGAAACCACTGCACCCGATACGTTGACATGCGTTCCACCATTTTTAAAACGCGGAAGTACCACGTTAATGGCATTGCCCCAACGTTGTTGTTCGGCATCGCCTGTACGCATCGTGCCGACATAGTAGGTATTGGCTACGCCAATATCACAAATTTTTCCTAAAATATCACGTGCCACATCACGGTCACCACCGCTGGCTGGACGGGCTAAATTGGCTTTTACGCCACGCAACCAAGTTTCGGCTTGTTTTTCGCCATGATGGGCAATATACGCTGCAATTAAAGCAGTGTTATATGGATGGTTGCCTGAACGAATACAGATTTTATTTTTCCATTTTGGATTGGCTAAATCTTCATAAGTAATCGCATTAAGCGGTGTACGGTCTTTAGAGGCGTAGACTGCACGTGCACGCATCGACAAGGCATACCAATGACCATTGGCAGCACGTAAATTGGCAGGAATTGCACTATTTAAGGTTTTAGAACTCACGCGCTGAGTTAGACCACTTTCAACCAAATCAACCAAATTCCCAAAATCTACAGTCAGCATCACGTCGGCAGGCGAGCGACGGCCTTCTGCTTTCACACGTTCTAATAAACCATCTTTAATAAAAACCGTATTCACTTTTACCCCAGTTTTTTGGGTAAATTCAGTCAATAAAGTTTGAATGAGCACAGGTTCACGTGTGGTGTATAAATTGACTTCCGCTGCTTGTGCGACACTTGCACCAAATGCAAGTAGACCTGTAACAAGCAATGATAGTTTCGACAATGGTTTCATACAGTATTCCTAATTAAAAAATTTAAATTGAAATCTAAACCTGAATCGCGGTCTGAGAAGAAGGCGGTGTGGTGGCTGATTGCTCATCAGAAGCCAAGTAATAACAGCTGTTTAAATCGACAGAAACATAGACCTGATCAGTAGGTTGAATATCTTGAAGGTGGTTCACTTGTGCTAAAAGCGTGAGATCATGATCGCGTAGTTTTAGATGCAGTTGTTGTGCATGACCCATAAAACTGGATGACACAACGCTTGCGGGCAACGCATTTTCACTTGGTGTTTGGCTGACACGCAAGTGATGCGGACGGAAGCAGCAGACCAGTGAATCTTGAGCGGTGGTATGTTCTGGCAAATCAATCTTGCCAAATACGGTATGAATTTCTTGGTGATCGATTTGCGCTGGGATTTCATTCAATGTGGAAAAATAGCGTGCAGCAAATAACGTTTTAGGCTGTAAATAAAGTTGTTTCGGTGAACCAATTTGAATAATTTGCCCTTGATGCATCAAAATAATTTGATCGGCAATTTGCAATGCTTCTTCTGGGTCATGTGTCACGATAACCGTAGTCGTTGCAGTTTGTTTGAGGAGTTGAATGGTATTTTGACGAATTTGATCACGCAGACGATGATCCAAATTTGAAAAAGGTTCATCCATCAACAAAACTTGCGGTTCTGGTGCTAAGGCACGTGCTAAGGCAACGCGTTGTTGTTCGCCGCCCGAAAGTGTATATGGATAGCTGTCTTGATGATGCAACATGGAAACATGCGCTAAAGCTTGTTTGGCAATGGTTTCCCGCTGCGCTTTGGGAAATTTCTTTAAGCCAAACATAACATTGTCTAACACACTTAAATGTGGGAAAAGTGCATAATCCTGAAACACTAAACCAATATTGCGTGCTTCCGCAGGAATCTGTGCTTGCTCACTCCACAAGGTATTTTGTTCCAGTTGGATTGTGCCGCTGCTTGGTGTTTCCAAGCCTGCAATCAGACGTAGCATTGTGGTTTTGCCGCAGCCTGAATGACCTAATAAACACACAATTTGTCCACTCATCGCTGACCATGTTGCTTGTTGCACTGCAAAACGCGAACCAAACTTTTTACTGAGCTGTTGGATCGTCAAGACATTGGCAGGTTGAGCAGCGTACGCATTCATAGTTTATTCACACGACAAATTTTGTGCTCAAATGATAACTAAGAACTCTTCTCATGTAGAGTCTTTTTATCATTTAGAATGTAAATGATGTAGTTTTTGCTACAAAAAGTTGAAATATCAACTGAAAACAATAGGTTGGAATTTAAATTATTTTAAGTGCAGCACTTTATTTATGGGCTATTAAAAGGGGGGGGCTTAAAAGCAAAAAGTTACTGCCGAAGCAATAACTTTTCAATTTTTAGAAATCTGTACTATGCGTACTATGCAAATTAAGGTTTTTTCGTATTAAGCACTCTAAATAAAATGTACATCAAGACCACCCATACAGGAATCATAATGACTGATTCTTTAAAGCCTTGAGTCCACATAATATAAAGTACCACTGCAATAAACGCTAAAACCAAATAGTTGCTAAATGGTGACCATAGCGCAGGGAACTTAGTTGGAATCGCTAATTTTTTCAGTGTGCTGGTAAATTTAAGGTGAGTCAAACTGATCATCGCCCAGTTTAAAACCAATGCACCCACAACAATATACATGAGGTGGCTTAAAGCTTCTTCAGGTACAAAGTAGTTCAACAATACACAGCCGAAAATTAATACCGCAGAGAATAATACTGCTGGAATTGGCACACCTTGTTTATTCACTTTTAGGAAAATTTTTGGTGCGTTACCTTGTTTGGCTAAACCAAACAGCATACGGCTGTTGGCATACATCCCACTGTTATACACAGAAAGTGCCGCAGTCAAAATCACGAAATTCAGTAAGTGCGCTGCCCATTCAATGCCCATTTGACTAAAAATCATTACGAATGGACTTTTATCTAAACCACCTAAATCTAACTGATTCCAAGGCACTAAAGACAATAGAATGGTGAGTGAACCGATATAGAAAATTAGAATACGGAACACCACTTGGTTAATGGCTTTAGGAATGGTTTTTTCAGGATCTTGCGCTTCTGCGGCAGCCATACCAATCAACTCAATGCCGCCAAAGGCAAACATGAGGAATGCAAGCATGAAGAACAGACCTTCAAAGCCATTCGGGAAGAACCCCCCATGCGCCCAAAGGTTGCTGAATGATGCGGTTGAATTGGCATCTGCAGAAAGTAAGAGATATAAACCAAACACAATCATCGAAACCACAGCAGCGACTTTAATGATTGCTAGCCAGAATTCTGACTCACCATAGAACTTTACATTGCCCAAGTTAATAATGGTAATCACAATGAAAAAGAACAGTGCCGAAGTCCAAGCAGGAATATGCGGCCACCAGTAGTTAATATATTTGGCAACTGCGGTGAGTTCTGCCATTGCCACCAAAATATACAAAATCCAGTAGTTCCAACCTGCTAAAAAGCCAGGGAATTTACCTGCATATTTATAGGCAAAGTGACTGAATGATCCTGCAACGGGCTCATGAACAATCATTTCCCCCAATTGGCGCATAATTAAAAATGCAATAAGACCACCAATGGCGTAACCCAAAATAATAGAAGGGCCAGCAGATTGGATGACCTGCGCGGAACCTAAGAATAAGCCTGTACCAATTGCGCCACCCATGGCAATCAATTGAATATGGCGGTTCTTTAAGCCACGCTGAAGTTGTGAAGACTCGTTGTTCAAAGTATTCAGCCCGACAAGGAAAAAGTGACAAGATTGTAATAGATCAAATTTCATTAGCCTAGTAGCTAGGCAATAATGAAATAAATTTATAATAAATATTAAAATATTTTATGGTTTTTATTTGTATAAAAGATAAGTGAATCAATATATTAATTTTATTTTTGCCTTATAAATCAAGATGACTGGTTAGGGTGAAATTTACCAAATGTTGTTTTTTTATACTTAAGTCAAGACCGCGATACCTTTTGAATAAAAACCGTTATGATGCAAAAGGGTCTTTTTATATGGCCATAACAATCAAAAAACAAGGGAATAAAATTCATGCGTTTTGCACCACAAGTTAAAATTCCAGCAACATATATGCGTGGCGGTACCAGTAAAGGTGTATTTTTTAAACTTGATGATTTACCTGCAGCAGCGCAGCTGCCAGGCAAAATTCGAGATCAAATTTTATTGCGTGTGATTGGCAGTCCAGACCCTTATGCCAAGCAAATTGATGGAATGGGCGGTGCAAGCTCAAGTACCAGTAAAACCGTAATTTTAGCCAAAAGCACTCAACCCGATCACGATGTCGATTATTTGTTTGGGCAAGTTTCGATTGATCAGCCATTTGTCGATTGGAGTGGCAACTGCGGTAACTTAACAGCTGCAGTCGGTGCATTTGCGATCAGCAATGGCTTGGTCGATGCCAGTAAAATTCCAGAAAATGGCATTTGTACTGTACGTATCTGGCAAAAAAATATTGAAAAAACCATTATTGCGCATGTGCCTATGGCGCATGGTCAGGTGCAGGAAACGGGTGATTTTGAGTTGGATGGCGTGACTTTTCCTGCCGCAGAAGTACAAATTGAATTCTTAGACCCTGCCGATGATGGCGAAGAAGGTGGGGCAATGTTCCCAACTGGAAATGTGGTGGATACTTTGCATGTGCCAGATATAGGAACATTCCAAGCGACCTTTATTAATGCGGGTATTCCAACAATTTTCCTAAATGCAGAAGAAATTGGTTATATAGGCACAGAACTGCAAGATGCAATCAATGGTGATGCACAAGCTTTGGCACGTTTTGAAACCATTCGCGCTTATGGTGCTAAACAAATGGGTTTGATTCAGGAAATTGCTGAAGCTGAAAAACGCCAACATACGCCAAAAATTGCCTTTGTTTCTGCGCCAAAAAGTTATGTATCTTCAAGTGGTAAACAAATTCAGGCTGAAGATACCGATTTATTGGTACGTGCATTGTCGATGGGTAAATTACACCATGCCATGATGGGTACAGCAGCAGTCGCGATTGGTACAGCTGCAGCCATTCCGGGAACATTGGTCAACTTGGCTGCGGGCGGGGGAGAGCGTGAAGCAGTGCGCTTTGGACATCCATCAGGTACGCTTCGTGTGGGTGCGCAAGCCGTGCAGGAAAATGGACAATGGCAAGTCAAAAAAGCTGTGATGAGCCGTAGTGCACGTGTATTAATGGAAGGTTGGGTGCGTGTACCTGCGGAAACATTAGAATAAGTTTTGTTTGCAGTGCAAGGCGCAGTGAAGGATAGGATAGACGAAGTGTCATAGACTCTAGTTAACTAAATACAGCCTCTATTTCGATAGGGGCTTTCTTATGGCTGAAATGTTATATCAGTTCAGTTAAGGCTTAAAAAACTTTGAATTACAGGTACAATGCTGCAACACAGGCAGCTTACTGCTTATTAGACATGAACCAACCACTCGAGGCGAATGTGTCATCACTTCACGATTTACAGGCGCATGCATTAACCGCAGCCCAACAACGTATTCAGCAAGACTTGCTTACCGCTTTAGAGGCTTTTGCATTGCCAGAACCGTTAAAGTCTGCCGTGCATCATGCCGTCATGTTGGGTGGAAAACGTGTTCGCCCTGCCTTGTGTTATGCCACCGCAGCATTAAGACCGAATCAAAACTCTGCTGCGGTACGCCGTGCTGCAGTTGCGATTGAGCTGATTCATTGCTATTCATTGGCACATGATGACTTGCCGTGTATGGACAATGACTTGTTGCGTCGTGGGCAACCGACGTGCCATGCAGCGTATGGTGAAGATACAGCATTGTTGGCAGGCGACATTTTACAGTCGATGGCATTTGAAATTTTAGGCAGTCGTTTGTTTGATCAGGCTGTTGCAGTAGATCAAGGCATTGTGCTCAAACAGATGCAAATTTTAGCCACCGCTTCTTCAAAAATGGTCTGTGGTCAGGTTTTAGACTTGCAGTCTGAAGGTAAACAGGTAGATCAGGCGACTTTGGAAAATATCCACCGTAATAAAACAGGGGCGTTAATTTCTGCAGCGGTGATGATGGCCGCTGTGACCGTGTTTGATGGACGAGATAAAGCGATTCCGCAATTGCGTGAATATGCGCAGGCGATTGGTTTAGCCTTTCAGGTACAAGACGATATTTTAGATATTATTTCGGATACTGAAGTACTAGGTAAAACTGCAGGGAAAGATGAACAAGTTGAAAAATCGACCTATCCTGCACTCATGGGCTTGGAAAAAGCACAAGCTTATGCACAAGAATTGCACGATCAAGCCTTTGCTGCGTTGGCATATTTTAAAACTGATACCGTCTTAGAGTTACAGCAAATTTCCGAGTTTTTATTGTCACGTAAAAGCTAAATTATTCTAGATGGAGGGCTTGTGGCTCTCAATACTCAAAAGCGAGCAGATGCTCGCTTTTTTGTGCTTTATGAAAGTGTTAGCTGTTTTAAGCGACACACTTTAATGCAGATTCTATACGGCTTTATTCTTGCAGCGTTGCATCAGGTGGCAAAATTACTTTGCCTTGTTTTAAGCTGTCTAAAGCCTCACGGTTAAAATCTACCAATAAAGAATTGTTTTGTGGATCAATCGCATAACGGCTAATTAATTTTTGATCGCCTTGTAAGGTTTCAAGGCGGTATTCATCTGCAATATTCATAATGCCGTCTAAATTAATGGTGGCAGATGCTTTGTCTTGGCGAAATAATTCGTAAATATCACGCAGGTCAAAAATTGCATTTTGTGCGTCAGGATGTTTTTCAAAATAATTTTGCAAATGACGAATAAATAATTGCGCAAACATAAAGTAATTTGGTTTGTGGGTATAGTCTAAGCTCATGTGTTTACTCCTTATTATTCAAATTTTTAATGCTTACTAGGAATAGCACACTCTGAGTGAAAAATTAAAGAAACTCAGGGCTTAAGTTGCAAAAACTACACAAACTTTTGTACGGCTTAAACTAAGCTGAAACCTGAAGTTGCGATGATCTCTCTATAAATTTAAAAACTTTGCAACGAACCGCTCAATTGGTGTTTTGGAAAAAATAATCACAACTGACTTATCTATTTGTTAAAGCGATTAAGAGCCCTACGGAGTAGTGGAATTCTAAAATATCAAGTATTTGAATAAAAAATCATCCGAAAGACTAAGACTTATGAACTAGCAAGTGAAATCATAAATCAGGTACAATTGGCGTGATTAATTTTGTGTTTGGTGTATTTGAAGGCCAATACATACATTCTTTGTTAATAAATAGGCCTGCCAGGAGTTATCCCCGCATGAGTGCCATTACTCCATACGAATGGGCAATTATTGCCTTCGTGATCGGCGTTACATTTTTATGCGTCTTTATGCTGACCGTTCCTTTACTCCTTGGGGGTAAATCATGGGGGCGTGCGAAGCAAGAGCAGTTTGAGTCGGGTGTTGTAGGTGCTGGTGGAGCACGTATCCGCTTATCTGCAAAGTTCTATTTGGTTGCAATTTTCTTCGTTGTTTTCGACTTAGAAGCACTTTATCTATACGCATGGGCAGCTTCTGTTCGTGAAGTAGGTTGGGTGGGCTTTGCAACGGCTGCTGTATTTATTTTAGTTTTACTCGTTGGCTTAATTTATGAATTATCAACTGGTGCGCTGAACTGGGCTCCATCTGATAAGCGTAAAGCAGCAGGGATTAAACCTAAAATTGGTTCGCCAAATATGGATCTTGCAGAAATCACACGCTTTAACTCAATTGAAGAATTGGTAACGGACCCTACCGGTCAAATTCCAGCTCAATCCTCTGGTCGTGTAAAAAAATCTGCGACTACCTCATCTGACAAGGAGTAACTCGGGATGAAATATACCTTAACCCGTGCGAATCCCGATGCTGATCAATATCCACTTCAAGAGCGTCAAATCGTAACCGATCCGCTTGAAGAAGAAGTGAATAAAAATGTGTTCATGACTCGTTTAGAAGACTTGGCACATACAGCAGTAAACTGGGGACGTAAGAACTCAGTTTGGCCGTTTAACTTTGGTACATCGTGCTGCTACGTAGAGTATGCAACTACCTTAACAGGTGTGCATGACTTGTCACGTTTTGGTGCAGAAGTTATTCGTGCTTCACCGCGTCAGGCAGACTTGATGATTGTTGCAGGTACGTGTTTTGTGAAAATGGCACCTGTAATTCAGCGTTTGTACGAGCAAATGCTTGAGCCTAAGTGGGTAATCTCAATGGGCGCATGTGCAAACTCAGGTGGTATGTACGACATTTATTCAGTTGTGCAAGGTGTGGATAAAATCATTCCTGTGGATGTGTACATTCCGGGTTGCCCACCACGTCCTGAAGCATTAATCCAAGCATTGATGTTATTACAAGACCAAATTCAATTAGAGCGTCGTCCGTTGTCAGCGGTGATTGGTGATGATCTTAAGCCAGTGTATAAGCCGAAGATGATGCCAGAACGTGACCGTAAGAATGCACAGCGTATTGCGGTGAAAAACTTACGCTCTATGGATGAAATTAAATAATTTAAACGTACAAATATTGATGCACCCGACGGGTGTAGTTGTCGTTTAGGTTGACTGAATTTGTATTAAATAGGAAGCCAAGCCAATGGCTGAAACTGACATTGCTATGCCAGAATCAACAGCAGTTGATTCACGCCCAGCATTTGCAATTGTAGAAGAGCTCAAAACCAAATTTGGTGAGAACTTCTATGTGCAAACGACTTTTGAAGATTTTCCAACAGTCTGGGTTGAGCGCGCACGTGTACAAGAAGTTTTAATGTTCTTGCGTACAGTGTCACGTCCATACGTGATGTTGTTCGACTTGTCTGCGGTAGATGAGCGTTTGCGTACTCACCGCGATGGTCTACCTGCGTCTGACTTTACTGTGTTCTATCACTTGTTATCGCTTGAGCGTAACACGGACATTCGTATTAAAGTTGCGTTGAATGAAAGCGATCTCAACATTCCAACAGCAACCAACATTTGGCCAAATGCCAACTGGTACGAGCGTGAAGCTTACGATATGTTTGGTATCAACTTCGAAGGGCATCCAATGCTTCGTCGTATCTTGTTGCCAACATACTGGGAAGGTCACCCGTTACGCAAAGAGTATTCTGCACGCGCAACGGAATATACACCGTATATGCAGAACCAAGCCAAACAAGACTTCGAGCAAGAACACCTTCGCTTTGTGCCTGAAGATTGGGGCTTAAAGCGCGGTAATAAAGACGAAGACTTCATGTTCCTGAACTTGGGTCCTAACCACCCATCTGCGCACGGTGCGTTCCGTGTAATTTTGCAGTTGGATGGTGAAGAAGTGAAAGACTGTGTGCCAGATATCGGCTATCACCACCGTGGTGTGGAAAAGATGGCTGAGCGTCAAACTTGGCATTCATTCATTCCTTATACAGACCGTGTGGACTACTTGGGTGGTTGTGCGCAAAACATGCCGTATGTCATGGGTGTGGAACAACTGGCAGGCATTACTGTGCCAGACCGCGCACAATGTATCCGTGTCATGATGTCGGAATTGTTCCGTATCAATAACCACTTATTGTTCATTGGTACTGCAATTCAGGATGCGGGCGGTATGACCCCTGTATTCTATATGTTCGCAGACCGTCAAAAAATCTACGATGCGATTGAAGCTATTACCGGTTACCGTATGCACCCAGCATGGTTCCGTATCGGTGGTACCGCACACGACTTACCAAACAATTGGCAACACCTGATTCGTGAAATCTTAGAGTGGATGCCAAAACGTATGAACGAATACTACACTGCGGCATTACGCAACTCGGTATTCATGGGTCGTACGCAAGGCGTAGCGCAGTATGATGCGAAATCTGCCTTGGCTTGGGGTGTGACAGGTACTGGTTTACGTGCAACAGGTATCGACTTTGACGTGCGTAAATACCGTCCATACAGTGGTTATGAAAACTATGACTTCGAAGTACCTGTAGAGTACGAAGGCGATGCTTACGCACGTGTACTGGTTCACTTCCGTGAAATCGAAGAGTCATTGAAAATCATCAAACAATGTCTAGATAACATGCCATCTGGTCCATATAAAGCAGACCATCCATTGGCTGTTCCACCACCAAAAGACAAGACATTACAAGATATTGAAACCCTGATTACGCACTTCTTAAGCGTGTCTTGGGGTCCTGTAATGCCTGCTGGTGAAGCATCTGTAATGGCAGAAGTGGTGAAAGGTGCATCGAACTACTACTTGACTTCAGATAAGTCAACGATGAGTTACCGTACCCGTATTCGTACACCAACTTTCACGCATTTACAGCAAATGCCTTCTGTGATTAACGGCAGTCTGGTATCTGACTTAATCATTTATTTAGCGACCATTGACGTCGTAATGGCAGACGTGGATCGCTAAGGGGTAAACGCATTATGATGATTTTGACTGATAAAAAGCCACGTGTGAATGTTGAAGGGATTTTGACTGCGGAAGAAATCCATGAAATTGAACATCACATTGGTCATTATCCGTACCCACGTGCAGCATCTTTAGATGCCTTGAAGTGTGTACAGCGCCGTAATGGCTGGGTAGATGATGCGCAGTTAAATGCGATTGCACAGCTTCTAACCATCAGCGTTGCTGATTTAGAAGGTGTCGCAACATTCTATAACCGTATTTATCGCCAGCCTGTAGGTCGTCACGTGATTTTATTGTGTGACTCGATTGCATGCTTTTTGATGGGTGCAGAAACACTTGCAGAAGCATTCCAGCGTGAATTAGGCATTCAGTTTGGTCAAACGACTGCAGATGGTCGTTTCACGTTATTGCCAATTTGCTGTTTAGGAAATTGCGATAAGGGTCCAACCTTGATGATTGATGAAGATACTCACGGTTTAGTTGAGGTGACATCGGTGCAACAGTTATTGGAGAAGTATGTATGAATACCGAACCAAGACCAATTTATGGTGACGGTAACCCAGAAACGCATCCATTAACTTGGCGTTTAAGCAAGCAAGAGCACGTGCGTAATGCAGATGATTACGAAGCACTAGAAGGCTATGCAGGCTTTAAGAAAGCGATTTCTATGCCGCCTAAAGATGTGCTTGAAGTCATTAAAGCTGCGACAGTGAAAGGTCGTGGTGGTGCAGGCTTCCCAGCAGGGATCAAATGGTCACTGATGGCGCCAAACGACAATTCAGGTCCACGTTACCTGATTTGTAATGCCGATGAGATGGAACCGGGTACTTTCAAAGACCGTTTGTTGATGGAAAAACTTCCACACCAACTGATTGAAGGTATGCTGATTGCTGCGTACACGCTTGAAGCTACCCACGGCTATATCTTTATTCGTGGCGAATACATCGAAGCTGCACAGTACTTAAATGAAGCGATTGAGCAAATTCGTGCCAAAGGTTATTTGGGCGAAAACATTTTAGGTACCAACTGGGGCTTTGAGCTATACGTGCATACAGGCGCAGGTCGTTATATCTGTGGTGAAGAAACCGCATTGATTAACTCGCTTGAAGGTCGCCGTGCTAACCCACGTACTAAACCACCATTCCCGCAAGTTGCAGGGGCATGGGGTCGTCCAACGATTGTCAACAACGTAGAAACCTATAACAACTTACCTGCAATCATGTTGCGTGGTGCAGAGTGGTATATCGGTTTATCTGCAGGTAAATCGAAAGACCCTGGCACAAAAATTTACGGTGCTTCTGGTAAGGTGAAATTCCCAGGTCTATGGGAGCTTCCATTTGGTACGACTGCACGTGAAGTAATTGAAGACTATGCGGGTGGCATGCGTGATGGCTTGAAGCTAAAAGCATGGTTACCGGGTGGTGCATCTACCGACTTCTTGGCAGCAGAACACATTGACTTGCCTATGGATGCAGAAAGCATCATGAAGGCAGGTTCACGTTTAGGCACGTGTTTGCTTATGGTGGTCGATGAAACCCAATGTATGGTTTCTGCAACCCGTAACTTAGAAGAATTCTTTGCGCGCGAATCATGTGGTTTCTGTACCCCATGTCGTGATGGTTTACCGTGGGCTGTAAAAGCACTCAAAGCAATTGAAAATGGCGAAGGGAAAGAAGAAGACATTCAACATCTTCAAGAACTCACCAAAAAATTGTGGATTGGTAAGACCTTCTGTGCTCACGCACCAGGTGCGATGGAGCCATTAATGGGCGCACTCAAATATTTCCGTGGCGAGTTTGAAGCAAAAGTGGCAAATAGCCGTCCTGCTGCTCAAGCTAGCAACGTAGAACAAGCTTAAGGAATTCGACTATGGCTACAATTCATGTCGATGGAAAATCGTACGAAGTCAATGGCTCGGAAAACTTGCTGCAAGCATGTTTGAGCCTTGGGATCGACATTCCGTACTTTTGTTGGCATCCATCCTTAGGTTCTGTCGGTTCTTGCCGTCAATGTGCCGTGACCCAATATGCGAACCCTGAAGATACTCGTGGTCGCTTGGTGATGTCATGTATGACACCTGCTGCTGACAATACCTATATCTCGATTGAAGACAAGGAAGCAACTGAGTTCCGTGCTTCAATTGTAGAGTTCTTGATGACCAACCACCCACACGACTGTCCAGTCTGTGAAGAAGGTGGTCACTGTCATTTACAAGATATGACTGTAATGACACAGCACGATCGTCGTCGTTACCGCTTTACTAAACGTACTCACTATAACCAAGAGCTTGGTTCGTTCATCGCGCATGAAATGAACCGTTGTATCGCGTGTTATCGTTGCGTGCGTTACTACAAAGACTATGCAGGCGGTACAGACTTTGGTGTCTATGCCAACGCATCACGTGTTTACTTTGGTCGTCCTGAATCGGGTACTTTGGAATCTGAATTCTCAGGTAACTTGACTGAAGTCTGTCCAACAGGTGTATTCACCGACAAAACTCACTCTGCGCGTTATAACCGTAAGTGGGACATGCAGTATGCGCCTAGCGTATGCCAAGGCTGTTCTTCAGGTTGTAACATCTCTCCGGGTGAGCGTTATGGCGAATTGCGTCGTGTAGAAAACCGCTTTAACGGTGAAGTCAACCAATACTTCCTATGCGATAAAGGTCGATTCGGTACAGGTTATGTGAACCGTGAAGATCGTCCACGTCAGCCTCAGTTCCGTAACGGTGCGAGCGTAGAAACCGTTTCTGTAGATGCTGCACTTGATACGATTATTGCCAAAGTTCAAGGCAAAAAAGTTTTGGGTATTGGTTCACCGCGTGCATCGCTTGAATCAAACTTTGCTTTGCGTGAGTTGGTTGGCCAAGACAACTACTCAACAGGTTTATCGCAAAAAGAGCAAAACTTGGTTGAACTTGCAGCTTCAATCATGCAAACCGAAGGGATTTACAACCCGGGTATGCGTGAAATTGAAGACTACGATGCTGTGTTAATTTTGGGTGAAGATTTAACCCAAACTGCACCACGTATGGCGTTGTCTGTTCGTCAAGCGGCGAAAAACAAAGCCAAAGAAATGGCGGCAGAGCGTCGTACGCCAGATTGGTTGGCTGAACCTGTGCAACGTATTGCGCAAGATGCAAAATCACCAATTTACATTTTGGCTGCAACGCAAACTCGTTTAGCTGATGTCGCAACAGGTGAAGTGGTTGCTTCTCCAAATGATATCGCACGTTTAGGTTTTGCCATTGCTGCTGCGGTTGCAGGTGACGTGATCACAGGTTTAGATGACGATGCGAAAGCATTTGCACAAACCATTGCTGACACGTTAAAAGCTGCGAAAAAACCATTGGTGATTTCAGGTACAAGCTTACTAGACGCTGCCATTATGGAAGCGGCTGCACAAGTGGCACAAAACTTGGGTGAAAACGCAGGTTTAAGCTTAACTGTGCCAGAAGTGAACTCAATGGGCTTGGCTATATTTGGTGGGCAAAGCTTAGAGCAAGCATTTGCACAAGATTATGATGCTGTGATTGTGGTTGAAAATGACTTATATCGTCGTTTACCTGCAGTACAAGTCGATGCAGCTTTAGCGAAAGCACAAGATGTCATCGTGCTAGATCATGCTGAAACCGCAACTGTGCAAAAAGCCAATATCGTACTTTCTGCAGCAAGCTTCGCGGAAGGTGATGGTACGGTGGTGAGTCAGGAAGGTCGTGCACAACGCTTCTTCCAAGTTTATGACCCAAGCTACTACAAACCTGAATTGGCGATTAAAGAATCTTGGCGCTGGTTACACGCACTTGAAACAGGCTTAAAAGGCAAAGCAATTGCTTGGACTGTTTTAGATGACGTGATTGAATCTGTAGTGAAGAATGTTCCAGCACTTGAAGCAATTCAAGATGTTGCACCAGATGCAGGTTTCCGTGTACATGGCTTAAAAGTTGCGCGTGAACCACGTCGTTACTCAGGTCGTACCGCTATGCGTGCACCGTTATCCATTCACGAACCAAAACAACCTGTCGATGTAGATTCAGCATTAACATTCTCTATGGAAGGTTATGTGGGTAATCAAACGCCAGCGGCACTTGTACCATTTGCTTGGTCTGCAGGTTGGAACTCGCCACAAGCTTGGAACAAATTCCAAGACAACGTGGGTGGTCACTTAAAAGGTGGTGACGCAGGTATTCGTTTATTCGACCGTTTGGCGAAACGTCCTGCACGTAGCTATGTTGCACCTGCACCAGTACTTGCAAATCCAGACAGCTTCCGTTTAATTCCAATGCATCACATTTTTGCATCGGGGGAATTTACGGTGAAAACTCCTGCAATGGAATCACGTATTCCTGAAGCAGTATTTGCTGTAGGTACGCAGGATGCGCAGCGTTTGAATCTACAAGATGGTCAAACAATTACTGTACAAGCAGGCGAAACATCTATCGTGTTGCCAGTACAAGTGATTGAATATTTACCTACAGGTTATATTGGCTACCCAATTGGTCTTGCACCAACGGTATCTCTTGCAGAGCCTGTTTCAGTCGCGGTAGGAGTGTAATTCATGCAACAAGAATTAATCCGTCAGACGCCGCTGTGGGCTGAGAACTGGCCAATTGCCTATTCAGTCATTCAAGCGATTGTCATCTTACTGGTTGTGGTATTGATTGCTGCACTCATGTCTTTTATTGAGCGTCGTTTACTGGGCTTATGGCAAGACCGTTATGGTCCTAACCGTGTAGGTCCAGGCGGTATGTTCCAGATTGTTGCCGACATGCTGAAAATCATGTTCAAAGAAGACTGGACACCAAAATTTGCCGACAAACTTACGTTCCGTATGGCACCAGCAGTTGCAATGGCAACTGCGGTACTGTCGTTCATGGTTATTCCTGTATCACCTTATTTAGGTGTGGCAGACATGAGCATTGGCCTGTTGTTCTTTATGGCAATGGCAGGTATCGCAGTGTATGCGGTGTTATTTGGTGGTTGGTCATCAAACAACAAATACGCATTGCTTGGTGGTTTACGTTCAGCCGCTCAAACCATTTCTTATGAAGTGTTCTTGGGTATTTCACTCATGGGTGTGGTTGCTATTGCAGGCTCATTCAACATGCGTGAAATTGTTGAAGCGCAACGTGATGTTTGGTTTGTGATTCCACAATTCTTAGGTTTCTTGATTTTCGTGGTTGCAGGCGTTGCGGTAACTCACCGTCACCCATTTGACCAACCAGAAGCAGAACAAGAATTGGCTGAAGGTTATCACGTCGAATATGGCGGTATGAAGTGGGGGATGTTCTTCGTTGCAGAATATGTCAACGTGGTACTGATCTCTGCGCTTATCGTGACTCTATTCTTCGGTGGATGGCTAGCGCCGTTTAACCTTGAAATTCCATTCATTCCAGCAGCTTTCTGGTTCATTATCAAAACAGCATTCTTTGTGATGATGTTTGTCTTGGCTCGTGGTTCTTTAATGCGTCCACGTTATGACCAAGTGATGAATTTTGGTTGGAAAATTTGCTTGCCATTGGCGCTTGTTAACCTTTTGGTAACTGGTGCTGTGATTCTTATGAATCATTCGGCCTAAGACAGCAGGGAGAACAATATGTTTAAGTTTCTAGCTGGGTTTGGGTCAATTGTACGTTCACTGTGGATGGTTTTCTCACACGTGACACGTAAACGTGACACCATTTTGTATCCGGAAGTGCCAGCCGAAGAAATTGTACCTCCACGCTTCCGTGGTCGTATTGTGTTAACACGCGATCCAGATGGCGAAGAGCGTTGTGTAGCATGTAACCTCTGTGCAGTTGCCTGTCCAGTTGGTTGTATTTCACTGCAAAAAGCAGAACAGGAAGATGGTCGTTGGTACCCAGAGTTTTTCCGTATCAACTTCTCACGCTGTATTTTCTGCGGTATGTGTGAAGAAGCATGCCCAACGACTGCAATTCAGTTAACACCTGACTTCGAGTTAGGTGAATATGTGCGTCAAGACTTGGTGTATGAGAAAGAACACTTACTCATTTCAGGTCCTGGTAAATATCCTGACTACAACTTCTACCGTGTAACGGGTATGGCTGTTACAGGTAAAGACAAAGGTCAAGCGCAACGTGAAAGCGCACCTATTGATGTACGGAGTCTATTACCATGATGTGGCCGTTTTACTTGATGGCACTCGTGGCCATTGTTTCTACGGTTCGTGTAGTGACTAACGCGAACCCAGTACATGCTTTATTAAGCTTGATCGTGTCATTACTTGCGGTTGCAGGCATGTTCATGATCGTGGGTGCACCATTTGCTGGTGCCTTGGAAATCATTGTTTATGCGGGTGCGATCATGGTCTTGTTCGTATTCGTGGTGATGATGCTCAACCTTGGTCAGCAAACTGTTGAGCAAGAGCGTAAATGGTTGACTTCATCAACTTGGGCATACCCAGCTTTGATGAGCTTCCTAATTGGTTTGGTTTTAGTGTGGTCATTAAGCTCAGACTACACTGCACCAAGCGCGCTTATGGGCACCGAAATGGTGGGTCCAAAAGCAGTGGGTCAAGCACTCTTTACTCAGTACTTATTGTTGGTTGAAGTTGCCGCAATGTTATTACTTGCAGCTTTGGTTGCAGGCTTCCACATCGGTAAACGTGAACCAAGTGCAGAAGAGGAAAAAGAATAATGGGCAACATCCCTTTAGAACATGGTTTGATTGTCGCGACCATTCTTTTTGCACTCGGTTTTTACGGTGTGATGGTGCGACGCAACCTACTATTTATTTTAATGGGCCTTGAAATCATGATGAACGCTGCGGCATTGGCGTTTGTCTTGGCTGGTAGTGCATGGGTACAACCAGATGGTCAGATCATGTTTATCCTGATCTTGACACTTGCTGCGGCAGAGGCGTGTATCGGTCTTGCGATCGTCCTTCAGTTCTATCATCGCTTCCATCATTTGGATGTGGATGCTGCTAGTGAGATGCGCGGATGAGTTATTTATATCTAACAGTATTGTTTCCGCTCATTGGTTTTATCCTTTTAGCGGCAGGGCGTAACAACTTACCTGAAAAAGTTGCTGCGATTATTGGCGTAGGTTCAGTGGGTCTGTCTGCATTATTTGCGCTAATTGCAGGCATGGACTTTGTGAACAACGGTTCGGTTGCAACGACTCAACATTTATGGACTTGGTTCAATGTGGGTGGTTTTGCACCTGCGTTTAGCTTGCACTTAGACGGTTTATCTTTGCTCATGCTGGGCATGATTACAGGCGTGGGTTTCTTAATTCACATCTTTGCATCATGGTATATGCGTGGTGAAGAAGACTTTGCACGTTTCTTCTCTTACTTCAACTTGTTCGTTGCGAGCATGTTGTTGTTGGTACTTGGCGATAACTTGGCGTTATTGTTCCTAGGTTGGGAAGGTGTAGGTTTGTGCTCTTACTTGCTGATTGGTTATTACTACCAAAACCCTGCAAACGGTTTTGCAGCAATCAAAGCATTTACCGTAACACGTGTGGGTGACGTTTTCCTACTGATCGCGTTGTTCTTGTTGTATCAACAATTTGGTACGTTGAACACACAATACATCGTAGAAAATGCAGCCAATGTAATGACTCAAAGCTCGTCGATCACCATTTGGACAGCGTTAATGTTGTTCTTGGGTGCTGCGGGTAAATCTGCACAAATTCCGTTGCAAACTTGGTTAGCCGATGCGATGGCAGGTCCTACACCTGTATCTGCATTAATCCACGCTGCAACCATGGTAACTGCGGGTGTTTACTTATGCTGCCGTATGTTCAGCGTATTTGAACTTGCACCTGAAGTGATGTTATTCATTTCAATTACAGGTGCTGTGACCTTGCTAGTTGCTGGTTTTGCAGCATTGGTTCAAACCGACATCAAACGTATTTTGGCTTACTCAACTATGAGTCAGCTGGGTTATATGTTTATGGCAGTTGGTGCAGAAGCATACCAAGCGGGTCTATTCCACATGTTAACTCACGCATTCTTCAAGGCATTATTATTCTTGTCTTCTGGTGCGGTGATTTTGGCTTACCATCACGAACAAAACATTTTCAAAATGGGTGGCTTGTTCTACAAGAACAAATTCCTATTTGCATGTTTCGCAATTGGTGGCGGTGCATTGGCAGCGATTCCATTCTTGACCATTGGTTTCTTCTCAAAAGACGCTATTTTGGCAGCAGTTTGGACGCAAAGTCATATCGCAGGTATTCCGCTATATAACACCTTATATTGGGTGGGTGTAGCAGGTGCATTCTTAACGTCAATTTATACATTCCGCTTAATTTGGGTTGTATTCTTTGGTAAAGAAAACACACCGTATCACGAGATCAAAGGCGCAACTTACTGGTTCCCATTGGCAGTGCTTGCAGTACTTTCAACTGGTTTAGCGATTGTATTAAAAGCGCCAGTGATGAGCATTCTTGATGCTGCAAAAATCCCAGCATTTGTGATTCCTGAAGCATTAGAAGCAGGTGCACATGGTGCAGAGTATGTTGCAATTGGCGTGGCTTTGGCTGGTTTAGCTGTAGGCGTGGTGTTATTTGCCTTTGCTTACAACGCTGTAAAAGGTTTCGCGCAAACTTCATTGGGTGCGGGTCTTGCCAATATTTGCCGTAATGCACTTGGTTTCGATGCGTTGTATGACATCGTATTTGTAAAACCATACTTGCTGATTGCCAAACTATTAGGTCGTGATCCAGTGGATGGTATGTGGTTAGTACTGCCTGCACTGGTGAAAGGTGGTCATAGCTTCACAAGTTCACGTCAAACTGGTTCATTACGTGAGTACGCATCGAGTATGGCACTTGGTGTGGTGGTCTTACTAATGATCTTGATCGTGATTCAGGTCGTGGGGAAATAAGATGGATACTCCAAACAATTTAATTCTACCCGCGCTGATCCTTGTTCCGTTCATTGCAGGTTTTATTTGCTGGTTGGTCGATAAACTCGACGATAAATTACCGCGTTACATTGCTTTAGTGGGCATGCTCGTTACTTTGGGCTTAACTGTCGCATTGTGGCAAGGTGCTAGCTATAACTATGAATTAGGCGCTCAAGTTCCAACTTGGTCGGCTGAATTTATGTTGCCTTGGATTCAAACCCTAGGCATCAACATTCACTTAGCGGTGGATGGCTTATCTTTACTCATGGTGGGTTTAACCGCATTACTGGGTATTTTAGCGGTAGGCTGTTCATTTGGTGAGATTCAAAAGAACGTCGGTTTCTTCCACCTTAACCTTTTATGGTCTTTGGGTGGGGTAATTGGTGTATTCCTTGCGATTGACTTGTTCCTGTTCTTCTTCTTCTGGGAGATGATGCTTGTACCAATCTACTTCCTGATTGCGTTATGGGGTCATAAAGGTTCAAATGGTCGTTCACGTGTTTACGCTGCAACCAAATTCTTTATCTATACGCAAGTTGCTGGTTTAATCATGTTGATTGGTATCTTAGGTCTAGTGATCTACGGATACATGATGTCAGGTACAATTTCATTCAACTACAACTATTTATTGGCTGTAGCGAATACACTTGACGCACAATTACCAGCAGTCGCTTATGCCTTCATGATCTGTTTATTCATCGGTTTTGCGGTAAAACTTCCAGTTTTCCCATTACACGGTTGGTTACCAGATGCACACGCACAAGCGCCTACAGCGGGTTCTGTCGACCTTGCAGGTATTTTGATTAAAACTGCGGCATACGGTTTATTACGTTTCGTGATTCCATTCTTCCCAGCGGCTTCTGCTCAGTTTGCAGACATCGCCATTATTTTGGGTTTAATTGGTGTGTTCTACGGCGCGTGGTGTGCTTTCCAGCAAACCGATATGAAGCGTTTACTTGCCTATACCTCAATTTCGCACATGGGCTTCGTATTACTTGCAATTTATGCAGGTAATATCCTGACTTACCAAGGCTTAATGATCATGATGTTGGCACATGGCTTGTCATCTGCTGCATTGTTCATTATGTGTGGTCAAATTTACGAGCGCGTACATACACGTGACATGCGTTTAATGGGCGGTATTCGTGGTCAATTCCAATACCTTTCATTCTTCCTCATGTTCTTTGTGGCTGCGTTAGTCGGTATTCCTGGTTTAGGTAACTTTATTGGTGAATTCCTGATTTTAATGGGTTCATTTGAACAGTTCCCAGCCTTCACAATTATTGCGGCAATCAGCTTAGTTTTTGCAGGTGTTTACGGTTTAATCCTGATTCACAAAGCTTTGTTTGGTGTACCAAATGAAGAGCAAAAACAGCACTATGCAAATCCGTTAAAAGATTTAAATGCACGTGAAGTTGTGATTCTTTCAATTTGTGCGCTGGGTCTAGTATGGCTTGGTCTGTATCCACAAACCTTCCTTGATATTTCAAATTCAAGTATGGCGTGGTTAGCAAATAGCTACATCCCAGTTCAAGAAGTAGTTGAAGTTACGCAAGAAGTAACAGCTCAACTCGAAAATGTGGAGATCCAATAAGCCATGAACTTCACAATGTCATTTTCTGAGCTTATGCCTTTAGCTCCTGTGATGATCGTGGCTTTAACTGCGATTGTCGTGATGATCCTTACTGCAATTAAGCGTAACCATAACTTAATTGCTACAGCATCAGTGGTGGGCTTGAACCTCGCTGCGGCTTACCTTTTACTCATGATGTTTGGTGGGAACTTTGCTCCTGCCAGCGTGATGGGCATGTTTATGATTGATCCGTTCACCTTGTTATATCAACTGGTGATTCTGATCGCAGCATTGGCATGTTCTACTTTGTCTCATGCTTATATTGAGACCTATAAAGACAACCGCGAAGAACTTTACATCTTGATGTTATGTTCTGTAGCGGGTGCTATGTTGATGGTGTCAAGTTCGCACTATGCATCGTTCTTCATTAGCCTTGAGTTAATGTCAATTCCTGTTTATGGCTTATTGGCATATACCCACCAGCGTTCTAAATCTTTAGAAGCGGGTGTGAAGTACTTAGTATTGTCTGCAACTGCATCAGCAATGTTGCTTATGGGTATGGCGTACATTTATGCGTACACAGGTTCATTGTCGTTCTATGACTCTGTTCAAGCATTAATGCAAAACATCCAGCAACCTTTGGTAATTTTAGGTTTAGGCTTAATTGTCTTTGCTGTGGCATTTAAACTGTCTTTGGCGCCATTCCACAAATGGACACCAGACGTTTATGACGGTGCGCCTGCACCAATCGCAACCTTCCTTGCGACTGCAGCGAAAGTAGCAACCATTGGTTTGTTCGTGCGTTACATTTTGGGTTCAGGGGCAATCCTGATCGACTCGATTGTAACTATCATGACCATTATTGCCGTGCTTTCAATTTTGGTGGGTAACTTCCTTGCTGTACGTCAAGTGAACTTGAAACGTATTTTGGCTTACTCATCAATTGCACACTTTGGTTATTTGTTGATTGGTTTGATCAGCATGACTTATGCAAGCTTGGGTAATGTCAGCGTTTATGTGATTACCTATGTCTTGACGACTATTGGCGCGTTTGGTGCAGTGGCATTAATGTCTAGCCCATACAACAACGTAGCAGAAGCTGAAAGTTTGGCTGACTACCGTGGTTTGTTCTGGCGTCGTCCAGTATTGACTGCTGTATTAACCGTGATGATGCTTTCTCTTGCAGGTATTCCATTAACTGCAGGCTTCATTGGTAAGTTCTTGGTGGTGATGGCTGCGGTAACGACTCAGCACTGGTTCTTAGCTGCGATGATCATCGTAGGTTCAGGTATTGGTTTGTACTACTACTTGCGCGTTATGGTGGTGATGTATATGACACCGCCAGATGAACCAAAAATGGACGCTGTTGATCATTGGGGTCAAAAAGTGGGCGGTATTATGGTATTGGCTGCAGCTTTAGCGGTATTGGTGATTGGTGTTTATCCAGACCCAATTATCAAAATTGCACTTGAAGCTGAAATTTTGTCACCAATCCATTTCATGCTGTCACAGCAATAATTTGAAAGAAGTTTAACTTTCAGTCAAAAAGCCTTCATAAATTGAGGGCTTTTTGGTTTATATACACAATAAAAACAGCATATAATAAAATGATATTTGCTTTTCTTTCCTTTTAGGTGTTCTCCCGTGGCTATTCATGAAATCCGACATCCGCTTATTCGTCATAAATTAGGGCTATTACGTCGTGCTGATATCAGCACCAAAAACTTCCGTGAATTGGCACAAGAAGTCACCATGTTGCTGACTTATGAAGCGACCAAAGATTTGCCTATGGTCGAGCACGAAATTGCGGGTTGGAATGGTGCAGTCACTGTAGACCGTATTGCGGGTAAAAAAATTACGGTTGTGCCTATTTTACGTGCAGGTATTGGCATGTTAGATGGTTTCTTAAACTTGATTCCAAGTGCCAAAGTGTCTGTACTTGGCTTGGAACGTGATGAAGAAACTTTAGAAGCGCGTACGTACTACAAAAAATTAGTACCAGATGTACAAAACCGTATTGCGATGATTATTGACCCTATGCTTGCCACAGGTTCATCTTTAGTGGCAGCGATTGATTTGCTCAAAGCCAGTGGTTGTAAAGACATTCGTGTGATGGTTTTGGTTGCAGCGCCAGAAGGCATTCAACGTGTAGAAGCCGCGCATCCAGATGTGGTGATCTTTACTGCATCGGTAGATGAAGGTTTAAACCAAGATGGTTATATTGTGCCTGGCTTGGGTGATGCAGGCGATAAAATTTTTGGTTCAGTGCAAAAAGATTAAGCCGAATGTCGGTGAAAAAGAGGCATTAACTGCCTCTTTTTTATATACTCATATAAAGTGCAGCTCGTAAAAGGTTAAGCCATGAAATCTGAACAATATCAAGGGAAAATCAAACAATATAATGCCGAAAAAGGCTATGGATTTATTGCCGCACCTGAAGGTGAAGTGTTTTTCCATATCTCGGATTTTCCTGCGGCTGAAGGCGAGCCAAAGCGCAATGATCGCGTTAAATTTAATGTGGTTCAAAATGGTGATCGTTATAAAGCCATTAATATTGAACCTGTAGAAGATAAATCCAAAAAAGCAAAAAAAGCCAAAGCGGTTGCTGCGAATACGTCGATTACGTCTGCATTGTTATCAAACTTAAAGCGTTAGTTTTAAATGTTTTCATGCACAGAAAAGAGGCATTTTCGCCTCTTTTTTTGTACAATAATCAAAAATTAACGTGAAAAGAGTAATTTATGTTTTTAGAAGGGAAAATAAAAACTTATAACGAAGAACGAGGCTTTGGTTTTATTCAAATAGAAGGAGAGCCTAAAGATTTATTTTTTCATATTAAAGATTTTCCCAATAAAAATATTCCACTAAAAGTGGGAGAAAATCTAAAATTTCGTAAAGTAGAAGAAAATGGCAAGTTCAAAGCAGATAATATTGTCCGTCTAGATATTAAGGTTGCAGTCGAAAGGCATACACCTCAATCAAGGGCAATTCATACGACAAAGCAGAATCATAAAAGACAGCAGAAGTCTGAAAATAACTCATCCAATTTTGTTACTTATATTGGTATATTGATTATATTCGGCTTGGCTTATGCAGTATTTAATAAGTACCAAGCTTGGCAAAATAGTCAGCCTGAAGCTTTATCAGTACAAAAAGTAGTAGAAGTTCCTGTTGTTGAACAGAACTTTACTTGTGATGGGCGTGAGCACTGTAGTCAAATGACGTCTTACGAAGAAGCATTATTCTTTATACGAAATTGTCCAAATACTAAAATGGACGGTGATGGTGACGGCATACCGTGTGAGAGTCAGTTTAATCGCTAAAAAAAGAGTACCATCATCGGTACTCTTTTATAAACTATTTCGCGTCGCAAAACTTCATAAATGCCTTTAAGCCAGGCCCTTGGTATTTCTGACGATGCACCAACATGAATAACGGGCGCGTCAGTTGCCAGAAAGGTGTATCTAAAATCACCAATTGACCTTTTTCTAGTAAAGGTTCAATCGCCAATCGTGAAATACACGACATACCAATTCCACCTGCGACAATTTTTAAAATCGCTTCGTTATGACCCAAAGTTAAACGAATATTGGCATCAGGCAGGTCTTTTAAAATTGCATTGTCAAACACTTCACGGGTACCTGAACCTTCTTCACGTAAAATCCACTCGGCGTCTTCAAAATCTGCAATGCTTAAAGCACGGTTTAACTGCGCTAAAGGATGACTTGGTGCACAGCACACTGCAAGCTCATCATCACGCCAATGAATACATTGGAGTTGTGGCAAGTGACAAGAGCCTTCTATCAAGGCTAAATCTAGCTGAAACTGATTTACAGCTTCAATCATTTGGCGGGTATTGCCCACTTGTAATTGTAAATGCGCCTGTGGCTGAATTTGCAAAAAGTCTGCCATTAAATCAGGCATCAAATAGTCACTGATGGTGAGGGTTGCACCTAAACGCAAATCGATGCTTTGTAGTTCGCCTTTAGCAGCTTGCTCAAACGCTTCACAACGCCCCAAAATTTCTAAGGCTTGTGGCAATAAAAAACGACCCAAATCATTTAGTTGTAGACGCTTACCCAAACGGTCAAACAGTGGAGCACCCAAGCCATCTTCCAAATCTGCTAAGGCCATGCTTGCAGCACTTTGGGTGAGCTTAACGGCATCACTGGCTTTGGTTACTGTCCCTTCTTGGGCAACTGCTACAAAAACCGCCAACTGGCGTAAAGTCATGCGCATGAATCAAGCCTTAACATTTAAAAATATTCATAAATTACCCCAACATGCTAACATGAGCACAGTCTTTCATGCCACGCTCAAATCATGTCAATTGAAAAATTTACTTTAGAAAAAGTGCTTTCGGTTCATCGTTGGACCAACACCTTGTTTAGCTTCATTATGACCCGACCCGCGCATTTTAAATTTACTGCAGGGCAGTTTGCACGTATCGGGTTAAAAGTGGATGATGAATTGGTGGTACGTGCTTATTCGGTGGTGTCATCACCCTTTGATGAAACTTTAGAGTTTTTCTCAATTGTCGTGCCAGATGGTGCGTTTACTTCTAACTTGCAGTACCTTCAAGTGGGCGATGAGCTGTACTTGGAAAAAATCCCTTATGGTTTTTTGACCTTGGCGCGTTATCAATTGCCTGCCCCACACGATTTATGGTTACTGGCCACAGGTACAGGTCTTGCACCGTTTTTATCCATGCTGCAAGATTTTGAAACGTGGACAAAATATCAATATATCTATTTGGTTTATAGTGTGCGCACCGAAGCCGAATTAGCTTATGTCGATAAAATTCACGAAATTGCCGAAACTTTTGGCGAAGGGCATACAGGCTTTGAGTTTATCCCAATTATCACTCGCGACCCTCAAGCTGCTTTGCATGATCGTTTGCCTGTATTAATTGCGAATGGCGAACTGGAACAGGCTGCAGGCAGTGTACTCAACCCTGAAACTAGCCATGTGATGTTATGCGGTAACCCTGCCATGGTTGATGATACCAAAGAAGCCTTAAAAGCACGTGGTTTAACCATGAATCGCCGCGGGGAAGGTAATATTGCAGTTGAAAATTATTGGTGAGGATGTGATACAACTATTCAAATATCAACTGTTCAAATATATAGCCAGCGCAGGGCTGATGTTTATAGTCGCACAAACCGTACAGGCTGAAACGGTGGAAACTCAGGTTGCTGTGCAAGATCACGTACTCATTTATGATGGGCCACTTAGCCCTGAAGCCAACGCACGTGCAGCGGAATTACTTAAACAGTCAGATAAAATTGATACCTTAAAAATCAACAGTCGGGGTGGCGAGATCGGCTTAGGTATTGATTTGGGCAATTTGGTCTTTGACCATCAACTTAATGTAGAAGTTGCGCAGTATAGCTTTTCTTCTTGTGCCAATTATGTGTTTCCTGCGGGCAAAGTAAAATATTTAAACTTGCGTAGTCAGTTGGGTTGGCATGGTGGCAGTTTGCAAAAAATGCAATTTGAAAGTGCTGAAATGGAGCAAATGTATAATGAATATATTGGCCCAATCCGTGCAAAGGAAACCGCTTTTTTTCAGAAAATTAAAGTTCAGCAAAGCTCAACCATTGCAGGGCAGGCACCTGAATATGAAAAATATCAAGACTGTGTCGGTTGGCGCTATACATCTAAGAAAATGCGAAGTTTTGGCATAGATCAGGTGCGTTTTAAGCAGGTTTTGTGGCTGCCTAAATCGAGTTTTGAAAATAAATGTATTTTCACAATTCGCTAAAAATTGGTTGTTGAGGTGATCTTCACCATTCATATAAAAACCTCATCTACAACGCTGCAGATGAGGTTTTTGCTTGGTGCGATTCAATTTTGAAAGCAACTTTTGAACGCAATGCTTGAAAGTGACTCTTCAAAGAAATTAGTGCACAAACATATCCATATATTCGCGGATTTCCTGAATCGCGCTATCGACATCGCTACTTAGCCAAGTCGGTTCAAAAAAACCTGCATAATGCTCTAAGCGCTCTTGAGGAACCACCAAACGCACAGGACATTCTTCTTCAAGTAAGCGCCACGGTAAAATTGGCACTTCATTATCCAGAAATGCAGCAATGTTGCGAATATCAATGATCATGGCATTCACACAATCTGGAAATGGCATGACCGAAAATTCTTCGGTACGACGACGGAAATATTCCAAATCGCCCCATTTGAGCAGATAGCTGGGCTTGCTAAATTCAATAATACCAATGAGATGCCCATCACGGGTATAGTGCAAGGCACATTGATGAGTGACGTCAGTGTCAAGATCAAGCGATACACTTTGTTGACGATACGCCATAAAGTTCAAAGTACACAAAAAAACGGTACGTGATTATAGCGCATTTCCCCGTGAGAGGCAGCTTTGTCGATATTGGGCAACATAGGTGGTACTTGAGGTATATTACATCTTTTCACCATCTTGCTATGTATTGTCACACAATAAGCGTGAGGAGCTTGTTAGTATAAAAATTCATCAGATAAATACATAAGTGAGGGGAACATGCCACATGATTTCAATAAACCACCTCATGTAAACTCAGCTGAAGACATTAAGCGAAAAAAACGTATTCCAGTCTATATGCTTCTACTGGTGGGAATCTTTTTATTGGCATTGCTGATTTACATGATGGCGGATCGCAATCCGAGTCCGAGCGAAGCACCTCCTGGACATCCTAATCCAACCGTACAACAAGCAACGCCAAATAGCACGACAACGGGCACAGCTGGAGATGAAGCACGTGCAGAGGACAGTAATACTGCAACAGCAACAGATCGGTAGCTTAGCCTAAGCGTCAAAAATTCATATTTACAAATTCAGCCTTGCCTAGATGCAGGGCTTTTTTGTGGATTTTCGCAAGGTTTATTGTCCCTCCTTTGTAGAATTGTTGCGATTCTGCATCCTAAGGTTGAATAAAAAATATGCAAATTCTATGGTGAATAGAGCTTTACTCAATAATTTGAATCGATAAAAAGCAGTTTTGCGCCGTGGTGCAAACCTAAAAATGAAGCTAATCACCATGAGGATTAAACAAGATGAATGATTATTTTAATGGGAACCTACATGGCAGAGGTTTTGATGCCATGTATTATTGGGAGCAATTTCAACCCATTTTAGCTGCAGTCGCAATTTTACTTGTCGGGTGGGTGATTGCATTATTGGTTGCGGGTGGAATTAAAAAGGTTCTACAAAAATTAGGTACCGATCAAAAATTATCAAATGCAACGGGGCATCGTTCAAATATTGAAGTGATAGTGTCGCGGGTCGTGTTTTGGGTGATTTTAATTATTGCGGTCATTGGTGCGCTGAATGTGTTGAATCTGACCAGTGTCAGTGGGCCATTCAGTAATATGATTCAGCAGTTCTTACTGTTTATTCCTTCTTTACTGGCTGCTGTAGCCGTTGCTTTTATTGGGTGGATTTTGGCAAATCTGGTCAAAGTGGGGATGCAAAAACTGTTGGCACGTACCCAGTTGGATGAAAAACTCAGTGCCGATGTGGGTGTGAGTGGCTTAAGTCAAAATATCAGTGAAATTGTTTATTGGCTGATTTTATTGCTGTTCTTGCCAATTGTGCTGTCAATTTTAGGCTTAAACGGTCTGTTGTTCCCTGTGCAAAACATGGTGAATGAAGTTGTGCTGTATTTACCGAACATCTTCATTGCAGGCGTGATTGTTTTTGTCGGATACATTCTGGCAAAAATTGTTCGTGGCATTGTCGAAGGTTTATTAGGCAGCCTGAATATTCAACAGCATGCTGAAAAAGTTGGCATTTTTAAAAATTCAAATTTACCTAAATTACTCGGTTCGTTTGTTTTCGCCTTGGTGATCATCACCGCCTTGATTATTGGTTTTGAGGCACTTGGCATTGAAGCCATTTCACAGCCTGCGACTGCCATGCTGTATGAAATTATGAATGCGATCCCGCATATTATTGCGGCAGGTCTGATTCTTATTTTGGCTTATGTGGTGTCGCGTTTTGTAGCCAATATTGTGGTGGAAGTGGTTGCAGGCACAGGAGTCGATGGTATTCCTGCCAAACTCGACTTACAGCGCTTTTTAGGTACAACTAAAATTTCATGTGTGGTTGGTTATCTGATCGTATTCTTTACCATGCTATTTGCGGTATCTGAAGCGGCGAACCGTTTGGGCTTTGATCAAGTCAGCGGCTTGATTGCCATGTTTATCCAGTTTGGTGCAGATATTCTGTTGGGTGCTGTCATTTTGGTGGTGGGTTTCTGGCTAGCGAATTTGGTCGCCAAAGTGGTACAGCGCGGTGAATATAACAGCTCACGTTGGTTGGCAAACTTAGTCCGTATTTTAATTATGGGCTTGGTGGTAGCCATGGGCTTACGCGCGATGGGTATTGCAGACTCTATTGTGAACTTGGCCTTTGGTTTAACTCTTGGTTCTGTTGCAGTGGCTTTCGCACTTGCCTTTGGTTTAGGTGGTCGTCAACCTGCAGAACGTGTGTTAACTGATTTGATTGATAAAGCTAAACGTGAGGCAAATCAACCGAATCCTTTGCACAAGACAGAAACGGCAACGTCAGCATCAAGTGTGATGACACCTATTGTATCTGAGCAGCCGCAAGCGTCTGTAAGTGATGTGACTACAACACCTGAAGCGGCAACTGATCATGCAGTGCCAGATACCTTAAAGGTTGATCCTGAACATCCACCAGTCAACAACCCATTTGGTTCGACAGGTGAGGCTGAACCAGATGTTGATGAACATCCAAAAAATGACCCGAAATAACCTGTTCAAATTTTGATTTGAATCGCTAAGATGATCGACCAATCACCGTATTGGTCGATTTCTTTTCGGTATTCATTAAAAAAGAGGAAAGACTAATGTCCAAATCAGCACCCGATAAGTTTTTTGCCCCAATCGTGATTGCTGGCATCACCATCGGCTTTTTTGTTGCAGCCTATAAATTTGTTTTTGCCAAGCCAGAAGCCACCGCAAAACCAACTGAAAATGTTGAGAAAAATCATCCAAAAGAGGATAGACCAAGCTCTTAAATTATGTTAAAAATTAATCAACTTTGGCAGGAATGAGCCAAAGACTGATTTGGATAAATCAGATCAATAACTTGGAAAGCTTGATGAGGGTTTAAGGGAAAAATAAAAAACTTGGGTTTTAACCAAGCTGAAATATTTGAGTCTTAAAATTCGCGCAAGGATGACAATAATGAGAGAAATCAATATGCTAAACAAATTACGTATCAGTTTAAAAGTTCAAGTGGCAAATTCGTTACCTATGCATCAACAAAATGCTGTGCTTAAAATGCAGCAAACTGAATCACGTTTGGCAAATACGCCAAAATTGGTATTATTTCGTACCGATTATTTAGAATAAAATAACAGGATTCACGTATTGCTAAGTCTTTATAGTACGTGACGGTGTTAAAGAAAAAGCCAGTTTAGAAAAAACTGGCTTTTGTCATTTTGCAATTTGATCGGCAAGATCAATATTATTCTGTTTAGACTAGAATCATTTTTATCACATTCATTTGTTTGCATGTTTCATCTAAAAGCAAACTTAAACATACTCCGATGCTGCATGTGCAGATGACCACGCCCATTGGAAATTATAGCCGCCCAAATGTCCCGTTACATCTAAAACTTCCCCAACAAAATACAAGCCTTTTTGTTTTTTACTTTCCATAGTTTTAGAGGAAACTTCTTGGGTATCGACTCCGCCTAAAGTGACTTCGGCAGTACGATAACCTTCTGTGCCTGATGGTTTGACTTCAAAGGCATTTAAACGTGCTGCAATCTGTTCTAGCTTTTCATCACTGATATTGCCAATTGCCGTTTCAGAGAGTGCAGGCCAAATCAGTTGCTGTAATTCAGCCACTACACTTTTTGGCAGATGCTCGCTGAGTAAGGTGCGCAGTAAAACTTTAGGACTGCTTTGCTTTTTATTTTTAAAAAAGTCATAGAGTTCTAAGTAAGGTAAAAAGTTAATTTTAAAACTTTGTCCGACATCCCAATAATTAGAAAGCTGTAAGGCACTCGGCCCACTCAAACCGCGATGGGTGAATAGCAATGCTTCGGTAAAACTAGTCAATGAATTTGATAAAGTCGCATCCACCGCATTACCGCTTAAACGTGTAGTGACTTCTTTAAAGCTGTCTGAGAAGGTAAAAGGCACTAAACCTGCACGGGTCGGGTAAACACGATGACCAAACTGTTTAGCAATTTCATAGCCAATTCCAGAGCCACCTAAAGTTGGAATAGATAAACCACCTGTGGCTACAACCACAGCGCTTGCTTGGAAATACCCTAAAGTCGTTGCAATTTGGAAACCTTGATCATCTAGGGCATTCACAGCTTTGACTTCACAATTAGTTTGAATATTGACCAGATTGGTTTTTTCACATTCGGCCAAGAGCATGGCTAAAATTTCTTTAGCGCCGTTTAAGGTGAATAATTGTCCGTGTTTACGTTCTTCATATTCAATGCCGTATTCGCAGACCAAACCAATAAAATCCCAGTTGGTATAACGGGTGAGAGCAGAAATGACAAAATGTGGATTATGTGAAATATAATGGTTTGGCTCGACTTCTAAGTTGGTAAAGTTACATTTACCACCACCCGACATCAGAATTTTTTTGCCCACTTTATTGGCTTTTTCTAGCACCAATACTTTACGACCACGTTGTGCTGCCATGTAAGCAGTCATCAGCCCCGATGCGCCCGCACCTAAAACAACAACATCAACCTGATGAACCATGAGTATTACTCGGTAGACGAAAAGCGAGCAATTATAAAAGATTTGTGGGGGTTTTAATATGCTTTAAGCTTTCCTTGCAACCCACCTGTATGAATGGCCAGGATTCGAGTGTGGGCAGGGAAATGATTGTGCTGGATTAAATCAAGAATTCCCATCATCATTTTACCTGTATAAATGTGTTCGAGTGGAATTTGATATTTTTGCTCAAAATTTTGAATAAATTTCAATAATTCAGCTGTAGTTTTGGCATAGCCGCCACCACAATAAGCATCGGTTAAAGACCAATTGCTTTTATCAGTCCATTGTTGAATGTCCTGTTTGAGAAAATCACCTTTCAAGGCTGAAAAGCCTAAAATGTGCTGGTGATCTGAACTGCTTTCAATGATGCCTGCAAGAGTTCCACCTGTACCCACGGCACAACAAATTACGTCATAATTTTCTAAATCATCAGGGGAGAGGATTTCCTGTGTCCCTTGAATGGCAAGGGAATTGCTTCCACCCTCTGGAATAATAAAGGCTTGAGGATATTGCTGTTGAAGTTGTTGTAAATATTCTACTTCATGGCGCAGACGATATTCGGCTCGGCTGACAAAATGCAGTTGCATGCCAAAATCTTGCGCTGTTTGTAGGGTAGGATTTAAGTCTTGGGTCGCAAGTTCCTGACCACGAATGATGCCGATACTTTGAAAACCAAAATGCTGTGCTGCAAAAGCTGTTGCTGCAATATGATTGGAAAATGCACCGCCAAAAGTGAGGACTTGAGAAAAACCTTGCTGTTGTGCTGCCAAGAGGTTGTATTTGAGTTTAAAAAACTTGTTGCCCGAAATCTGGGGATGAATCTGATCAAGGCGTTTGATGGTCAGTTGAACAGGCTGGGGAAGTTCTAATGTTTGATAAGGGGTAGGAAAAGCAATGTGATCAAACATTTTTTGCGAACGAGAAATGAATTTGACCACATTGTAAATGTATTTGATTGAGAATGTCAGTGTTGGTTTATGAGTCGGTATCCACCGACGTGATCACCGACATACCAGGGCTTAGATTTTCGATCCCTTTTTAATTCGGATCAATGGTGATACGTACCGCTATACGTTGAACGACTTTGGTAAAATTTCCTGTGGGATTGTCAGGTTTAAGTACACTGAACTCTGAACCCGCAGCGGGGGAAATCTGTTCCACATGGCCTGGTTCATTGAGCAATGTCCAAACAATAGGTATCGCTATTCCACGATAGACGATGGCTAACATCAAGATATTGATATCTCGTTTTCCCCATTTCCAGTTGGTTCTATCCAAAGTTAATTGGACTTTATCGAATAAAAATATATTGAAAATTAACTGAGAAATTTGACGATAATCGAAATACTGATCTGCAAAGAAGCGTTGTATACATCGATAAAAATGATTGTGGTAAGCACGTGATGGGTAAGGCTTTAAATGCAGAAGAAAGATTACATGTCTGTTTTACAATTAATGCCAGCATAATCAGTGTAAAACATTTTACATGTGACTTGTTCAACTTTAGATATTTGTTTAAGATGAGATGTAACTCATTGAAATGTGTCATCATATTCATCGTCAGAAAACAAGTATTATGCCATTATTTCAATGAGTTATCTTTTTTTGTCGTGTACAAAGATCGTTTTATCAAAGTAAGTTGAATAACCATAGGGCAGCAATTTACCCTATGGCTTTTTTAAATTTAATGAAAAACTGCTTCCAAAGCATTTAAGCCAACTTTAGGATCGAGTAAACCATTGTAAATCTCTGGAATTTCACGTTCGACACCTAAGAGCTGGTAAATGGCAATCATGGCACAACGTACGGAATATTCCACCGTGAAAACCACATCATCTTCAAGCTCTACGAATTGACCTAAGAAAGCAAAGTTGACCGCATTTTCTGGAATGACCAATGGGCGATCACCTGCTTTACGACATGCAAATAGGGCAGAAGCATAAGGCATCATTACTGTGGTAATGTCAGTATGTGCCAACACATGATCCAAGATGTCATCGAAACCAAGTTGATGAATCAACTCAATTAAAATCTCTTGACCTGTCGCTTCACTCATCGGTTTTTTAATGTAATCGCCGATATGGTCAATTTCAAAACCATAACCCCATAAGGTGAATTTACCTTCTGGTAAGTCAGCAAAATGCGGTTGAGCTGGAACGACCACAGATAGATGCCAACCAGATTCAAACCAAGTCATGAGTGCACCTGTACCCGGTTCATTTCCTGTGTAATCAATAATCCGTTTTAGCAGCACATCATCATGCATGGTGAGCGTAAAGGATTTCCATTTATGCTCATCAATGTTGCCATAGAAGGTCATTGGACGACCAAAATCAGGAGCTTTTTGAGCCAATGTTTCCCACAAACGCCAGCCATGATCTTGTCGATCACGAATCAGCTCAGGAACATCGAATTTATCGCCATAACGTGAATCAGCCGTAATCGAACCTAAAGTAAAGAGCGCAAGATCATGCTCACCCAGTTGAATTTGTTCAGTGCCTTCTGGAATGTTGACATAAAGTTGGGTTGCCTTACGTTCCTTCGTTTGGGCATCTTCGACAAAGTCTGCATCTGTGACATAACTACCGAAACGAACATCAACGCCTTGTTCCACCAACCAGCGTTGTAGAGGATGAATCATTGAATCATATTGATTGTATTTAGTTCGTTTCACACCTGCTAAGGTATGGATGCGTGGTAATTCTTGAATGAAACGTAGAAAATAACGGCGTAATTCCGCTGCGCTATGCCATTTTTGAAAGGCAAACGTGGTTCGCCACATCCGCCAAAAATTACTTTGGAAAAATGTATCATCAAAAAATTCATCAATACGGCGACTACCGATACGATCTTCTTTTAATGCCAGTAGACGTAACATTTGAGCACGGTTGAGCGTTGATAATCCCAATTTTTGAGCTTCTGCAACAATATGATTTGAGTCGATCAAACGTGCTTGAGCATTGGTTTTAATTTGTTCGTTAAATTCACGACATTCTTCGCGAACAGAAATGTCTGGATTTTCTAAAGATGGGATGCTTGAAAATAAATCCCAAGTACACAAATAAGTCTCATCAGTTAGCATACGTCCACCACGTGTGACCCATGCTTGGTTCGGATTAAGCGGATTATGTCCACCATCCATCGAACCACCAGAAACATTCAATTCTTCTAAAATATGGATATGTTCGGCTGGCACTTTAGCGTCACGAATCGCAAAAGCAGCAGCAGCCATACCAGCTATGCCTCCACCTACAATCCAAAGATGTGATTTAGAGCGGTCTAATGTTTTCAGTCTTTTATTTTGCATCTGATGTGCCTCGGTTGTAGTTCTAAAGAAAATTAAAGCCATAATTTTATTATGGGATTATATGTTTTAAAAATATATGAAAGTTCTGCTAAAAATCGATGATAAATTATTATCAGAAAAAAACTTTAATAGAAAAAATGGATGCACAATAAAATTTTACTGTTCATATGCTATGTTTTAACTGTTTGATATTGAAATTAAATTGAGTTTTTACTCTATTTTTGGTTTTTTTAATAAATATCAAATTGCTTGAAAAATCCTTAAATTTATAAACATAAATCAAAAAAATTATATCTTCTATTATGGTTTTTTAAGTAAAATAAATAATTGAAAATTATTCTAATCTTGAGGTCTATCTTGGAATCATTATTGATTTTAGGCTCTATTGCTTTGGCATTAATGTTGGGGGCAATTAGTCCTGGGCCTACCTTTATTTATGTGGCAAAAAATTCGATAGCCATTTCACGTAAGCATGGTTTATTTACGGCTTTAGGCACGGGTACGGGTGCCGCAATTTTTGGTTTATTGGCGGTGATGGGGTTGCAGGCTATTTTATTGGCAGTGCCTTCAGCATATTTTCTGCTTAAAATTTGTGGTGGTTTATATTTGTTGTTTTTGGCTTATAAAATTGTGAAGCATGCCAAAGCGCCTATTCAAACCAATCTTGCACATGGACAGCAAATGTCACTGCGCCGTGCGTTTACTACAGGTTTAATTACGCAGTTATCTAACCCTAAAATTGTAATTGTCTTGGCGAGTATTTTTACGGCTTTGTTGCCTAAAGAAATTCCGAACTATTTTTATGTGGTGCTGCCAATTCTGTGTTTTTTTATTGATGCAGGTTGGTGTTCATTGGTTGCAGTGGCTTTGTCTGCAGAAAAACCGCGTCAGGCTTATATTAAGTTTAAGGCTATTTTTGACCGTGCAGCAGGGGCGGTCATGACAGTATTGGGATTAAAGTTAATTTTTGGGATGAAGTGATTTATTTGTGTAGATACCTATGCCTTTTGGGAGAAGATTGGGATGAGGGTATTCTAATAATTAAAATGTTTGCCTTACTTTTAAAGGATCAAAAGTAACAAAAATCCTTTGTTCGTTAGAGGGCACGTCCGTGTGCCTAACGAACAGGCTACATCCATGTCACCTTTCTGTGCGTTAGTACTTAAATCAATATTCATCCTCTTCGAATTTGATAGATGGAAAGTAATGTTTAGGGTCATATCCGTCACAATATTCAAATGGAATATTTTTAATAAAATCATATTTATTTATAAAATTATTTTGGAGCCATTTTTTTCCAAAACGCGATAAAACATTGAAAAAAAGGATATAAAGCTCAGGGTTTGAAAGTTGAGCACGGTAAATTTTTATTAACTCGTATTTTTCAAAATCACTTAGGATTGTTGATTCATCTACTATTTTTATAGCATTATACATATTTCTAAAATAAGAGCTTAAATGAGTTTGATTGGTTTTCAATAAGCAGCCTCTAAAATCCTTTTCCATTAACCTTTTCTGAATTTTAATAACTAATTCTTCATTAAATCCATTATACCTTGATAGTTTATTTACTATAAATGTCGTCCAACTTCCCTCTATACCAAAGTAAAAAATAACGTATGAGATATCTAATATTTGTGATTTATTGAGTTGGAGATTTTCTTGTACAGAAATTTCTTGAATCGTTTCTAAAATTCGTTTGAACTGAATTTTGAAGGTTACAAAAGCCTTTTTCCCTTCTTTTGGTGGGTGTTGCGGATTGGTATTGGGTAAAGAAATATTTATCAAATGTTGGTTGTGATAATCAATCATTTTAAAAAAATTAGACTTTAAATTATTTTTCTGTGCTTCATCTTTTTGATTAATAATTGTATAAATCAAGAGGAATATGCTTGATGCACTTAAGAGAGTACCTATAACTCCTCCATACAAATTACCTAAAGAAGCTCCTAAATTTGGATCAATCAAGGAGGTTACTCCAATTTGAAAAGCTTTGTTGGTAAAAATAAAATAGGTAGCTAGCAAACTAATAATTATCAAGACTATTGGTAGAACTAAGCAAAAAAACTTTATCCATCTATTCATTATTTATAACTATAAAAAAACCCCACTAAAATATAGCAGGGCTTTTTATCAGTGTCTAAAAATTAAGACACTTTATCACCCGGTTTTGCGCCAGATTCAGGTGAAATCACCCAAACACCTTCGCCATTACCCGCAGCAAGTACCATACCGTTAGAAATACCAAAACGCATTTTACGAGGTGCAAGGTTAGCCACCATCACCACCAATTTGCCTTTTAAATCTTCTGGTTGATAAAATTCACGAATACCACTAAACACATTACGTGGCTCAGCTTCACCTACATTTAAAGTTAATTGAAGCAGTTTGTCTGAACCTTCAACGGTTGCAGCCTCTAAAACTTCTGCAACACGTAAATCAATTTTGACAAAGTCATCAATCGTGATAATTTCCGCTTCACCGACTTTAGGTTCTGCTTTTTTCTCTTTGGCTTTTTCTTTTTTCTTTTCCGTTTTTGGTGCTTCAGCAGGTGCGGCTAAAGAATCTTTAGATGCATCTACCATTGCAGCTACCGCTTTCGGATCAACACGTTGCATGAGTGGTTGGAACAACGCAATTTCATGACCGACTAAAACAGTTTTACGTGATTCAAAGTTAAAGCTATCTAACTGTAAGAAGGCTTGAACTTGTTCAGCCAAGGTTGGCAGTACAGGCGCAAGATAAATCGCCAATTGACGGAATAGGTTAATCCCTACAGAACATACGTCATGAACTTGCTGTTCTTCGCCTTCAATTTTGGCTAAAGCCCAAGGCTTTTTCTCATCAATATATTGGTTGGCGCGGTCAGCAAGCGCCATAATTTCACGAATTGCCGCAGAGAATTCACGCTCTTCGTATGCTTTGGCAATCGAGTCACCTGCAGCAATAAAGCTTTGTACCAACTCAGGTTCTGCACAGCTTGCACTTAATTTGTTATCAAATTTAGTGTTGATGAATTTGGCACAACGACTGGCAATATTCACCACTTTACCTACAAGATCAGAGTTTACTTTCTGCACAAAATCATCCAGATTTAAGTCAGAGTCTTCAACTTTATCAGACAGTTTTGATGCAAAGTAATAGCGTAAATATTCAGGATTTAAATGCTGTAAATACGTTTCTGCTTTAATAAATGTGCCGCGAGATTTCGACATTTTTTGACCATTTACAGTCAAGAAACCATTTACAAATAAACCTGTAGGCGTGCGATAACCTGCACCATCTAACATTGCAGGCCAGAATAATGCGTGGAAATATACGATGTCTTTACCAATGAAGTGATAGACTTCTTTGTCTGAATCTTTTTTCCAATAATCGTCAAAATTTAGGTCAGGGCGTTTGGTTTTTACGTAGTTTTCAAAACTCGACATATAACCAATTGGCGCATCAACCCAGACATAGAAATATTTATTTGGTGCATCTGGAATTTCAAAACCAAAATATGGTGCATCACGTGAAATATCCCAGTCATTCAAGCCATTTTCAAACCATTCATCTAATTTGTTGGCAATTGAAACTGGCAAACGACCTTCATCGCGCGTCCATTTTTGCAAATATTCGCCAAAATTAGGCAATTTAAAGAAGTAATGATCTGATGATTTTTCTACTGGCGTTGCACCGCTCAAAGTCGATTTTGGATTAATCAGCTCAGTCGCATTATAGGTTGTGCCGCAAACTTCGCAAGAATCGCCGTATTGATCTTCCGCTTTACATTTTGGGCAAGTGCCTTTAATAAAACGATCTGATAAGAACATGCCTTTTTCAGGGTCAAATAATTGCGTGACGGGACGAACAGCAATATTGCCTGCATCACGGTTTTTGACATAAATTTCGCTGGCACGTGCGCGGTTGGTGTCGCTATGCGTTGAATCATAATGATCAAAATGCACACCAAAACCGTCAAAATCGCGAATGTGTTCTTGTTGCACATTGGCAATTTGCTGTTCAGGGCTAATCCCGTTGGCTTCGGCACGCAGCATGATTGCTGTACCATGCGCATCATCCGCACAGACATAAGTCACGTCATGTCCCATTGCACGCATGGCGCGAACCCAGATATCTGCCTGGATATAACCGAGTAAGTGACCCATATGGATCGGACCATTGGCGTATGGTAGGGCGTTAGTGACTAAAATTTGACGCACGGATATAACTCTCTCAAATAGGGACGATGCAATTCGGGCAATTTTACCTTAGATAGCACATAGATGCACAAGGGATTCCAGGAATTCTTTTCAAATCCGCTTAGAAGGCTAAATACAATATCGAAACAAGCTCTTGGTCTGCATTTGAAGATAAATCATGTCAAAAACCAAGCAATATACTCAGAATTAAGTATTTCAGTGATAGCACGACTTAACCTTATACTGAATTATCGTTACACTATCAAAATCGCGGTATTTCCAAACTTTGGAGTAAATCTATGTCTTGGCTTTCTTCACTTAAATCAGTTTTTTCACCTTCGCATACGGTGAATGAGGAAGCTATTCAGCACGTGCTACAAAGTTATATATTGCCTGAATCTGAACATGCTTTAAAAGATCGTATTTCTCAAGTGAATGTGCAAGGTGATATTCTGCAAATCACCATCAATACTTATCCTGAAGAAAAACAACATTTACAACAAATTCATGATGAACTGGCAGATGCTTTAGAAAAATGCGGCATTAAAGAACTGAATATGCATGTGATTCAGCAGAAATCTGGACAGAAAAAAGAAAGTTGTGGGCATCAACATGCTGAAGATGAAAGCTGCGCAACATCGACCACACAGACTGCAACATCTCATTTACCACCGGTGGTCGATGCTGCGGGCCAAAGTTCAATGCAAGAAGCCGATCCGAATAATCCACCGATTCAAAAAGCTGCGCCACACCAACGTGATGTGCCGAAACATCCGCGTATTCAAAACGTAATTTTGGTATCTTCAGGCAAAGGCGGGGTTGGAAAATCTACCACTACAGTAAATTTGGCTTTAGCTTTGCAAAAGCTCGGCTTAAAAGTTGGCGTATTGGATGCCGATATTTATGGTCCAAGTATTCCGACCATGCTCGGCAATGCAGGCAGAACCCCAATGATTGAAGCCGAGCAGTTTGTACCGTTGGATGCTTTTGGGATGCCTGTGTTATCCATCGGACATTTAACAGGTGACCACAATACACCTGTAGCGTGGCGTGGACCAAAAGCCACAGGTGCATTAATGCAGCTCTTTAATCAAACTTTATGGCCAGATTTAGATGTGTTGATGATTGATATGCCACCAGGAACGGGGGATATTCAATTGACACTTGCACAGCGTATTCCTGTAACGGGAGCGGTGATTGTGACTACACCACAAAATGTTGCCTTAATGGATGCTGTCAAAGGCATCGAACTATTTAATCGTGTGCAAATCCCTGTCATGGGCGTAATTGAGAATATGTCGACGCATATCTGCTCAAACTGCGGCTACGAAGAACAAATTTTTGGTCAAGGTGGTGGCGATAAACTGGCAGAACAATATGCCATTCCGTTACTTGGGCGTTTACCATTGAATGTCAGTATTCGTGAAAATGTCGATGCAGGTACGCCGTCAGTGATTGCAGGCGATGATGCTGCCGATAGTTACATTGCGATTGCTCAGCAAATTGCAAAAAAACTGCCTAAAGCTGAAAAAGATCAGAATCGTATTTTCTAGTGAGGGATCTCAGCTTGGAATGATTGCAGTTGCACTCATTAAGTTATCATTCTTTAAATTTTGACTGATTCATCTTTAAAAGCTAAGTCACAATATTTTGAAAATTTGGCTCACTTCGGTGAGCTATTTTTTTTGATTAAAAAATACACAAGCATCTGATTTAATGGTGTTTAATCTTTAAATACCTTAAAAATGTTAAGATAAAATGACTTATAAGTTACCATTTAATTAAAAAATATTTTTTATATAAGTGATTGAATAAAATAATAAATTTAAAATGTTAAACTGATCAAGAATTTGTCTTACAAAATACTTTTTGCCAATTGCAATGAACTATTTTAATCTGCGCTCATTCAGTAGTGAGGTCAATGCATGATTTCATGGTTTTTTATCGGTTTGGTGATCACAATTTTATTGACACCAGGGCCAACCAATACCTTGCTTGCATCATCAGGTATTCAGGTTGGTATCCGCAAATCTTTCCGATTAATTCCAGCAGAAGCATTGGGTTATTTGATTTCTATTACACTTTGGGGCGCCTTAATTGGTACGGTGTCTACTCATCTCCCGTTGTTGCCCACCATTCTAAAATTATTCAGTGCAAGCTATATTATTTTCTTGGCGATTAAATTATGGCGCACGGCTAAAGTCGAGCAAAGCTTTAATCAACCTACGATCCGTGCGAGTGAGCTATTTTTAGCGACTTTACTGAATCCTAAAGCATTGTTGTTCGCCTCTGCAATTTTCCCAACGATTGCATGGGTAAAAGCAGACTATTATGTGGCACACATGTTGGCATTTTTATGTTTAATCGTGCCGATTGCTTTTTTCTGGACATTTATTGGTTCGGTGCTCGCTAAAAATAAAATTAGCTGGCTCAATCAGTGCAATCTACAAAAAACAGCTTCTATTGTGTTGCTGAGCTTTTCAATTCCTTTAAGTTATTCGGCTTTGTTGAGTCTATAAAGCCAACGTTGTATCTAAAAGTTGTATCTACTGGAAATAGGGGCTGTTGACATTTCATAAATGGCTTGCGCTGTAGGCTAAAACTGAGCAGATCAGGCATGAAACGCAGGGAATAGTGGGTCTATTGCCAAGTTTCATAACGCAATCTGAGAAAGTTTTAGCCACATGAGCGAGAACAAAGCATTGCTTTGTTTGCTGCGCAAGGGGACAAGCATATTTTTTGCTGCTATTGCGTTATGTGCCAGTCATTTAGAATGACTAAATTTCCTGTCCCATGCCTTATATCAGCTAAAAAACCTTGCGAGATATATCTCTCATGTCGCAAACATAGACGAATTGTCAACAGCCCCTAATCATTGCACTTAAAAAAGCGATGTGAGGGAAACGGCTGGTTTTCATTAACTTAGATTTCAGTTAAAGTACAGCACAGTTAAACATTCATATTTTGGATAGAAAATAAATGGCAATTAAGTCTGATCGTTGGATTCGCGAAATGAGCGAAAAACACGGCATGATTGAACCGTATGCAGAAAACCAAGTTCGCTTTGACGAAAATGGCGAGAAACTCATTTCTTATGGTGTTTCTAGTTATGGTTATGATGTACGTTGTGCACGTGAATTTAAAGTCTTTACCAATGTTCACTCCGCAATTGTCGATCCAAAAAACTTTGATGAAAAAAGTTTTATCGATATTGAGTCAGATGTGTGCATCATTCCGCCAAACTCGTTTGCATTGGCGCGTACCGTTGAATATTTCCGTATTCCGCGCAATGTATTGACAGTGTGTTTAGGTAAATCGACCTATGCACGTTGCGGTATTATTGTGAATGTGACGCCACTGGAACCAGAGTGGGAAGGTCATGTAACTTTAGAGTTTTCCAATACCACGAACTTACCTGCACGTATTTATGCAGGCGAAGGTGTGGCACAAATGTTGTTCTTTGAATCAGATGAAGTTTGTGAAACCTCGTACAAAGACCGTGGTGGTAAATATCAAGGGCAGACAGGCGTGACCTTGCCTAAAGCATAAGTGATTAACCCATCACAATTTTTCTGTTGAACAAGCGAGCCAATGTGCTCGCTTTTTTTCATTCATCGGAAAGCTGTGCTGTTTAGCCAGTTTGTTTTGCATTTGCATAAATATTCAGCATAATTAAATATGAGAATGGTTTGGCATAATCACGTTTTTAAGGATAAAAACACTCAAATAAATAGCCAAGCTATAGATAAATAAAAGAAAGATGCGGAGCATCAGATAAAAGGAAGGTCGAGATGACTGAACACGCAATTACTTTCCCTTTTCGTAAGCGTTGCTTAGCCACTGCGATAGGCTTATTTTTGACGAACCCGAGTTATGCTTTACAAGCACTCTCCGATGACTCTTTGTCAAATACCACAGGCGAAGGGGTTGCTTTAGTCCTTGATGACTTCAAAATGGTGTTTCAGCAACCGAATGATCTATCTACAGGGTCGAGCTATGCACGTGGGTTAGAAAACCCTAGTCAATATGATACGGGCTTTATTCGTATTATCCCGACGGGGGAGAATTATGTGCAGTTGGCAGAAAGTGCATACCATACGGTTTATAACAATACTTATAATCAAAGTGTTTTAAAAGGTAAGGCTGAGCATAAATATAACGAAACTTACCGTTCAACTTATGAACAAACCTATACAAATCAATATTCAACTTTGTATCAAGAATATACTAAAAATATTGAAGCTGATGTTGACGCGAAAAAAGAAACATTTACATTTGATGTTCGTGAAGGTTTTTTTAATAATGAGACACTCAAGTATTATTACAATCAACGTCTTGCAGACTATAGGGATGGGACTTCGGGGATTGGAAAGAGTTTAAAAAAAGATGGAACTACTGCATATACCACACGACCAGTTAGCGAGGATCCAACTGGCGTTTTAAAGTATGAAAAGAAAGCAAAAGAATATGCTATTACAAACACTTATGAAATGCTTGATCTTTTATATGGGAGTCGGTCGGCAGAAGCTAATAATGATTTATTGAATTCTGATTTTTATAAAGGGCTTAGCAACTTCACTCGAGCAGACCAAGTTGGCTCACAAGTAGACACATTAATACAGGCTGAAATAACCAAAGAAACAGCATCGGCTGATATTCGGGCTAAATATAATGCGAGTCAACTTGCAGAAGATACAGCCAAGTCTGCTGTGGCAGAAATTTATGCTCAAATTATACAATCGGCTGAACAGGCAGCGGCAATTGCTGCATCGGGTTCTCCTGTGCAATCATTAAGAACCAAAGCAGATGTCTTTATTTATGGTTTAGCCTTATCTAAAAGTGATAACTCATTAAGCAGTCGTTATAGCAATCAAGGCTTTAACTGGGGTTCAGCAGATAACCCATGGTTATTCCGTGCAGGCACAGAAAAAGTTAAACAATTTAAAAATGTAGAAAAAGATGTTGGTTATTTAGCACTAGAGGCACCACTCGCAACTACTACGCCAACTGAAAGTGATAATAATATTAAACTGGGCTTTTGGACTGATATTTTTTCACGTCAGTTGAACTCAAGTGCAGAGGTGGATCCAAGCACTGGGGCGCCAAAATCTGGTTTAGATAAAGAGCACCGTTTACGTACTCAGTTTGTTGCCAATGGTTTAAGTCTAAATGGTTCACAGACCCGAATATTTCAGACTTTAGACTCGGATAACCCAAATCATCATCAAACCTTGGGTATGGCAAGTGTATTGCGTTTAAATACCAATGATAATCCTGCGAATTTAAGTTTCACAGATTCAAACTTAGATAGTAAAGGAATCCGCATTAGTACAGCAGCGAAATCAGATACTTTGGATGGAACGGCGGTCACACCAGCAATAGATGGTTCATTGGCACCAGTTTTTCATGATACAGAGGGTTTGTATTTATACAGTCCGAATATCAATTTAGTTTTAGGGAATATGTATCAGCCTTTTGTGGTTGGTTCTGAGGGCAATAATATTGTGCTAGAAGTAACACGTATTCCGAATGTTCCTGAAATTTACAATAAAATTTATCAAAATTATGAAGATGGAAAGGGTGGGTATTTAGGTTCTACAGCATTTACAGGTTCTACCTGTAATGTGGTGAGTTGTGGCACACCGCTAAAAGCCAATGTCAATGACAGTGCTGCGATGTATCAAGGACGTAATGCGACGCATAGTAGTATTGCAATTGGTACTGTAGAACGCTTGCCAAATAATATGTTGCGTGCCAAAGATCATACGGATGCCACAGGTGTTGTATTTAAGGGTGTAGATGGTACTGCTAAGAATCTAGGTTCAGTTGCAATAGATGGTGTGCTGATTCAGCACCTTAAATTTAAAACAACAGGTCTATAAAAGGAGAATCATCATGTTGAAAAAACTGTCTTGTATTGCATTGATGTGTAGTCCTTTGACCCATGCCAATTTAATTGCACTGGAAAATCATGAATTAACGCAGGCTACTGGTCAAGGTGGAGCAGACCTCAGTTGGACGTTATCGTTAAACCATGAATATGCCGAAAATTTAGAACTCAGCAATATTTCTAAATTTAATGGTGGGACTAAACCTACAGAAGTTTATTATCGCTATAGTAAAAATTGTGCTGACAATAATGTGCTTTGTCGTTTAGCCATTGCACCCAATAACCATGAAGATAATAACGGCAATAAAAAATGGCTGGTATTTAAACAAATTCAGGGCACCATACAAATAGATAAATTTTCTTTAGATGGCACGACTATTATTAATCATAAAAATGACCCACAAACGGCAATGCAGCTTAAGTTTTATGATGATAAGCCATTAAAAATAAGAAATTTGGGTTTTGCAACCATGGCGATCGAAACAGGTACAGGGCAGGGAGCAAATGAAGGTTATGCAAATTCAGAGGTATATACCAAATTTCAAGGAAGAAATTATCAACAAGATGGTAGTTATAACTTAGTTCAGCAAGATGTACCTTTGTTTGATCAGGGCGCTGAAAAAGGATTTATGGGCTTAAATATTCACGGCAATATGCACATGTCTGGCAATGTGAAAATATTTAGCTACAACTGTACAGGTTCAGCAGCAAGTCGTTGTTGAATATAGGATTAAGTACAGTATAGGGAAATAACAATGAAAAAAATAATGCAGTTGAATTTATTAACATTGAGCGTACTTTGTGCGCAACAAGTGTATGCTTTAGAGCTGATTGCAGACCAGCATTTGTCTGATGTAAGTGGGCAAGATGGTATTGTAATCACCCATGAAATGTCTAAAGCCACGATTAATCAAGTCAATTGGTATGATCCTGATTTAGTGGCTGGAACTCAACAGGGTTTAGGCTTACATAATGTAGAAATTAAAGGACAGAATAACCAGCCTATTATCAGTAAGCTTGCTTTAGATGTGGGGAAAACTGATGTTGGCGCAGGTGTGCGTATCGATGCGAGTATTGATGCTTTTCAATCGACTGCAGATTTAAACTTGGTCAAAAAAAACTGTGTCGGAAATAGTTGTACTAAAGAAACACAAAGCTTGGGTCAGTTCGGCTTAGAAACTAAATCACCTTTAAAAGTTTTATTAGAAACCAAAGCAGGTTTATTCAATCAAAATGAAACGGCACATTTAAACTTCCAGTTACAGAATGCCAAAATTAGTCATGGTTTAGGTAAGCATGAATTATCTATGCATGATTTTAACTTTAATTTTGCGACTGACGGCTATATGTACATTGATGCCGATGAGGGATTGGTCTTTACCACTAAAAATGGCACCACCGACCATTTTGTGAATCTTGGACGAGTGAAAGACCTGAGTGATGTTGCTAGTAGCCGACAAAATGCAACTAACCCTGGGGTCAATATTGACTTGCGTTATGATGATAAAAATTTAATTCGCTTTGGTGCATCAGGTGCGGTAAGCAATGCGAAATTGTTTTTTAATGGGCATCAAAAAAATGTTGCCAATTTTGACGTTTCGAATAAGGTCAATGGTGTAATTGAAACTAAAAATACCGCAGTTACAGGCTACGATACTGTGGTGGGGCAAGGTGGTTTGCATTTGGGCTTATCTGCTGATTTTACCAATCAAAATACGGCAGGCTTGGCTGCAGGGCAATTACCAACAACCTTAGAAATTGGGCACACAGGAAAAGGCAGTTATGCGGTTGAGTTTTCGAATTTAAGACCGCTAACCACACGTGATGCACAAGGTAATTTACACAATAAAAATGCCTCTATCGATTTTGGCGATATTTATATTAATACCGTACAAGCGAAAAACCTCAATTTTTTAGTCAATGAAAATATTAAAAATACCATTGGTGCAACCAGTCCTATTTTAAACCAGTTGCTATCGAGTAAGCTTGAAGGTGACCAGTTCTCACTGATCGCTGTTCGTGGTATGGACTTTCAGTCTATTGCAGCCAAAGCTAGAATTATTTCTGACAACTCTTTAAATGAATTGACAGGAGATGGTGGTTCTTGGGGTATTGGGATTCCAATTTATAATTTAAATGCCAATGTGGCCTTGTCGGGTAAACAATATCTGTCACCTTATGATGGAACGAACAAAACTGGAATTGGTTATAACGCTATTGTTTCTACCGAAGGTTATGGCATTGATTCAAAAACAGGCTTACCAAGTACCACTTCTATTATCTTAATTGACGGGCAAGACAGCCTGCATGCTGGTGAAGCTGTCAACTATTATGCTGGTTTAAGAAATATTGATGCATTAATTCAGTCCGACGGTGTGATTGGTTATGAAGATGAAGGGATTTATATTCGTGCAGATCATTTATTAGTTGCAGCAAAAGCAGAGTTAGCGATTGGACAATTACCAGGTTCGAAATACAACTGCGTCACAGGATCAACTAAATGCGGTAGCTTTATACCTTATGATAATTTCTCTAAGAAAGATGATGTGTTGACCACAATCGCTTTTAAATTAGATGGCAATGGTGAGTTGTTGGTGATTCCTGGAATGGATCCTACCGATACTAATCCGAACTCAAACTTTTTGTCTTTTGATGCGAACTTTAAGTTTAGAAGTCTAGATAGCACAGAACAGGCTGATCCGAAGAATTTAGGTAGTTATTTTAGTTTGATTAATGAAGATCAAGTGAATAATGAAACTGTTCAAACGTCTTCTATTAACTTGAATCGTATGGAAGGTCATTTAGGTGTCAAAGGAAAAGTCGTCGTTAGTGCAGATACGGTCACTTTAGACAATCAAGTGAAATTTAATTATAAAAATGATATTGCTCAACCCTTTAAAACAAACTTTGCAATGTCTACCAATGGCAATATGCAGAAAATCGCATCTGTCGCACTTACAGGTGGAACCATGCGCAGCACATTGGGCATTACGCCACGCTAAAGGATAGAAATAAAATGAAAAAAAAATTTTTAGTTGCATCTATTTTAAGTACAGCCTTTTCATTCAGTTCTGCTCAAGCGATGCAGGCTTTAAATGATGATCAGTTATCTCATGTACAAGGTCAGGCACTTTTGAACCTGATGACTGCGACAGATCAATCACAAGGGTTGAACTTTTATAAGCTGAGTGTTGATGCACTCATGGAGCTTAATGCCAACATTAAAACGCTACAATTAGGTTGTGGCGGTGTAAATAATGCGATTGGTGGTAAAGCGGGATGTGATATTGATATTTCTAATATTTCGTTAAGTGGTTTGAATGAATCCTATGATTCAACAGGTAGTCCCAAGTTTAATGGTGAACGTGCGGGTACCAGTGCACAAATTACCAATCCATTTATTGAATTTGCGATTAGTGGAAATAGTGCGTCAACACGTGAAGTGGTTGGTTTTCGCTTAGGTGCAGAAGAAATTTTAGGTCTACTGACTTTGGGTACAGATAACGTGCAAAACCCAAATGACGGGATTAAAAGTTTCAGTGGTTATATGAAAATGGCACAAACGCAAGGGCATTCATTTACTAAAGAAGCTAAATTTGGTAATGCCTCTGACCAAAAAATTAGTGGGATACTGACTGCGTTGGGGCAGGATCGTGTCTATACAAGTAAACCTGGCGCAGAAGGACATACTGGGATTACCGTTCCATCGATGCGAGCTGATTTTACGATGCCTGAAACAGTAGTGACTGGTCAGCGTATGGAGTCCGCTATAGTTACGGGTATCCGTTCAACATTAGCTTCTATTCCGCTAGCGGCAACAGAGTCTGGGACATATACTGGTGATGTAAATGGAACACCTGACTTTTCAAAAGACCAGTTATATGTCACATTTCCTCCTTTATTGTTTGGTTCTGTTGGTGATCACTCATTCTTTAAAATGAGTAAGGGTTCTACATTAGAAAATTTGAATATGGATATTACTTTTGTCCAAGCCCTAAATATGATTCACAATATTCCTCTGACAGGAACAGGTGGATATTTATCTTTACAAAGCAAGCCAGTGCAGTGGATGGGTGCAGATGAAAAAGATATTGCACAACAAGGTTGGTGGATGTCGTTTAAGGAACCAGTGCAATTAGGTTATTTGGCAACTGCGGATTTGGTAGATGTTTCTGCAGTACTACCACAGGTCGCAAAAGCATTAACTTCTGAGTTAATGCAAGATAAGCATAATGTAGATGTAAGTTTGTTAGAAGCATTAGGTTCATTGGCTGGTACACCAATCGAGCGTAAAATGAATATCGATGTTGGTAGTTACACAGGATATTACACGGGTCAACCGGCCAGATTAACACTTAATAATCAGGTTTTACAAAACCAAAATGTTACCCCTAACTGTTATGGCGGTATGAAATTCTGTTAATCCCAAATGAAAAAAATCCCGCAACTTGTGCGGGATTTTTTTACTCAGTCTTCAATCTTATTTGGCAATTTTGATGAGTAATTCTTCTTTCGTTAGGTTGCTAGATTCAGCATCACGACGACCTTTATATTCAAAAGTACCTGCATCTAAACCTTTCTCACCAATCACAATACGGTGCGGAATACCTGTAAGCTCAAGATCAGAGAATTTCACCCCAGGACGTTCATTACGATCATCCAGTAATACATCATAACCTGCAGCTTGAAGTTCAGCATAAAGTGCTTCTGCTGCTTCTAATGTACGTGGTGATTTATGTGCGTTCATTGGCACAATCGCAATTTCAAATGGTGCGATGGCTGCAGGCCAAATAATCCCTTTATCATCAAAGTTCTGTTCAATGGCAGAGGCAACCACACGGGTAACACCAATCCCATAGCATCCCATGGTAACAGTAAACGGTTTGCCATCTTCACCTAATACTTTACAGCCCAACGCTTCTGAGTATTTAGTACCAAGCTGGAAGATATGACCGACTTCAATACCGCGTTTAATTTGTAACGTTCCCTTGCCATCTGGAGATGGATCGCCCTCAACGACGTTACGTAAATCATAAACTTCAGTATATTGTGCATCGCGCTCCCAGTTTACACCTGTTGCGTGTTGATCAACTTGGTTTGCACCTGCAACGAAGTCAGACAATACCGATGCAGCACGGTCTACAATCACAGTTATGCCTTTTTCGACCAAACCTTGTGGACCAACAAAGCCAGCAGTTAAACCTAACGCTGCAATTTGTGCATCGGTTGCAAAAGTAAGTGGTGCAGCAATCTGTGGATGCTTTTCTGCTTTAATTTCGTTGAGTTCATGGTCACCGCGCAGGAATAATGCAATCACAGGCACTTGACCTGTTTCATCTGCAATACCTTGAACCAAGAGCGCTTTGACTGATTGGTTGCTATTTGTACCTAAAAATGCAGAAACTTCCGCAATGGTTTTTTGATTTGGTGTATCTACAATGTTGAGTTCTTGCGTTGCAGCAGCACGTTCACCCACCAAAATAGCTTCAGCCATTTCAATATTGGCTGCATAATCAGATTCGGTAGAGAAGGCGATATCATCTTCACCGCTTGAAGCCAGAACGTGGAATTCATGTGAACCAGAACCACCAATAGAACCTGTATCAGCTTGTACTGGGCGGAAGTCTAAACCTAGGCGCGAGAAAATACGGCAGTAGGTGTCGTACATTACATCGTAGGTTTCTTGTAAAGAAGCTTGATCGGTATGGAAAGAATAAGCATCTTTCATCATAAATTCACGTGAACGCATTACCCCAAAACGTGGGCGAATTTCGTCACGGAATTTAGTTTGAATTTGATAGAAGTTGATTGGCAATTGCTTATAGCTTTTTAATTCATTACGCGCCAAATCGGTAATGACTTCTTCATGTGTTGGGCCAAGTACAAAAGGATTGTCGTGGCGATCTTTAAAGCGTAGTAATTCAGGACCGTATTGCACATAACGCCCTGATTCTTCCCAAAGTGAGGCAGGCTGAGTGACAGGCATAAAAGTTTCTAAAGCACCTGCGCGATTCATTTCTTCACGAACAATGGCTTCAACTTTATTTAGCACACGCACACCCATTGGCAGCCAAGTATATAAACCTGAAGCCAATTTACGAATCATACCCGCACGTAACATCAGCTGGTGAGAAATCACCTCGGCATCGTTTGGGGTTTCTCTTAACGTAGCAAATAAAAAGCGACTCGCGCGCATGGAAACTGTCCTAAAAAGTGAAGCGTTAAATGGAGTTTTTTCAAAGCCAGATTATACAATAAAAATCGGGCTAAACTTGCGTTAAAATTTAGCCCGAGCGATTGTGTGATTTTACGTGAGATTTTAAGAAATGAGTTTACGTGTTTGGCGTAACATAAAATTCTTAAAATCGTCTAAATAAGTGAAAATGACAGGTACGACCACCAAGGTGAGTAGGGTGGATGTAATTACACCGCCAATGACTGCGTGTGCCATAGGCGCACTTTGTTCGCCGCCTTCACCCAAGCCAAGTGCGAGTGGCACCATCCCCATCACCATTGCACTGGTGGTCATTAAAATAGGGCGTAAACGGGTTTTCCCTGCAGCTATAATTGCATCATAACGTGAATCGCCCTGATCCATGGCTTTTTTAATAAAATCAATTAGTAAAATCGCATTTTTGGTGACCAATCCCATCAGCATAATAATACCGATAATAGAAAACAGGTTCATGGTCGAGTTAAAAATAAACAGTGCCAAGAATACTCCAATCAACGATAAAGGTAGGGAAGCCATAATTGCTGCGGGGTGAATGAAACTGTTGAATTGCGAACCTAAAACAATATAAATAAACACAATAGACAGGGTAATTGCAGTCAGTGCATAACCTGCAGATTCAGCCATGTCAGCATTGGCGCCTTGAGTGTCGAAGCTATAACCTGCGGGTAATTTAAAGTTATCCTGAATTTTTTGAATGTCGGCACCAATGTCACCTGCAGGACGTCCAGCAGTGTTAGCTACGACCAAAACTTCACGGGCTAAATCACGACGGTTGATTTGTGCCGCACCTAAACTTTCCTCAAACTTCGCCACACTTGCCAAAGGCACTAATATATTTTGTCCATTGGTATCGGTTTTTTGTGAAGTTAAATACATATTTTGCACATCGCTCGGTAAGCTACGATGGTTTTCTGTAAGTCGAACATTGACATCGTAGGTTTCACCACGTTCATCTTGCCAAGTGGTGACATCATCCCCCGCAATGAGTGGGCGGATAATATTGGCAATTTGATTCACCGATAGCCCCAAATCACTAGCAAGGACACGGTTAATATAAACACCTAATGTAGGTTTAGGAGCTTTTAGCGAGCTTTCTAAATCGACAATACCATCCACCTGAGCAATTTCTGTCATAAAGCGGTCAGAGATTTTTTGTAATTCTGCTAAATCTGGACCTTTAATGGACACCATCACAGGTTTTTGCCCCCCTGAAACTGTTTCGTCGGCAGAGGCGACAGAGGTAATGGTGATGCCTGCAATACTTTGTAGACGCTGGCGAAATTCGTTATTGAGTTCGGTCAGCGTTTGTTGACGTTCATTACGCGGGCTGACAGTTACACGCAAGTTAACATGATTTTTTCCGCGATCTGTCACGCTGTTAATGGCTCCGTAAGTCGCGCGAACTTCAGGGTGTTGACGGATGATTTGATCTACTTGTTTTAATTTTGCTTGTGAATATTCAAGTGAGGCATCCACAGGTGTTTCAAATTTAATCCGAATCTCACCTTTGTCAGGTACAGGTACAAACTCTGTGCCAATCAGTTTGGATAATCCGAGTGCAGCAAATAATGAACCCACGGCAATCAATAAGGTAATAACGCGAAATCGTAGTGCTAATTTTAAAAGTTTTTCATAATGATGGCTTAAATTGTCGAGTTTGTTAGAAATCCAGTTTAAGAAGCGTTTTAACCGTCCAGGTTTTTTATTCGGATTTGCTTTTTCTGCCCAGTGTGCAGAAAGCATTGGATCCAGCGTAAAACTGACAAACATGGAAATCAGTACGGCAGTACTGACGGTGACACCAAATTGATAGAAAAAGCGTCCGATAATTCCGCCCATAAATGCTACAGGTAAAAATACCGCCACAATGGTTAGGGTGGTTGCTAAAACTGCCAAGCCAATTTCTTTAGTACCATCCAAAGCAGCCCTGACATGGTCTTTGCCCATATCGGCATGACGCACAATATTTTCACGAACCACAATTGCATCATCAATCAATAAGCCAATACTGAGCGAGAGTGCCAGTAAGGTCATCATGTTGATGGTAAAGCCAAATGCCCAAATAAAGGTGAGTGTGCCGAGTAGGGCGATTGGCAGGGTCAATCCTGTAATAGCGGTAGAACGGAATGAACCAAGAAACAACAGTACAATCAGGACTGCCAGAATCGCACCTTCAATAATGGTACGTGCTACATCACGGATACTGCCACGAATCCCTTTAGAAGAATCCACCACGACTTTTGCAGTCATGCCAGCAGGCAGTTGGGTTTGAATACGTTCTAAGGTTTTATAAGTGTTATCTACCACTTCAATGACATTAGAGTCTGAACTACGCAAGATATCGACAGCAACCGCAGTTTGCCCATTTAAAAATGCACTGGTTTCCAGCTCTGCTTGACTGTCTTGAATTGTGGCAACTTGTTTTAAAAAGATTGGCGCACCATTTTTATTGGCAATAATTAAATCGCCAAAAGCCAGAGGGTGAATGACTTTGGATTGGATTTCGACCACCAATTCACTATTGGCTTGTTTGAGTGTGCCGCCAGGTACTTCAATATTTTCAGCTTTGAGCGTGTTGATGACCTGATCTACACCTAAGCCAAAACTCATTAACTTTTGTGGATCTACCTCAATACGAATTTGTCGCTGTGCATCACCCAATAAATTAACAGTTCCGACACCAGACACAGTGCGCAGTTGCGGTACAACTTGTTGATCTAAATAGGAACTTAAATCACGCAAAGACATTTGTGAGGATTCAAACACAATCGACATGACTGCATTGGCAGTTGGGTCGTAGCGCTCCACCACAGGGTCTTGAATTTCATCTCGAAAGCCTGCACTGACAGACGAAATTTTATCGCGTACATCTTGTGCCGCCACTGCCGAAGGAACATCTAAATTAAACTCGGCAATAATAGTAGATAACCCTTCACTGGATTGTGAAACCAGTTGTTTGAGTCCAGAAATGGTGTTGATCTGATCTTCCATTTTCTTGGTGATTTCAGATTCAACTGTTTCAGGTGATGCACCCGGATAACTGGTATAAACCACTACAAACGGAAAATCGACGTCAGGAAATTCTTCCACGCCCATACGTTGCCATGAAGCCAAGCCAAGCACCATTAGACAAAACATCATCATGATGGTAAAAACGGGATACTTGACGCTAACTCGGGTAAACCACATAACAACGATCCTGATTTTTTATTTATTGGACATCTGCACTACTGCATTGAGATGAAATTCAATTTATTGAGGGTTATTTTGAATGATCACCTGCTGCTGAATTTGATCGGGGTTGAACACCACTCGACTGACTAGATCACTGCTCTGTAAGCCTTGAATCACAGCAGTATTGTCACTATAGCGCTGTTCTAAAACTGTGATATCCACGCGGGCAATTTTTTGATCTCGAATCACCCAAACATAAGGTTTGTTTTGGATATCGTGAATGGTATTGAGTGGGATGATTTGCCCTGAAATTGTCGTGTTCGCTAAAATATAACCATCCACAAATGCCCCAATACTTAAAGAGGGAAGACGATCAAGCGGGGTTGCAAAAAATTCAATTTGACGACTGGCTAAATCCGCAACAGGAGAAACACGGCTAATTTGTGCATTAAATGTGTTTGCTTGTCCTTGGAGTTGATATTCAATTTTTTGACCAATTTTGAGTGCGGCTTGTAAGTCGCTTGGTAATTTCGCTTGAATTTCTAATTGGTTCGGATCGACGACTTCAAATAAGGTTTGTCCTGCAGCCACAGTTTGCCCAGGCTCAACTTGACGTTGGGTAATGACACCATGAATTGGACTGGTAATCGTGCCATCTTGATCGGCTTTTAGTGCAATATCGACATTGGCTTGTTGGGCGCGTACATTTTCCATTTGCGCACGATAATCTAACTGACTTTGCTCATATTCCACTTGTGAAATAAAACCCTGATCGAGCAAACGTTTTTTTCGTTGCATCATGTTGCGGGCTTGGTTGGCTTGCGCTTGCGTTGCAGCTAAATTGGCGCGAGCTTGTGCTAAACGCGCAGCATTATCCTGATTATTTAAGCGTAGCAAGGTTTGACCACGTTGTACGCTATCTCCCACTTTGACATAGACTGAGGTTGCTGTGGCAGTCACCTGTGCTTGAATACTGCTTTGATTCACAGCACGCACTGTGCCTGTAAAGGCAGTTTTACTGATTGCGCTGCCTTGTTGTGGTGTCACTAAATCTTGCTGAATGAGTTCAATTTTTTCTGATACTGTTGTTTTATTTTCAGTTTCTGTTTTTTGGCAGGCACTCAGCAAAATACATAAACCGATTGCACCGATACGAAAAATGGGTAAATGCTGCCGATTAAACCTAACTGCGATACGCTGTGCAATGTGCATGCATATTTGTCCTTATTGATTGCCAAAATGACAAGGTAATTCAAATCAACTATTCAAGTGCTTTTAAGCGAGTAATAATTCTGTCGTATTCTGCTTGTGTATTTCGATAGCTTGTTTGTAAAGATTGAATCATATCTTTTTTAAGCTCGATGTTTTTTAAGTTATTGTCCAAATTGGTTTTTAGTTGTGCAGGCACAGGTTTGACCTTGCGTAAATACTCCATTTCTTGACGTTTAAAAGTAATACGGTCATTTTGCAGCTGTTTGAGTTGTTCTTGTTGGAAAATAATTTGCTTTTTAATATGCGCTAAAGCGTTATTACGTTTAGTGATTGCGGTTTGACTATTGGTATAGGCTTTTTTTAAACGCTGATCAGATTCCATTTGATACGCTTGAGCAGCACGTTGTGGGGCTTTTTTAATATCCATTTCAGTGTTGTATGGACGTGCGCGCTGAATCACTTGCATGTTACGGTCTAATGCTTCATAGCCATGACGAATATGATTAGGTGTCACATTACTACTAATATTTGCAACGCCATGTTGATCATAATAGCGATACCACACCGCTTTGTTCTGGCTGTCAGCCATGAGTGGGGCAGAGGACAAGAGCAGTAAAGCAAGCATGCCCAATTTAAGTGACTGCTTATTTTGTTTTAATTTGACAGCGAGTGATTTTGCAAAAAAAGTGCTCACGTTGTCCCCCACAATAAAGTTGACTAAATTACTTAAATTACACGTAATAATAGTGTTATATTAGATCAAAATTAGGAATTAAAAAAATACAACCGATAAAAAATATCAATGGTCACAAGAAAGTGTGAGCGGTTTGGTGATAATGGTGTAAAAGTGTAGATTTACACTAAATATGTTCATTGAAACTACAAGTAAAGATATGTTAAAAATACGATCAATGTGTAAGATTTTTCTACTCAGTTGCTTGTACAAACAAAAATGGGAAGGGTCATTGAATGGACGATAAATTCCAAAATCTAAAAGTCATGGTGATTGATGATTCAAAAACCATTCGCCGTACAGCTGAAACACTTCTGCAGCGTGAAGGTTGTGAAGTGGTTACCGCAGTTGATGGATTTGAAGCTTTATCCAAAATTGCAGAATCAAATCCAGATATCGTATTCGTAGATATTATGATGCCACGCCTAGATGGTTACCAAACGTGTGCCTTAATTAAAAACTCGCAAAACTACCAAAACATTCCTGTCATTATGCTATCAAGTAAAGATGGTTTATTTGACCAAGCTAAAGGACGTGTCGTGGGTTCTGATGAGTATCTGACTAAACCATTTAGTAAAGATGAATTATTAAACGCCATTCGTAACCACGTGACCGCATAATTATTAGTTAGTTAGATTTATTGGGGAAAATAATGGCTCGTATTCTTATTGTAGATGATTCACCTACAGAAACATTCCGCTTTAGAGAAATCTTGACCAAGCATGGTTTTGAAGTCATTGAAGCAGCGAATGGTGCAGATGGCGTGACCATGGCGCAAGCTGAATTACCAGATTTAGTATTAATGGATGTGGTTATGCCAGGCGTGAATGGCTTTCAGGCAACACGTCAAATTTCGCGTGGTGACACCACCAAACACATTCCAATTGTAATTGTGAGTACCAAAGATCAGGCAACTGATCGTGTTTGGGGAAAACGCCAAGGTGCAAGCGATTACTTAACTAAGCCTGTTGACGAAAAACAATTAATTGATGTGATTAATCAACACCTTAATGCAGGATAAGCTATGGCTGCAAATGGTTTTATTGAATTGCTTCGGTTATCTAAACGTGGAAACAAAAACTACGTTAGTACCGAAAATGAGGTAAACCGCTGGTCAGGCATTGCTTTTGAGATGATGGGGCAATATTTCGTTGCTCCATTAGGAGAAGTTTCTGAGGTTATTTATCCACCGAAATATACGCCAGTGCCAAATACCCAACCTTGGGTAGTAGGTTTAGCGAATATTCGCGGAAGATTACTTTCAGTTTCAGATTTGGCACATTATGTTTCTGGGCAAAGCAGCCAATATTCACCTACTCAAAAAGTAATGTGTATTAGTCATAATGACCATTATGTCGGTTTAGTTGTAGATCAAGTTTTGGGTATACAGCACTTTAATAAGAAAAGTTTCTTTTCTAAACACAATGATTTAGATAGTAATTTACAAGAATATTGTCAGGGGTATTTTCACCAACATAACCAACAATGGCATGTTTTCTTATTTAGTCGTTTATTGCAAAACCCAAAATACATGAACGCATCTATAAAATTTATAAATTAACTGTCGCGCACCTAAAAAATGAAGGCGTCAATCGGGGAGAAGCTGCATGGGCTTTAAACTTAAAAAGAAAAATTCAGGCGAAGAAACCGTCCGTAAAGCAAGTGGTCCAGGTTTTTTTGCAAAATTACAGGCGCGAACAGAAGAGTTTGCGAGTGTATTTGGCGAAACAGAAAAATCTAAGCCACTTATTTTAGGCGCAGCTTTTTGTATCATCTTATCGCTTTTCCTGTTGTTATACCTTTTTTATAGCGTGCCGCGTAATAACGATTTTACCCGTAGTTTGGGTGATTTACGTCTGTTGTCACAAACCATTTCACGTCAAGCAACCGAAGCGACTGCATCAGGTACGCCTGAATCTATTAAAAACTTAACAGATTCACAAAAAGCCTTTGCTGCTCACTTAGAAACAGTGAAGGATATTCATGCCAGCACAGATACACTGCGTGAAGTGGAAACACAGTGGAAATCGGTTTCTGAAAATATTGATTTGATTGCTTCGCAACAAAAAATCATTAACCAACTCTATGACACCAACATTGCAATTGGTGAAACCATTCCGGGTATTCAGGCTGAATATAACTTGATGGTTGACCAAATGGCACGTCAAGACATGCCAAGTAGCCAGGTGGTTATTGCAAAGAACCAAGTATTCATTGCAGAACGTATTTTACGTTCAATCAGTTCTGTATTAACAGGTACAGACAGTTCACGTGAATCTGCAGATGACTTTAGTGCCGATACCGAAACGTTTGGTGCTTACTTGGCAGCACAGTTAAATGGTAGTGCGGAACTTGGTGTACAACGTATTACTCAAGAAGATTTACGTAGTTCATTAGAAGGTATTCAAGCAGAATATGAAGATGTATTGAAATCTGCTGCTGCAACAGTTTTAAATAACTCAACACAAATTGTAAAAGTACGTCAGGCATCATCTTCTATTTTTGATCAGTCAGATAAGCTTTTAACCAATTTAAATAAATTGTCTAGCGGTTCAGGTTGGTCTATTGCAATTCCTGCAATTGGCTTAATTGCAGCATTACTTGCGTTCTTATTCTGTGTATTCAAACTCTTGAACTTACGTGGTGAAGCCGATAAAACTCGCGTGGTTCGTCTACAAGATGAATATGACCGTAACCAGAACGCGATTTTACGTTTACTTGATGAGATTGCCGACCTTGCGGATGGTGACTTACGTTCATACGCAACAGTATCGGAAGACTTCACGGGTGCAATTGCAGACTCGATTAACTTCGCAATTGACCAATTACGTGACCTTGTATCGCGTATTCACGAAACATCGCACGAAGTTGCACAATATACGGCAACCACACAGAACATTACCAACCAGCTTGCTGAAGCATCTGAGCATCAGGCGCAAGAAATTGCAGGTGCATCTGCCGCAATTAACGAAATGGCAATGTCAATTGACCAAGTATCTGCCAACGCTGAAGAATCAGCAGCGGTAGCAGAACGTTCAGTACATATTGCATCGAATGGTGCAGACGTTGTAAACCGTTCAATTGAAGGTATGGATATCATTCGTGAGCAGATTCAAGAAACCTCTAAGCGTATTAAGCGTTTGGGTGAATCTTCACAAGAGATTGGTAACATCGTTGCCTTGATTAACGATATTGCCGACCAAACTAACATTTTGGCATTAAACGCAGCAATTCAGGCGTCTATGGCGGGTGAAGCAGGTCGTGGTTTCGCAGTCGTAGCCGACGAGGTACAGCGTCTAGCGGAACGTTCAGCATCTGCAACCAAGCAGATTGAAACACTGGTTAAAACCATTCAGACCGATACCAACGAAGCCGTAATTTCGATGGAACAAACCACATCAGAAGTTGTGCGTGGTGCGAACTTATCTAAAGATGCGGGTGTTGCACTGGATGAAATTCAAACGGTATCGACCAACCTTGCGAAATTGATTTCTAACATTTCGGATGCTGCAAAACTTCAGTCTGCTTCTGCAGGTCACATTGCAACCACGATGAACGTTGTACAGGAAATTACCTCGCAAACGACCAGTGCAACTTTCGATACTGCACGTTCGGTATCTGAGTTGGCCAACATGGCAGAATCATTACGTGAATCTGTAACTGACTTTAAACTACCTGAATAAGCGGGATTCCAGCTTGGGGAAAGGTGTACCTATACACAGTTATGGGTACACCATCATTCAGAGATAAAGCATCGCAAAGATGAACTTAACTTTTGGGTTAGGGGCATTCAGGATGGTTACAATTAAGTTGAAGTGCCTTTTGGTGCTGAAAACGTAAGAAGCCTTAGCTATGAAAGAAATATTAAAAAATTTAGTCGAAACAATGACGCTTCCTGAAGATAGTTATCTTGAGCAAGATGCGGAAATTCTTGAAATTTTTGTCGAAGAAATTGAAGAAATCTTCGAAGAATTAAATCCATTATTTACAACTTGGTTTGCGAACCCAACAGATCAAGAAACTTTAGTAACTATTCGTCGTCACTTTCACACTTTAAAAGGCTCGGGTCGCATGGTGGGTGCGAAGTCTGCGGGCGAGTTGGCATGGACGGTTGAAGATACTTTAAACCGTGTGCTTTCGGGTGCGGTAACACTCAATACTGATATTCAAAAATACGCAAAAACTGTTTTAAATATTTATCAATACAAGCTTTATCCAATTTTTAAGCAAGTCGGTTTAATTGATCTTGATTTACGCCCATTGGTGCTTTTAGGACAACAATTACAGCAAAACCAAAGTCCTGAACCTGCATTGGAAGAGTTGCTGGTTTTAGCAGATCAACTGACTGCCACTGATATGCCGACAGGACTAGAATTGACGGATGCTGCAGTTGAAACAGCAGCTGTCGCAGCAGTTGAATCATCTGAAGATGTAATGACTGCTGAAGAAATGCCGCAGACAGAAGTTGCACAAGAAGAGGCTGCTGATGCGAGTCTATTGGCTGAAACTCTGGCTATTTTTGTAGAAGAAGCTGAAGAGCATTTAGCGACCATTGATCAGTTCTTGGCACAAGATCAGATTTACTCACAAGACTATAATGGCTTAATCCGTGCATTACATACACTGCGCGGCAGTTCGTCTATGGCGCAAATTGATCAAGTTTTTCAAGCCAGTTCTAAAGTTGAAAACTTGTTTAAAGCGTTTGTACAAGATGAAATTGAATCTACATCAAAAGAAACTGCGCTGTTGGTGCAATATGCAGAATTTGTCCGGGATTATCTGCATGTACTTCGTCAAGGTCACTGTGATGGTTTAGATGTAATCTATGCAACTTTTAATAAAGCATGGGATAGCTACGGCTTTAGCACCAGCGATACAGAAGACTCTAATCCTCAAGGTTTAGTATCGAAGCTAATCGAACTGAATATTGATCGTTTACTTGATGCCGAATTTGAATTTGATAAATTGGCGCAAGCGCAATTCCCAAGCTATTTAGAAGAACTCAGCGCACAAGCGCAATTGTTGGTAGAGCATACCGATAACCGTGCGTCTGTGGGTATTCATCAATTTACTGAAGAACTTAAAGCTGCTTACGACAGTGTTTTAGCCAAACCAATTCTGCTTAACTCTGAATATGGTTATGAGTTATTTGCACAGGCACACCAAGAGTTTATTCATTTATTCGATACCTTGGCTGCGGGACAGCGTGTTACGGTTACAGAAGACATTCAGAAAACCTTAAATGACTTAACTGCATTTGTGCAGCAAGACATTGATGCAATTGCACTTGAAGATGCTGAAACATCAGTGAGCGACAATGCTGTAGAAACAACAGTTGTTGCAGAACCTGAAGCGGTGCCTGCTGCAGTTGCTAGCGAAAATTCGGGCACAGTGAATTTGGCGCAATTGTCACAACGTATTGCATCAGATCAACAAAACATGCATGCCGATGATGCCAACAAAGACTTCGATCCTGACTTGCTGGATATCTTCTTGGAAGAAGCAGAAGAGCTTTTGGTGGGTATGGATGAAGATGTCAATACTTGGTCAAAAGACGCCAGCGATACTTCGGCTTTAAACAACTTAATGCGTTATTTGCACACTTTAAAAGGTGGTGCAAATATGATTTCTGCGACGCATATTGGTTTAATTGCACACAACCTTGAGTCGATTTACGAGCGTATCATTAACAACCAAATTGTTGTTTCACCTGCGTTAATTCAAATTATTCGTTTGGTGCAAGATGATATTGCAGACCGTATTCAGACCATTCGTGATGAGCGTGTGGACTATGCTGCGCCAGAGTCGATTGCAATTTTAGGCAACATTGTTAGCTTGGCACAAGGCGATGCAGATGTGTCAGTTGCAAGTGCGACAACCGCAGCGCAGCCTGAACAGACTATTGAGGCAGTAGAAGAGGTTGATGCACAGCCTGAGTTGGCGGTAGAAGCGTTGCAAGATACAACTGCAGATTTAGCTGAAGATGACGCAGTTATTGCTGATGATGCACATTTTGAAGACGCTGCTGCTGCGGCATTTGAGCCGATCACAGAAACTGTAAGTCTTGAAGCAAGTGCTGAATCTGAAGATGAGCAATTACATTCAATTGTGGTTGAGACTTTCAGAGAAGAAGCGGAAGAAATTTTGGATGCTGCAGATCAGCGCTTGAAACAATGGTTTGAACAGCGTAGTGACCGAAGTATCTTGCTTCAATTACAACGTGCGGCGCACAGCTTAAAAGGCGGTGCACGTATGGCTGAAATTGAGTCTGTTGCGCAAATCGCCTATCAACTTGAAAGTGCCTTTGAACAGTTTGCTGTGCATCAATTTAACTCAAATGTTTATGATGCTTTATTGCAAACCACGTTGGCGTGGTTGCGTGATGCAATCTTCAAAGCAGATTACAGCAATTATGACAGCTTAAAATCTAGCTTGTCGGCGATGCAGTTTGTAGATGTATCTGCGCAATTGCCCGAGCGTTTAACGCATACCGACTTGTTATCGCCAAGCCGTAGTTATGAGTTTGTTCAGGGTGATGGTACAGAGCCACCTGCAATGTCGGGTGAGTGGGGCGAAACCACACAGCTGGATAATAGCAATGAGATGATTCGTATCTCTGCCGATTTAGTCGAGAAGATGATTGACTTGTCAGGCGAGAACTCGATTAACCGTTCACGTATTGAAATGGAGCTTGGGCAACTAGGCGGTACGTTGAATGAGATGGAATTGGCGATTAAACGTCTTGCCGATCAGTTACGCCGAATGGAAGGCGAGCTGGAATCGCAAATTATTGCCAAGCATGGTTCTGAAAACTCACGTTATGCAGACTTTGACCCATTAGAGATGGACCAATATTCATCGTTGAATCAGTTGTCTAAATCTCTGGCGGAATCTGCATCGGACTTGGTGGACTTTAAGAGCACCTTGGCTGAAAAAATTCGTGATGCCGAAGGTTTGTTATTACAACAATCACGTATTCAGGCTGAAATTCAAGAAAGCTTGATGCGTACACGCCTTGTACCATTCTCACGTTTATTGCCACGTTTACAACGTATTGTGCGTCAGACTTCATCGACCTTAAACCGTCCGACAGAACTGGTGGTTTATAACACTGAAGGTGAATTAGACCGTACCATTCTAGAGCGTTTGGTGACACCGTTTGAACACATGCTGCGCAACGCGGTCGACCATGGGATTGAAGACCCTGCACAACGTGCTGCAGCCAATAAACCTGAAGTTGGTAAAATTGAACTGAACATTACCCGTCAAGGCACAGATGTTGTGGTGACTTTTGTGGATGATGGTAAGGGTATTGATGATGCCAAGATTAAAGAAAAAGCATTGAGCTTAGGTTTAATCAAAGCCGATCAGAATTTAGATAAAAATGAAATTCTGCAATACATTTTCCACCCAGGCTTTACAACAGCACAATCGGTTACACAAATTTCAGGTCGTGGCGTTGGTTTAGACGTGGTGCAAAGTGAGATTAAGGCGCTCGGCGGTCACGTTTCTGTAGATTCAACATTAGGTCAAGGCACAACCTTTAGTATTCGTGTACCAACGACGGTTGCGGTATCCGATGCCTTAATGGTTAAAGTTGGTGATCAACAATTTGCTGTACCGTTGGCGCAAATTGACCGTATTGTACGTATTGCACCAACCACTTTGGAATCTTACTTCAACAGCAATGAAGATTTCTTCCAAATTGACAACCAGAACTACAAGTTACGTTACTTATCTGAGTTCGTTGGCAATCAGCCATTACCGCGTTTAAGCCATGTGGGTCATTCACTACCTGTTCTGTTAATTAAAGGCAGCACAGGTCAAACCATTGCTTTACTAGTCGATCAGTTGATTGGTTCGCGTGGTCAAATTGTTGTGAAACCAATTGGACAACAGTTCTCAAGCATTGGTGCAATTGCAGGCGCAACTATTTTGGGTGATGGTCAAGTTTGTTTGATTTTGGATGGTCAGAACATTGCCCGTCAAATTCTTGCAACGCAACGTACTAAACAAGCCAGCGATCAACGTGATAGCCAACGTCGTGATACACGCCGCTTAATTATGATTGTGGATGACTCAGTCACCGTACGTAAAGTAACTTCACGTCTGCTTGAGCGTCAAGGTTATGACATCGTGACTGCCAAAGATGGTGTCGATGCCATGGAGCAGCTTGAAAACGTCAAACCTGACTTGATGTTACTGGATATTGAAATGCCACGTATGGATGGTTTTGAGGTGACTAACCTTGTACGCCACCACGACATGCATAGCAATCTGCCGATCATCATGATTACGTCACGTACAGGTGAAAAACACCGCGAACGAGCGTTTAGCTTGGGTGTGACGCACTACATGGGTAAACCGTTCCAAGAGGCAGAATTGCTTGCCAATATTGAACAATTATTAGCAGTTAGTCAGGGGTAAACGATGAGTCAGACGAATAGTCCAAATTTACTCGGGCAAATCAGTCAGCAAGAGCTGCAACATTTAATTACCGTATCTACCGGTTTTATTGATGCTTATATTGTTGAATGTCATGGTAAACAACCAATGCTGATACCTCAAAATATTGTGTTGTCAGCGCTGGATAACGCCACTCAAGTTAAAACTGTGGAATGGCACGAATCGCAATTGCCTGTTTATGCGGTCAATGACCCAGAGAAAAAAATGGGCGTGGCACTGGTTATTGAAGGCGATGAAATGGAGCAGCGTTTTGCTTTGATGTGCAATGAAATGCCTAAAACCCTGCGCTTGCGTATTTCTGAAGTGGTAGATGATGACCAGCAAACCACGACTGATCCTGCGGTATTCCAATATGTCCGTATGGGTGAGCAGGTCTTTCATGTGCCTAATTTGCAATACATTCAAGAAAATTTGACGATCTAAACGCAATTTTCTCCGTTGTAAAATAGAAAAGGAACTCAAATAGAGTTCCTTTTCTGCTTCATGCAACTAATCTTATTGGATTTAAGTTAGTAATCCTTCCAAAATCTGTTCATAAATTTCTGCCAATGGCTCTAAATCAGCCACATCAACATGCTCGTTAATTTGGTGAATGGTGGCATTGAGTACGCCTAACTCCAACACTTGTGCACCTGTCGGCGCAATAAAGCGACCATCAGATGTACCGCCACTGGTCGATAATTCTGTTTCAACACCTGTGACATTGCGAATGGCTTGACGTGCAGCATTAACCAATTCGCCCACAGGGGTTAAAAATGGCAAACCTGAAAGCGTCCACTCGATTTCATAATCCACTTGATGGCGATCTAAAATTTCCAAGACACGTGCTTTTAGCTCATCTGCAGTCACTTCAGTCGAATAACGGAAGTTAAAGGTCACCGTCATGTTACCTGGGACAACATTGGGCGCACCTGTTCCTGCTTGAATATTTGAAATTTGAAATGAGGTGGCAGGGAAGTATTCATTGCCATGATCCCACACCGTTTCACACAGTTCCGAAATCGCTTTAGACGCGGTATGAATCGGGTTAATTGCCAAGTGTGGATAAGCCACATGACCTTGTTTGCCTTTTACAGTCAAGACTCCATTCAGTGAACCACGACGCCCATTTTTAATAATATCGCCAAGTTTATGCGTACTTGAAGGTTCACCGACCAAACACCAAGTCATTTTTTCCTGACGAGCTTCCAACGTTTCTACAACTTTTACGGTGCCGTTAATGGATGGGCCTTCTTCATCTGAGGTGATTAAAAAGGCAATTGAGCCTTTGTGGTCAGGATGTTTGGCGACAAAGCGTTCAGAGGCAACGACCATGGCTGCCAATGCTGTTTTCATGTCGGCACTGCCACGACCATAAAGTTTGCCATCACGAATTTCAGGTACAAATGGATCGGTATTCCATGCGTCTAAATTGCCTGTCGGTACAACATCTGTATGACCTGCAAAGCAAAAGACAGGTGCTTCTGTACCTTTACGCGCCCAGAGGTTATCTACATCGTCAAAACGCATAGATTCAATCTTAAATCCAATTTTTTCTAAGCGTTCTGCCATGAGGTTTTGACAGTTGTGATCGACAGGAGTGACAGACGGTTGGCGTAAAAGCTGAAGGCTTAAATCCAGAGTAGCAGAAGAGGTCATGAGAGTTTCAGACGTTTATCAAGAGTAAGTGCTAATAATAGGGGAATAATGCAACAAAAGTGAAATTTTAGCGTGAAAAAAACCTTGTCCGAGAACAAGGTTTTTTGTGGTTTTTGTGAAGATATTCCTGAAATACTCAGAATTATTTGCGAATTTCTTGTTGGGTTTTTTCAGCAGTATTACTCACCGCATGACCTGCAGAAGATACGTCTTCGCCCACGCCTTTAATTGTATTACAACCCGTTAAAACAAAGGCTAATAGTAGTGAAGTCGCTAGAATTTTTTTCATGATCATCTCCAATATGTTCTAGATAGATTATTTTGATGTGTTTTTTAGCTTAGGAAATAAACAGAATAATAAATAGGCAACTTTTATGGTGCTTACGTAATAAAATGTTGAAACAGTTATTCAGCGTGTTAATGGTGGATAGCTAATCAGCGGTGCAGCACGATACATATAAAATTGTGAATGTGCCGCCCGATAATACAAGCCATCTCCCCACCATTGATTAGGATGGCTACTGGCTTGAGCATTTTGACAAATCCATTCATGACGTTGCAGGCGATAAAACTGTTCTGTTTGTGCAGGAATATCACTCCCCCAAAGACCTAAACGACGAGCGCGATTAACCCAGTATGGCACAAGTGTTGTAGATGATTGTGCCAAGTGATGTATGGCGAAATACAATTGTCCTTTGAGTACAGCAAAACGGCGTTGAATCGGCACATCCAAGGCTTGCTTAAATTGAAATTGCTTTTGACTAAAATGATTCAGTTTACGCGCTAAAGTATCGGAGCGGTTTAAACCATACCAGTGTGCCAAAGAGCAATCCGCTTCGGCTAAGTAGTATTTTAATGCGACTTCCCAGTGTTCAACCTGCTGCGTGTCATGGTTGTGCAGTAAAAAATCCAGTTCACCCACAGTTTTAGCACCATCAATAATTTGAATACTGTGCCCCAATAATTCGAAGGGATGATAGTCACGATCACGCAGCCAAAACCACATCAACATTTCAAAGCGTAAGCCTAAACGGGTACTTTTCAGTTGATTTAAAAAATCGTACACCGCTTCGGGATGTGAATCTAAATAGGCTAAACGTGATTGATAAGCGTGATAATGGTGTTGCCAAAAAGTATCTGAATGGAATTCAAAAGTATGTTGAATGGGCAATTGCTCAGGCACAGCACATAAAATATTCGGACTTGCCACACTAAAAGCCAACTGACGGATAAGCGGGGTTTTGTAGGTCAGCCATACTTCGGGCAGAAGCTCGGGTTGATGCAACTCAATCATTATGAATCCATGCTGAAAAATGCAGAATTACAACGGAAAACTCTGTACACGACAAATTTCACAGAACCCTTATCCTATCAGGATTCTGCTTTCTTAAAATTGCCAAAATTTCCTTAAACTCTTCTTTTTTCCCAAAACCAATTAAACGCTGAATCGCCATTTGAACA
>NZ_VOYG01000018.1:0-52259 GCF_013420785.1 Acinetobacter sp. YH01011
AGTTACACCGTGACAGCCTATGGAATTGAGGTAATCCCTAAAGCAAATGTTTTAGGTTCTTGATGGTGAAGTAGGAATTAAACATCAAACCCACATTGAGTAGGTTTGAGTAGGTTTTAAATAACGGTTTTATAATCATCAAACCGAAGTTGGACTGTGGCATACCTATATTTTGCCGCAAGAAACCCTACAGATTCAAATTAGCCAGCAAAACTCTGTGCGCCAATATTTAGCTTTAGAATTAGCGGCAAATATGTTTATTCCCTATGCAATATTTTTACCCTTTGCCCTTTTGGCTTTGGGTTGGCTGATTCGTCATAATTTTCAACCACTAAATAACTTTAAAAGCGAATTGGCACGTCGTAAAGCGCAGGATCTCAGCCCGATTCACATGTTGGATTATCCTGTCGAGCTTGCACCCACGATTCAGGAAATGAATCAGTTATTTACGCGAATTTCTGCCGCACAGCAGGAACAGCGCCAGTTCGTTGCCGATGCTGCACATGAATTACGTACCCCACTCACTGCACTCAATTTACAAGTACAAATTTTATTGCAGCAATTTCCACATAGTGATGCCCTCAATAATTTAAGCCAAGGGGTTTTGCGTTTACAGCATTTAGTCAATCAGTTATTAAGCTTAGCCAAGCAAGATGCCTCAGATAGTCTAATTGAAAACGATCAAACCCTATCTTTAAATCAAATGACCATTGCCTGTGTGGAACAACTTATTCAATTGGCATTGCAAAAAGATATTGATTTAGGTGTCGAACAACGCCAAGAGTTGAATATTCATGGGCAAAGTTCTGCTTTGCATTCCATTATTTATAATTTAATTGATAATGCGATTAAATATACCCCCAAACAAGGCGTGATCAATGTGACTATTTTTCAGCAAGAACAACATGCAATTTTGCAAATTGAAGACAGTGGTGCAGGCATTGACCCCGCACTATTCAATCAAATTCGACAGCGTTTTTACCGTATTCACAACCATGCAGAAATTGGCAGCGGTTTAGGTTTATCTATTGTAGATAAAGCCACCCAACGCTTAGGTGCAAGTTTAGAGTTTTCTAAAAGTGCCAGTTTAGGTGGTTTATGTGTGCAGGTTAAATTTCCGATGCGTTAAGATCGGGTTTTAATTTAGATTTTGATTGTGGCAATTTATGCGCCAAGAACGCATAAGCGACTACGTTCAAACACCAAGTAATCCAGCCTGTCCAAAGATTATGACTAAAAAAATGTGCCCCGCGCATCATTTGCGCCCAGCCCATCCCCATGCCTAAAATGCAAGCCGCAATCAAGAAAAAATAAGCACGTTTAGGTTGAGCAGCCCGATAAACAAAATATCCTACCAATAAAGCAAAACCACTTGAGGCATGCCCCCCTGGAAAACAATGCCCTGCCGTTGCACTTAAATCCCGCCGAACACCATGCGCTGTGGCAATGCTCATATCCCACGGGCAAGCATGTGCCGACTGTGATTTAAGTATTGCAATCACACTGGTCGAAATCACCACCATCCAAAAGAAATAGCCAAACTCCCAACGACGAGCACGTAATTTTTGAAATTTGAAAGACAGCAACCAAGCCAGCAAATAGCTCAGATATACTGCAATCAGGATATATTTGACATACCGATGATTTAATACAGCCAATGCCCAGTCTTGTCGAAGTGGAAATTCTGCATGAGCATCCACAAAGGGTTGAATGAGGTATAAATCTAGCCTGCCTGCAACGCTAAAGAAATTGAGCAATATCAGCAAACTCAGAAGGAGTAAAATTGCTTGAAGAAGTAAAAATTTTGAATGCTGATGCCGCATGAGGAATACTCAACTCACTATCTATTTTAAAGTCTGTTTTATGCTTGTTTTTTAAGGAATTAAGCAGAAATCAGGCATGCACCCCAAGTCAATGCGATAATTGCCAAAGCAACAAATTGCGCTGCACTGCCCATATCTTTGGCATTTTTAGACAAGGGATGTTGCTCAATTGAAACACGATCGACCACAGCTTCAATGGCTGAATTAATCAGTTCGACAATGATGGCAAGTAAACACACCACTATCATGATCACTTGTTCGACACGACTAACAGGCATGAAAAAACTGAGTGGAATCAGCAGTGAATTAATCAGAATGATTTGCCGAAATGCCGCTTCATTTTGAAAGGCGGCTTTAAACCCTGCCAAAGAATAGCTTGTGGCATTCAAAATCCTTTGTAAACCAGAAGTGCCTTTGTAAGGAGAGCGTGGAAGCATAGTGAATCTGATTTGAAATAAATCCGATGTTAAGTCACTTAGCTTAAAATTGGCTTAAATATAACCTTTTGAGACTATTAAATTAAATCTGTGTAATATGTAACATTATGAATGCCTATTGAATAATAAGACTCCATCTAAAGTAAGCTGTAAATACCATCAATTTCTTATTGTTGAATCTAAGGTTGTATCAATTGCTCGGCTTCAACTTGCTTAATATCAAAATCAGGACTTTCTTTGGCTTGAATAATTTGCACAGGAATAAAGCGCACTTGAACCACACTTGGTTTTCCACGTGGGTCTTGTGCTAATTTTTGATTCAATGCAGAAATCTGTTGAGGTTTTGGCGCTATATCTCCACGCAAGACTACGCGAATTAAAGTCATCTCTTTACGCCGATCAAACTGCACCGTATCAATCAAATTATTATGTTGATTAAATTGACTTTCAATCAAGCTTTCTACCTGATGTTCATACATCTGTTTATTTAACATCATCATAAAGTTAAAGCTTAAATAGATACCCAGCGCAAAAAGTACTAAAAGACTCACGATATTTCTTTTAATAAATTCAATTACTGTGCTATTTACTTCTTCATCTGAACCGCGTCTAAAACCTGCTGCCCATAACACCAGTGAAGAACTAATTTGAATAGCAACAATATTGGTCAGTGCCAACAGCAGAGCATTTGCTGCATGTTTCCATTCCAGATGCGCAATTAATATGCCACTTGCAACCAGCGGCGGTACCAAAGCAGTCGCAACTGCAACGCCAACAACAGCCACAGACAGACGTGGTGAAACGGCTGCAAATGCCCCTGCTGCACCACCCGCAAGTGCAATCATTAAATCCATAATGGTAGGCTGAGTTCTAGACAGAATTTCATGGGTGATAGGTAAGTTAATATTGATAAGACCTAAAATGATGCCAATACTGACAATCATCGACACACCTAAAACTAAGGTTTTAAATGCTGTTTTAAAAAACAACCATCGATTATCAATAAATGCTAAAGCCATACCTGAAATAGGGCCTAGCATCATCGCAACCAGCATTGCACCAATCACCACTGCGGCTGAATTTGACAATAAACCATAGCCCGCAATAATCGCTGCCAAAGCATTCATTATAAAAAAGGTTTTGCTTGGTAAGGCATCCGCTTGAATGTTCAACCGTACTTGTTTATGATCAATTTTTTTAGAATTTTCGCGCTCCGCCTGTTTGTATTTCAGCTTTTCTTTCAAAAGTTCATATTTTTCTTGTTCAGGACTGTCTTCAACCACTATCGTTGGATCTTGATCTTTTTCCAAAGCATACCTCCGTGTCAGCTAAAGAAGAATCTTTCCAAATCCTCATACGGCCGTAGACTTTGTGCAATTACGCCCATCATGTTTAGCTTCATACAATTTATTATCTGCAAGTTTCAGTACATCAGAAACATCTTCTGCATCTCGAGGCCAAAAAGCGATGCCAACAGAGATGGTGATTTGACCCATCTGATTAATCGTAGTTTCCTGCATGGTTTTTCTAAGCCGCTCTGCAGCTTTATACACCACATTTGCATCTGCAGTCGTCATTAAAACTAGAAATTCTTCACCGCCACTACGACAGCAAACATCCTGTTCCCTAAAATTAGTTAGCATTATTTGCGCGAGCGTTTTAAGTACCACATCACCTTGATCATGCCCATACTGATCATTAATTTGCTTAAAAAAATCTATATCAATGGCTAATACTGCAAATTCGGTACGAGTCTCTAGCAGTTCATTTAAAAATAATTGCATACCACGACGGTTATATAAACCTGTTAATGGGTCCGTATTGACACGATGTTTTAACTCCGCAATCCGATCACTAAAGGTTTCCGAACTCATTAATAATGAGGTTCTAAACTTTAAAACCTCGAAATACCACGGATCAACTTCTTTAATTTTATTTTCAATGTCCGCATGATTGAGCATACTTGCCATACGTGCCAAGCGGTTCAAAGGTGAAGAAATAAAGCTTGAGATATACCAAATCAATAAAAAAATAAAAAAGTAAAAAATGAAGATTCCAATCGATACTTTAAAAATCAGCGTATTAGCTTGTGCAAGTAAATCATCTGTGGGCTGCTGAGAAACTACAATCCAATTTACACTTGGAATATGTGCAAAACCCGCCAAATTATCTATACCTAAACTATTCTTTAAACGAATTGATCCCTTTGTATTCTTATTAATATAATCCAAACCTGTATTATTGATAATTTTTTCACCAATTCGCTTTTTATCTGGATGAAAAATAATACGATTATGTTGATCAATCACATACATATAACTTTTTTTATAATCATACTGAGTATTGAGCATGGTATTAATCAAGTTCTGCTCCTGTAAATAAATCGTACCACTGATTAAGCCTAAATATTGATGTGTTTTATTATAAATAGGTTGTGACATCATGACGATTAAATTATTACTTATAGACCAATAGGGAGATGAAATATAAGTTTTCTTTTTTTCAATAGATCCATCAATACCAATGGTACTATAAGCCTGATTAAAATTAAGTTTTAATGTATTAGGTGCATAAGCTAAAATATGTTTATTCTGCTCTACCAATAAAACACTATTAAAATTATTCGATTGATTTTTTAAGCGTTTTACTTCTTCTTTTCTAACTTGTGTATTATAAAATTTTTTTTCTAATAAACGTGCACTATAATCCAACTCTTGCAGCATATCTGAAAAATGTTGATTGGCACTGGTGGCAATTTTTTCTGCATATTTTTCATTGATCGAAAGTGAATTTTGAATTAATTGTTGTTTAATTACATAATTTAAAATAAAAATACTTACGACAAATAAGCCTGATACACTTAAAATTGTGGAAATTAAAATAAGTTTACGCAGATCCAATCCAAGTCGTAGTAAAAAATGTTTCAACAGTTCCTACCCCAAAAATTCAAAAACTGTGACAATTGCCAACTTTAACACATAATTTTACAACTCAATCACATAATTTTAAAGCAATATAGTTGAATTTTTGATGTTCAATTCAACAAATTGGATAATTCGCTTGTTGCTGACCACAAACTAAATCAGAAATATATCCTCTAAATACAATTTCTACCACACACTTCCTAAGAATGCACCGACTAATAACAAATAAAGACAACTTGAATTTTTTCGTTCTTATTTTTTGCTGAAAACCTTGTCTATTCGATAAATTTTTAGGGTCAATTACTCATAAAATTACAAAAAATAAATATTTATTCCATGCTTTAAATTTATCCTATCCACCTAATAAATAAATTGTTTTCTCTTATGTTTAAGACACTTTTCACTATAAGCAGTTGCTCACTTTTAACAGCATGTATTGTAGTTGACGGAACAGCATCGGGGCAGATTCCCAATATCGTCATTCAACCTCAAATTCCAGCAAGTACACCTGTAGAACGTCCTGCACAACAAACCATTTATATGCCAACACCTATGCCTTATCCTGCACAAACATGGCAACAAAAAGTCAAAATTAAAACCTATGATGGTCGCTGCGTAGATTTTAGTCGCAGTAATCAACGTTCCATTCAGACTTCACATTGTCATGATGGTACCAATCAGCATTTTATTTTCCATCCTGATCAAAGCATTACCGTGCAAGGTAAATGTCTAGATGTAGCAGGAAAACAGAAACATGATGGTGCTGAAGTAATTGCTTATACCTGTAATGGACAAAGTAACCAAAAATGGTATCTCGATGGTCAGCGTATTCGTAGTGCAGATACAGGCAAATGTTTAGATATTTATAATGGAAAAATGAAAATGTATAGCTGCAATCAAAATCGTGGGCAGAAATTTAGTTTTATTGCCTTATAAAAAAGAATCACTAATTCCCTCAGCCTAGCCTGCTCTTTTGAAGATGAGGGAATTAGCGAATGATAATTTAAAAAATTATAAAAATTTTACTTTAAATACGATTAATTAAGGATGCTGACTAAACAAATCAAAAATCACTTTTCTTAACCACTGATGACTGGTTTGGTGATGACAAGACGTATGCCAATATTGTCGTACAGGATAGGTTGGAAAATTCAAAGGCGCACTCACTACTTGTAAATTCCCGCGTGCCAATAACACCTCACTTAAATAATAAGGCACTGTCGCAATCATATCGGTTTCTTGCACAATTAAACCGACCCCTAAATAACTTGGGATACTCATTAGAATATTACGTCTTAAACCACGATTGCTTAATTCATTTTCAATATGGTAGTGACCTATACTGGTATCTACATCGACATGCGATTCACGAATATAAGCTTCAACATCTAAACTTTTTTCACAAATACGTGGATGATCTTTACGACTAATCACCACATAATATTGTAAAAATAATTGCTGCTGATAAAAACCCTGCTCTAACTCAGGTAAAAAACCAATCGCAAAATCAATTTCACCATTTGCCATTTGATAACTGGTTTCACGGGTAATAGGACGAATTTTAATCCGCACTGAAGGTGCATATTTTTTTAAAAACTTGGTCAGTTTTGGCAATAAAACCAAATGCGAAACATCGGTCATTGCCAAGGTAAATAATTGATCGGAATGTGTCGGATCAAAATCGACTTTAAAATTATTGACCGTTTCAATTTTATTAATAATTTCACTAATCGGTGAAAAAATCTGTTTCGCCAACTCTGTAGGCAACATTTCATTGCCAACCCTTAAAAATAATGGGTCATTAAAATGCTGACGAATTTTATTTAAACAGTTACTAACCGCAGGCTGACTCATGCCCAATGCATCTGCTGCTGCAGACACATTTTTTAATTTATATACATAGTAAAAAATCTGTAGCAGTTTGCTATCTAACTTAAACATATCCATCTTTCCTTAGAATCAGTTTCACTGCTCAGTTTTCATCCTTATTTAACGCCAAGCTTTTAATTTAGAGCTATGCCCAATGCCCACATTAAAACAATTGGTCGGATCCAATTTTTGATAATGCTGCTTTAAGGCAGGCTTCGCCACATATAAATGCCCAACATTATGCTCTGCAGGATACTCTGCCCCACGTGCATCAAGCAATGACCACATTTGATGTTCCATCGCCAACGGGTCTACGCCTTTTTTAATAATATAGTCCTGATGAAAGACATGACATAAAAAATGACCATAATACAACTTATGTATAATCGCCTGCTCCAACTCTTCGGGCAAGGTTTCAACCCATTGCTGATCATTACGTCTTAACGCAATATCTAAAGCAACAATGTCTTCCACTTCATTTCGATGTGTATCACGATAACGAATTGCAGCACCTGCCACTGCAAAGCGATGCAGAAAAGCCTTGCGGCCTTCATCTTCATTACATAGAAAAAAACTGCCGGAATTGCGCGTGATAAAATAATCCATTAAAAACTGCTGTACTGCCGCAACATCTTGCTGCTCAATGCGCAAAATTAAATGATGTTCATACAAATCACGAAATTGGTTCATGCGTTCTGGTAAATGATTTGGCAGTAGTTTCGTGAACATTTGCAAAACTTTATCCGACAATCCACGCATGCCCCAACGGGTTAGAAAACCATCAACTTTATCTTTCATGGCAAAAGCTGCAGGTACTTTACTGGTGCCAAACTTCTCGATAAACAAGAAGCTGTCTTTGCCATATTCTGCACCAATGTCATAGGCATCTCGATGAATATACTCGCCAGCAATCGGTACACGCGGCAAATCACGTAATAAAAAACGGCGAATCGCGGTTAAATCATCCTGCTGATTGCTGCCGATATAAAACACCTGACTCGGAATTTTCTCAAATGTATCCAAACGCACTGCAAACACACAGACTTTACCTGCCGAACCCGAAGCTTCAAACAAACGGCTCGGGTCGGCATTAAACCGTGCAGGCGTATCGGCATCGACTTGGGCAACATCATGCACGTAACGCTGATCTGAAGCACAACAATGTTCCGAATATTCAATATCTTCAGGGCGATATTGTTGTTGCTCAAGTTTGGTTAAAATTTCTTCTGGCGAGTTCCCTAAATTCACCCCCAAATGATTGATGAGTTGCAACTCGCCCAGTGCATCGACTTGTGCATATAAGGCCAACTCAGTATAGGCAGGACCACGTCTGACCAATGCACCACCTGAATTATTACATACCCCGCCCAACACTGAAGCGCCAATACAAGATGAACCAATGACTGAGTGTGGCTCACGCTGATGCGGCGCCAATTGCTGTTCCAAAGCATCCAATGTTGCACCAGGCAAGCAAATCACTTGCTTGGCATCGTTGATGAGCTGAATACCTTTTAAACGTTGGGTGTTGATCAAAATTACAGGACGATCATAGTCATCACCAAAAGGGGTAGAACCACCCGTGAGTCCAGTATTGGCGGCTTGCATAATAATAATGCAATCTGCTGCCACAGCCACTTGTAACACTTGCCACTGCTGCAATAAAGAACCTGGCGTGACCACCGCAAAAACCTGTCCTTCGCCAAAACGTCGCCCTTGACGATATAAACGAGTATCTGATTCATGGGTCAATACATGCGCTTTTCCCACAATATCGACCAAGTTTTTGAGGGTTGCTGCAGCATCAAATTGTGTTGCAGAAGAAATTGTCTGTGGCATAGTGTACAAGTCCTGAAACAAGGTGAAAAATACAATTAAGCGATTCAGCCAAATGCATCGGTTGATGGATTGATCGCTCCTGTTGGCAATTTAGCCTTTCAGTTCACGCTCAAGTTGTACCAAGCAATCTGAGTTAATCGCTTGAATGTTTTTAGCACCCGTTAAGGTCATTGCGACTCGCATTTCTTTATCAATCAATTCGAGTAAATTACTCACACCCGCCCCACCTGCTGCACCTAGTGCATAAATAAAGGCACGTCCGAGCATACAAGTATCCGCACCCATCGCCAACATGCGCACCACATCTAGGCCATTACGAATACCTGAATCCACTAGAATTTTTAGATCTCCTTTTACTGCATCGGCTATTGGCGGTAAAGCACGTGCAGTCGAGAGCACACCATCTAACTGACGACCACCGTGATTGGACACCACAATTCCATCAGCCCCAAAACGAACAGCATCCTTAGCATCTTCTGGGTCTAAAATGCCTTTAATGACCATTGGGCCATCCCAGAATTCACGAATCCACTCCAAGTCTTTCCATGAAATAGATGGGTCAAAGTTATTGCCTAACCAGCCAATATAATCTTCAAGTCCTGTTGGTTTGCCTAAGTATTTAGAGATATTGCCCAAGTCATGCGGACGACCCAGTAAGCCAACATCCCATGCCCAGTTTGGATGCATCACTGCCTGCATATAGCGGCGCATAGCAGCATTTGGACCACTCATGCCCGAATGTGCATCCCGATAACGTGCGCCAGGCACAGGCATATCTACTGTAAAGACCAAAGTTGAACAGCCTGCTGCTTTAGCACGTTCCAAAGCATTACGCATAAAACCACGGTCACGCAATACATATAATTGAAACCACATTGGCCGTGAAATGGCAGGCACCACTTCTTCAATTGGGCATACCGACACGGTAGATAAAGTAAACGGAATGCCTTTTTTGTCAGCTGCAACTGCAGCCTGCACTTCACCACGGCGCGCATACATGCCCGTTAAACCCACAGGTGCCAAAGCCACAGGCATTGACAAGGTTTCATTAAATAAGGTGGTTTCTAAACTCAAAGCCGACATGTCATTCAAAACACGTTGGCGCAAGGCAATCTGTGAAAGGTCTTCCACATTTCTTTTCAGCGTTTGTTCCGCGTAGGCACCTCCATCAATATAGTGAAATAAAAATGGCGGTAAACGGCGTTTGGCTGCTTCGCGGTAATCATTCGCAGAAGAAATAATCATGGCGCTATCCTGTTTAATCGACTCGCACGCTGACGACGCGCATCTTCCTCGTCTATCATGCGTACTTGTTGAACTACAAATTCAATATGTCCACACACTGCCGAACGGGCAGCTTCTGGATCCTGGCGTTCAATTGCATCCATCACTTGAAAGTGTTGATCGTGCAACTGATCGAAACGGTGGGCTTCGGTATAGACTTTGCGTCTGCCCAAAACTACGTTGTATTGCAACAAATCAAATAAGCCACGCATCATTTGAATGAGCACCAAATTGTGCGATGCTTCGGCAATTGCCAAATGAAACTTGGCATCGGCAATTGCTGCCTGATCGTCATCACCTAAAATTTGAAAATGGGCGATTTGCTCATAACAGGCACGGATGTTTTTCAAATCCTCAGCAGTTGCCCGCTGTGCGGCATACCATGCCGTACCACCTTCAAGCACCATTCGAGCTTCCTGCACATCAAAACGATAAGCAGGGTCTTCATCAATCAGGTTACTTAAAGGCTGCACAATTTGATATTGCGACCAATTGGTGGGTAGCTGTTGCAAAAAAGTACCCGCTCCAACTTTGCTGACCAGCATGCCCTGACTGGTCAATTGCTGAATAGCTTCACGCAAAGAGGAACGGGAAACCCCGAGTTGTTCACATAACTTTCTTTCGGCAGGCAATCGGTCTCCGACTTGCATCTGATTTTTTTCAACCAGTGTGCGCAGGTCTTGTACAACTTTGTCGGAAACTTTCATGCGGCTATCCTCTTGTGCATGTGGTTATGGAATCATCCATGGGAACACATAAGCTTGTAGAGTGATAATAATACCGATCATTACGGTGAACGTGATACTGTGTTTCACGGTAAAGCGGAATAAATCCGATTCTTTACCGACTAAACCAACAGCCGCACAGGCAATTGCAATAGATTGCGGTGAAATCATTTTGCCTGTTACTCCACCACTGGTATTGGCAGCAACCAACAAGACTTCTGGTACACCAATTTGCTGTGCAGTTGTTGCTTGCAAGGCAGCAAATAAGGCATTGGCTGATGTATCTGAACCTGTCAAGAACACTCCAATCCAACCTAAAAATGGCGAGAAGAATGTGAAAGCATTGCCTGTGTGTGACAAAGCCAATGCCAAAGTCGCAGACATGCCTGAATAATTGGCAATAAAAGCAAAAGCCAACACCATCCCAATCGAATAAATTGGTGTTTTTAACTCATTGATGGTTTCTGCAAAAGTTTTAACAGCTTCGCGCGGTTTCATTTTTAAGTAAATGATGGTGATGACAGCCGCAATCATAATTGCAGTCCCTGTTGCACTCAGCCAATCGAACTTAAAGATTGCATCGTAGTCTTTAACTTCAGCAACCACAGGCGGCATTTTTTGCACCAATTGATGTAAAAATGGCACTTTGATGGAAATTACCCAGTCATGCATTGCCCCATCTTTTGCAAATAAATCTTTGAACGGTTTAATACTCCAAATGGTGACCATCACCGTTAACACTGCAAAAGGTGACCATGCTTTAACAATCTGCCCGATGCTGTATTTTTGCTGTTGTTCTGCAACTAAGTTGGCATCCACTTTGGTGTCTGCATCGCTAAAACGGAAAATGTGTTTTGGCTGCCAGAATTTAAATAAGACCGTTAAACTAATCAAAGAGGCAATTGCGGCTGTAATGTCAGGTAACTCAGGTCCAACAAAGTTAGAGGTCAAGTATTGTGCAATCGCAAAAGCACCACCACCCACCAACACTGCAGGCCAAGTTTCTTTCACACCGCGCCAGCCATCCATAATTGCCATAATCCAGAACAGCACAATAGGCACCATAAATGGCAACTGACGCCCAACCATCTGGCTAATTTCCATGGTTTCTACACCCGAAACCTGACCCGCCACAATAATTGGAATCCCCATTGCGCCAAACGCAACAGGTGCGGTGTTCACAATCAAACATAAACCCGCAGCGTATAAAGGTTTAAAACCCAAACCCACCAACAAAGCAGCAGTAATTGCCACTGGCGCCCCAAAGCCCGCTGCACCTTCTAAAAATGTGCCAAACGCGAAGCCCACTAGTAGCATCTGGAGACGCTGATCTTCTGTAATTGACAGAATAGATGAGCGAATAATGTTAAACTGCCCTGTTTTTACAGAGATTTTATATAAAAATAATGCGCCAATAATAATCCATGCGATTGGCCATAAACCGTAGAAAAAGCCATAGATCAATGAAGCAAAAGCCATTGGTGCAGGCATGCCATAGGCAAATAACGACACTAATAACGCCAAAATAACCGTAATTGTTCCCGCAACACTTCCTTTTAAGCGAAATACAGCCAATGCCAGAAAGAAAAAGATAATCGGGATTAATGCAATAAGACTCGAAATCCAAATATTTGCCATTGGATCATAGATCTGTTGCCAATGTTGAAGCATTGTCATCTCCTTGAAATGCTCACTCAAACGTAAACATAGGTCTAAGCATAGAGGTAAAATTCTAATTTTGGTCTGACCGATATTGAGGTTAAAATCAGAATTTCCTCAATATAAGGTACAAATGATAGTTTTAGACAAGAAAAAGTCAAGATTGGTCTGATTTTTTATTTTGAATGGTCATACCAATTTTACTGAAGGTATGTCTTTATATACAGCATAAAAAATATGCCAAAGAAATATTTAAACTTTGTTTTTTCTGCAGTTTTTAAAAGGAAGGAAAAACCAAATTTATTCGGCACAGCCTTATACAACTTTCGTCTAATACAGTAAAATACGTGTGCTTTCTTCTAAGATGAATTGAACGCTTGATCAAAGGAATCATGGATAAATTCAGCTCAAGTGGCCGCTATTCGGCTTAAAAACATGTGGATTAAAAGAATTTTTTAGACAAAAAAATAACGCCATTATTGACTGCAACAATGGCGTCATCGTGTATTTATAACAGCAACTCACACCTTACTGTGGCTTAACCTGTCACCACGCTCAGGCGCTTTAAACGCGAAATATGCAAATCAATTTGCCCTGCAATTTCAGGTAAAATTTGCTTTAAAAACTGGCTATAGTTCATTGCATCTTCTGCTCTTAATACGCCTGCTTGTACCAATTGTTCCTGCTGTAGCAACATACTTTGTACACGGTTTAAATCAGGCTTTTGCCCTTGGCTTAAACCTGTACTAATTTGCTTAAAGCCTAAATACAACTGATCACGTTGCTGGATTAATTGCTGCATTTCAACTGCAGATACCGCAGCACGCTCTAGCATAGCGTTTGTTTCCAGTACATTTTCAGATTCATCTGAATATAGACTTTGCGTTGTTTCTATCTCTGTGGAAGCCGTGTTCGGTTTCACCCACACTGTTTCCGAAACAGTCTTATTCGGTGGTTGAAACACATACACCACGGTAAACAACACCGCGACCGCCAAAACAAAAAAGCCAATACCGAGCCATCGAGTCCCATTCATGTGCATGCTCCATAAGCAAACCATCCTAAAATGCGCTCAATTCAAATACCGTCTTGAGCGCCTTAGCATGCTTTGCCTGTTATGATCGGCTTAAAAATTACGGCGTCGACCAATCGCTTGGTGCATAACCCAAACGCACTCGCTGTGGGTGATTCCCCACTGGCACACTGCGGACTTTTTCTCCCGTAGCAAAGTCAATCACCGTTACCACATCGGTTTCACTTTCTGAAATCACACAGCTTTTTCCATCTGGGCTACGGGTTGCCCAATATGGTTTACCTGCAGGAATCAGTTTGCCTGCTTTTAAACTCTGACGGTCTACAATGGTCGCGTAATCATCCATCGTGCCTGCCACACAGAGTTTTTCGCCATCTGCGCTGATGGATAAACCATGATGACGTGAATCATTTACCCATTTGCTGCGGTCTTTTGGAATTGTACTGCTGCCCGGTAATTGTCCAATACGCGTGACTTTATCGGTTTTTAAGTCGTATTCCACCAAACCATTAAAAAATGAAACCTGCGCATAAAGTTTGCTTTCATCTTTACTTAGCACCATAGGACGCACTGAGTTGGATAAATCTTTACGTCCAAAGGCATCTAACGCAGGTCGGAAATCAATTTTTTTCAGAACTTTATAATTGTTGGCATCGGCAATGGTAATAAAGCGCTTACCTTTGGTAAAATCTTGCCACTGTGCATCCATCGAAGTTTCTACGTTACCAATCGCAGAGTTTAAGATTTTCGTTCCACCTGCAAAGTAAATATTTTCGTGCGGCTTATCCCCTGTTGCAAAACGCCCCAATTCTTTACCTGTATGAATATCTAAAACATGCACCACATTACCTGACGATGCCGACACAGCAACACGTTGTCCATCTGGTGAAACCGCCATGTGGTCTGCGCGGAAACCTTCGACTGGCGTACGCCAATTAATTTTGCCCGTTTTAATGTTGATGGATACCACATCGGCAAAACTTGGACGTGAAGCCACAATCGACTGTCCATCTGGCGTGGAATACATATCATCCACCAACTGGTCATTGCCCTCACCTGCAGTTTGTTGAATGTAAGTGTAGGCAATCAATTTCACTGGATTTAAATGAATTTCTAATAAACGCTCTTTGCGGTCAGGAATCATATTGACCACACCCACTTTGCCAAAGTCTTGTGAAGGGTGAATCACCGTCACTGTGCCATCCCAGTTATTGCCGACAAAAAAGACTTGTTGGGTATTCGGTGGCTGCGGTAAATAGGTCGAATCTGCATAACTTTGTGCGCTGACACAACTTCCTAAAGCCAGCACGCCTTGAAGTAGATGTTTAAACACCCTGTTGGAATAACTCATGTTCTTGTTCTCCCTGAACAGCAAAATGAAAGTGTTGTTTTTGTTTTGGCTTGTGTTTTTACATATTTGTTGTTTTTAACTGAAGCCTGCCTAATCCATCTTGAAGCGATCTTGAAGATTGTTGGCGTGGCATTGATTGGGCAATAGCATAAGAGTTTTTGTAATTTTGCGTCTAGGGTTCGAGCTAGACTATCCGATAGCAGGTCAAGTTTCAGATAAACAGAAATACAGCATCACATCCTGTTAAAATGCCAAGTATGATAAAAGCTTGTTTTTGTCGATGAAATGACAGTAATCCCATACCCATTCAAGCATTTAAACTCAAGAATATAAGGATGTGCCGAGATGCAGTTGTTGGAACTTAAAAGCTTGCGTAAACAGCTTCGACAACAGCGCAGAGCGGTCACGCGCACCCAACAGCAACACGCACAGCAAGCTGTTTTGCAGCGGCTAATACGACTGCCAAAATTTCAGTACGCAAAAAAAGTAGGTATGTATTTACATGCTTTTGGTGAAATTCATACACACCGCATCATTGAATATTGCTTCGCGCATAGCAAACAAGTGTATTTGCCCATGATTTGCAATATGAATCAACACTTGGTGTGGGTACAAATCACCCCACAACAATATCGTCAGCGTCGCTTTGCCCATCATCGTTTGGGGATGCAAGAACCAAGAACAAGTCGCGGAAAACACATCTCCCATTTAGATTTAGTCTTGATGCCCTTATTGGCTTGCGATACGCATGGCACCCGCATTGGAATGGGCGGTGGTTATTATGACCGCACTTTAGCCTCTGCCCCGCAGCATCCTTATCGCTTAGGGATTGCACATGATTTTCAGCTAATTCATACACGCTTGCCACGTGAAAATTGGGATCAACCTGTAGATGCCTTACTAACTCCACAACATTTTTTACAGTTTAAACGCACCTTGAAACGCTAAATTGATCATTTTGACTGAATAGATCAATTTAAAATCACATATTTAGCTACTTTTTAAACAATTTGTGTTGACCTGCCCTTGTATTTTAAAAAATACCCATCACTATTAAAAACATGGCAACACCGTTGTCACTCATTAGGAGTGCCCATGTCTGAAATTATTATGAATCAAGAAACCTTAGAGCCTCAGGTTCCAAGTGTATTACCGCTTTTAGCGCTACGTGATGTGGTGGTTTATCCACACATGCAAATCGCGCTATTTGTAGGTCGTGAAAAATCGATCAATGCAGTTGATGTGGCTCGTAACAGTGACAATCTAGTATTTGTAGTTGCGCAAAAAGATTCGCTTACAGAAGAAATTGATCACGACAATTTATATCAATACGGTACTGTCGCGAAGATTGTGCAAGTTGTGAATCACGAAAATGATGAAAACTGTATCAAAGTTCTGATTGAAGGCTTATACCGCGCCAAACTCGAAAAAATTATTGATGAAGACGCGTATTTGACTGCAGAACACAGCTTGAGCCCAATGACTGTTGCGATGGATGAAAATACCCAAGCAACACGTTTGCAAGAATTACGTGCCTTATTTGCGCAATATGCAGAAGCAAAATTACGCAATGCACGTGAACTGATTGCTGCTGCCAATAAAATTGAAGATTTATTGCAGTTGTTGTTCTTTGTTGCAACCCGTGTGCCATTGAATATTGATGTCAAACAAAAATTCCTTGAGCACGATGAGTTTGAAGCTCACTTGACCGAGTTAATGACTTATTTATTGCAACAGTCTGAAGAACAGCAGATTGAGCAAACCTTGCATGACTCTGTTAAACGCCAGATGGAAAAAAATCAGCGTGAATACTTCTTGAATGAGAAGATGAAAGTCATTCAACGCGAACTGTCCGATATGAACGGCGGTGCGGAAGATGATGTCGCTGAAATTGAAAAACGTCTGGCCGAAGCAGACTTGCCAGAACATGTCCGCAAAAAAGCAGAAGCTGAGTTCCGTAAGCTAAAAGCCATGCAACCTGCATCTAGCGAAGCGGCTGTGGTACGTAACTATCTGGAAGTAATTTTAGATACGCCATGGAACAAAGCCAGCAAAGTCAGCATTAACTTGGCGAAAGCACAAGAAATTTTAGATGCCGACCATTACGGTTTAGATGAAGTCAAAGACCGTATTGTGGAATACCTTGCTGTGCAGTCGCGCGTGAAAAAACTCAAAGGTCCAATTCTGTGCTTAGTCGGTCCTCCGGGTGTAGGTAAAACCTCACTGGGTGAATCGGTTGCAAAAGCCACTGGACGTGAGTTCGTGCGCATGGCGCTAGGCGGCGTACGTGATGAAGCGGAAATTCGCGGTCACCGCCGTACCTATATTGGTGCGATGCCGGGTAAAATTGTGCAGTCATTGACTAAAGTTGGTGTGAAGAACCCACTGTTCTTGCTCGATGAAATTGACAAAATGGCACAGGATTACCGTGGCGACCCTGCATCTGCTTTGTTAGAAGTACTTGATCCATCACAAAACAACAAGTTTAATGATCACTATTTAGATCTAGACTTAGACTTGTCTGAAGTGATGTTCATTTGTACTGCCAACAGCATGAATATTCCAGAAGCTCTGTTAGATCGTATGGAAGTAATTCGTCTACCGGGTTATACCGAAGATGAAAAAGTGAATATTGCAGAACGCTATCTTGTCCCTAAAGCCATCAAAAATAATGGCTTGCGTGCTAAAGAATTGACGGTTCATGAAGAAGCGATTCGTGACATTGTGCAGCGCTATACACGTGAAGCAGGTGTGCGTAGTCTGGAACGTGAAGTGTCAAAAATTGCCCGTAAGGTGGTGAAAGAAGCAGTCAGCAAAAAAGCCAAAAACCTACAGGTAGATGTGACTTCACAAAACTTGCCTGACTACCTTGGTCCACACAAATTTGACTATGGTATGGCAGAAGAAGAAGCCGAAGTGGGTCGTGTAAATGGCTTGGCTTGGACTTCAGTGGGTGGTGAATTACTCACCATTGAAGTGGCAACCATGAAAGGCAAAGGTAATTTCATCACCACAGGTTCATTGGGTGATGTGATGCAAGAGTCAATCAAAGCCGCGATGACCGTTGTGCGTACCCGTGCCGACAGTTTAGGCATTGAAGCCAATGTATTTGCCGAAACCGATGTACACGTACACTTGCCAGAAGGTGCAACACCTAAAGATGGTCCATCTGCAGGTTTGGCATTGACTACGGCATTGGTATCTGCATTTACAGATATTCCAATTCGTCCTGATATTGCCATGACAGGCGAAACCAGCTTACGTGGTCGTGCAATGCGCATTGGTGGCTTGAAAGAGAAACTTCTTGCGGCACATCGTGGTGGTATCAAACTGGTATTTATCCCACAGGAAAACGTGCGTGACTTGTCTGAAATTCCAGACAATGTCAAAGAAGGTTTGGAAATCAAGGCTGTGAAAAGCATTGATGAAATCTTGCCTTTGGCACTGACCAGTATGCCTAAGCCTTTAACCAAGGCACCGATTGTGAAGCCAGTAGCAGCAGGCAAAGCCGCACGTCATTAAGCAAGTTACTCTGCTTTAAGCATAGAACATCTCAAAAGAGCACTTCGGTGCTCTTTTGTCGTATTTAGATTCTGGATTTAAAATAATTGAATAATTTTTTAATTATTTTTAAAATGGATAGTCTGTTTTTAATTCAATTTCCTTGAAAAATAGGCAAACCATCCACATATATAAATTTAAGATACATCGCGCTGTATGTTTCTTGTTTGGTCTATTTAGACCGATAAATTGATCAGACGCTTTTGATTGAAGCGTGCTTCATGGTCTGGTCATCCATATCTCCAGGTGGATGACCTTTTAACCGCAGTCCTATTTCAATTCAGGGCTGCGTTTTTTATGCGCTGCGATCAATCATCAAGGTGATAAAATCTGTGCAACCAAGCCATTCACGACATGTGCCATTTTTTCAAAATTTACTGTTTTTAAAGTATCACCTGTGGTGTGGCGAAGTGAGCTGCGATAACTGCCCGTATCGGTAATTAAAATGGCAGGAATATCATATTTCCAATAATTTAAATGATCTGAAAAATCTATACCCTTGATGAAAGTCGGTGCCACCACGCGCTCACATTGCAACTGGTTCAAACGCTGCATTGTATTGCAATAGCTTGCACTCATTTCACGTGATTGCATATTACTCAATGCCACAATAAAATTGCCATGACTTGGGTAAATCCACTTTAAACCGATTGGGTAATTTTGCACCAAATTTTTATCGTAATAACCAATCATATCCAGCACATACACCGCACGGATTTTTTCCTTTTCAGCCTGCACAGATTTGGCATGTATAAAACTGCCCATCGACTCGGTTTTAAAAAATGGTGGCTCTGCCAAGGTATAAAAAACAAATTCAACATTTTGACTAAGTTTATTCTTTTCCTGCGCCAAAATTCGTGCTGTTTCGATTACACCTGCAACGCCAGAAGCGTTGTCATTTGCCCCCTGCTGCTGCCCATAAACATCGTAATGCGCACCAAAAATCGTTTTTTGCGCAGCACCGATATTCAATTTGCACACCACATTGCGGTAGCTTTGCTGATTGACCACATAATTTTGAAATTGACACGGAATTCCAAATACTCGCATTTGTTCCCGAATCCATGCCGAAACCCGATTCAGTTCAATCACATTTTTATAATGACGATACTGTTCGGAATTACCCAAACCCTGCTGCCCAATCACTTGCTGCATATAGACTTGCAAATTGTTTGGTTCTGCCCATTGAGCCTCAGGCACAGCAAATGTAGCAGTGGTCATCAATCCCATACCCGCGCCCAATATCCATGAATATAACTGCTGACTTTGAAACGCGCGCATGCTGATAATTCCAAGACAAAAAAGACCAATAAGATTGCTGAGTATTAAAGCAACAGCCTGTTGGCAAATTCAATTGCAAATTGTGTCGTTACACAGCGCTTGTGTTGAATCATGGTTATAATGCGAGATTCTGATTGATCGCTACATGAACTCGCCTATGAAAATTCGCATTCTGACCATTGGACAAAAAATGCCTGCTTGGGTGCTGACTGGTTTTGAAGATTATTTCAAACGGATTCAGCCTTTTGTGCAGACTCAAATTGTCGAACTGCCAATGGCGAAACGTGGCAAAAATGATTCTGAGGCCGATATTCTAAAATATCGCCAAATTGAAGGTGATAGCATTTTAAATGCCATGAAAAACAATGAGCTGTTAATTGCCTTGGAAGTGGGCGGCAAAGAGTTCAGCACCGAAAAACTTGCAGAAACCATGAAAGGCTGGATGCTAGAAGGCAATGATGTCGTGCTTGCGATTGGTGGACCAGATGGTCACTCTGAAGCAGTACGTAAAGCAGCAGCATGGCATTGGTCATTATCCAAACTAACTTTGCCACACCCTTTAGTTCGCGTGATGCTGATTGAGCAGCTATACCGTGCTATGAGCATCAACCACAACCATCCTTATCATCGTGCAGGTTAAATCAACTTATTCAATTTGTACGTTGAGTTATCAAAATATCTTCAACTCAAACGACGTTGCAAAGCTGCAACATAGCGTTGAACAAAAGTACATTTCGCTATACACACTTTTTTGCGATGCTGTAGAACAGCAGGCTTTAGGGATCTAGGCATGAACTTACAGACATTACCCGGTTTATTTATCTCACATGGTTCGCCCATGTTGGCACTCAATCCTGAACAGGTCGGGCCTGCACTCAGCCGTTTAAGTGAAAATTTGCCAACACCGCAAGCCATTGTGGTGATGTCGGCGCATTGGGAAAGTAATGCACTGGAGGTCAACACAGGTATTCGCCCTGAAACATGGCATGACTTCCGTGGTTTTCCTGAAGCCTTGTACGCCCTGCGCTACCCTGCACCTGGCTTACCTGAACTGGCAGAAGATATTTTGCAGCGTTTGGCTGATGCGGGCTTTGCTGCCCATGCCAACAGCACACGCCCGCATGATCATGGCGTATGGATGCCATTACTACACATGTATCCCGATGCCAATATTCCAGTGATTACCATTTCTTTGCCCATGAATATGAGCGCCGAACAGATTTATCACATTGGGCAAAGTTTAGCGCCATTACGTGAACAGCAAATTTTACTGATTGGCTCAGGCAGTATCACCCATAACTTACGTGAATTATCATGGAATACACCCAATGCGGCTGTGCCTGAATGGGCATCTAGTTTCCGTAATCGTGTGGTGCAGCATTTAAGTCATCGCAATTATGATGCAGTACTAGATTGGCAACAATTGCCACATGTAGCACGTAATCACCCAACCCTAGAACACTTTGCACCGCTGTTTTTTGCAATGGGTACGGGAGATCGATTTAACATTGTACATAGCAGCTTTAGCATGGGTTCACTCGGTATGGATATTTATCGTTTTGACTAACCGATAGCTCCGCTTATTTAAAATCTGACTTTTTAATTTGGATACATTTTGTTAGCAAAAGCTACGATTTGTATCCATATTTTTTGTTAATCTCTTGGTTATAATCACGTTGAAACTTTAGCACATAGAATATAAACCAATGAAATTCAGTATTTTTGCGCTTGCCCTGCTCCCTTTGGCTTTAACTGCATGTCAATCTTCACATCTTCCTGCCACTTCAGGAGATCCGGCTATTTCTACTCTATCCACCACATTAAAAACGCCTACACAAATTTTGCCCGCTTATACCTGGGAACTTGATCGTGGGCTGCAACGCCCGATTGTTCTGAGCTTTGATCAACGAGGCAGACTAAGTGTAGCTTCTGGCTGTAATGGCCTTGGCACGAGCTGGACTGTTAAAGATAATTCCCTGAGTACGGGTGACATGATGGGCACCATGATGGCATGTGATGCACCATTAATGGAACAGGAACGTTTTATCAGCCAGCTTCTGCAAAAGCGTAATATTCCGTTTAGTCTGGATCTAAATGATGCCAATCAGCCAAAACTGAGTATTACTGCAGCTGATGGTCAAAAATATGTCTTTACCGGAAAAATGACACCGGAAACCAAATACCAAGGTCAGGCAGAAACCATTTTCCTGGAAGTTTCGTCACAGACTAAAGCCTGTACGGGTGTAGCTCAGCAAACCTGCTTACAGGTGAAAGAAATCAAATATGATAAAAAAGGCTTAAAGACTCAGGTCGATAAAGACTGGACTTTATTTTACGATCAGATCGAAGGTTTTCAGCATTCATCGAATGAGCGTCAGATTATTCGGGTAAAACGTTATGAAATTAAAAATCCGGCAGCTGACCAGTCTAAATATGCCTATGTATTCGACATGACCGTAGAGCGTGAAGCAGTCAAAGGCACTCTATAACGATAAAATCGCAATATAAAAAAACCGAGGCATTCACCTCGGTTTTTTTCAAGCTTAAACTCAGTCAGACTTAGAATACGCCTTGAGAAAGCATTGCATCAGCAACTTTTACGAAGCCAGCGATGTTTGCGCCGTCTACATAGTTCACGGTACCGTCTTCTTTCGTACCGAATTTTACGCAGTTGCGGTGAATTTCTTTCATGATTGCGTGTAAGCGCTCATCAACTTCTTCGAAAGTCCAGCCTAAACGCAATGCGTTTTGAGACATTTCCAGACCAGAAGTTGCTACACCACCGGCGTTAGATGCTTTACCTGGCGCATAAAGAATTTTCGCTTCAACGAATTTCTCAACCGCTTCAAGTGTAGAAGGCATGTTCGCACCTTCAGCAACACAGATTACGCCGTTTGCAAGAAGCGCTGCTGCATCATTCGCATCAAGTTCGTTTTGAGTCGCACATGGAAGCGCGATATCACATTTAATACCCCAAGGACGTTGACCTTCAAGGTATTCAAAACCGTGCTTAGACGCAAATTCAGAAATACGACCACGTTTTACGTTTTTAAGTTCCATCACTTCAGCAAGTAATTCTGGCGTGAAACCTTCTTTCACGTACACAGTACCATTCGAGTCAGAAAGTGAAACTACTTTCGCACCCAAGTACATTGCTTTGTCTGCAGCAAATTGTGCAACGTTGCCTGAACCAGAAATCGCAACGACTTTATCTTTAAAGCAATCGCCACGAGTCTTGAGCATTTCCTCAGCGAAATACACAGTACCGTAACCTGTAGCTTCTGGACGCGCCAAAGAACCACCGAAAGACAAGCCTTTACCTGTGAATACACATGAAGTGTCATTGCTGAGCTTCTTCATCATACCCGCCATGTAACCCACTTCACGACCGCCTACACCAATATCACCCGCAGGAATATCCGTGTTAGAACCTAAATGACGATATAACTCGATCATTAAGGCTTGGCAGAAACGCATAATTTCGCCTTCAGACTTACCTTTAGGGTCAAAGTCTGAACCACCTTTACCACCGCCCATTGGCAATGTGGTCAAAGCATTTTTAAAGGTTTGTTCAAAACCTAAGAATTTTAAAATTGAAAGGTTCACTGATGGGTGGAAACGCATACCACCTTTAAATGGACCAATTGCTGAGTTGTACTGTACACGGAATGCACGGTTTACGTGGGTTTGACCTTGGTCATCTACCCAAGAAACGCGGAACTGAATTGCACGCTCAGGCTCAACCAAACGCTCAAGCAAACCATGTGCTGCATATTGAGGGTTCTTTTCAATGAACGGCCAAAGGCTGGTCATTACTTCTTCTACAGCTTGTAGAAACTCTGGTTGATGTGCATCACGTGTTTTAACGTAATCTAGGAATTCGTTAAGGCTGTTGTATTTCAACGCTTAATCCTCAGCAGAAAATGGATCAAAATTGGTCAAAATTTCAATCAATGATATATTTTGGCGCAAAATATTAAATATCTTTTGTTAACAATCTACAATAGTTTTTTTCAAAAAACTTTAAAACATTTGTATTTTCATAAATTTAACTTATTTTTTAGCGTGTTAAGCCCATAAGTTAATGTAACAAATTAATTCATAGTTTTGAGCATTTTTGCCCAAAAAGCTAGCAATTGTTGTTCTTAATTTGCGCACAAGCCTAAAAGCAAAAATCGTGCTAAAATCATCGACCTAGAATTTCCCCCTAGCCTTATCTTCCGTTTTTCTGCTGCTGTTTAAAGTGGCATTGGTTTGTCCATGAATTCGCAAATTGCTCTGATTCAAAATATTGATGCGCTACTCCCTCAAACTCAATGTGGCTTATGTGGTCACCGTGATGGCTGTTTACCCTACGCCAAAGCGATTGCAGAAGGCGAAGCGGCCAATAAATGCGTACCCGGTGGACAACCTGTTGCAGATGCACTAGCAAACTTACTGCAACGCCCTGTATTGACCGCAGAAGCCAGTGTTTGGCCTGTGCAGGCAGATGGACGCCCACAGCGTATGAAAGCGCTAATTCGTGAAGATGAGTGCATTGGTTGTACCAAATGTATTAATGCCTGCCCTGTCGATGCCATTTTAGGCTCAGGCAAACTCATGCACAGCATTTTGACTGATTTATGTACTGGCTGTGAATTGTGTATCCCACCTTGCCCTGTCGATTGCATTGACTTGGTAGAAGATACACAACCCCTGCTTTCTGATAGCGCACGAGTGGCAGAACAGAATGATTTACGCCAACGCTACTACGCCCACATACAACGTGAAGAACAACGTCGTCTGCACCGTAAAGGCCCTGTGGTACGTGCAGAAATTGATACCGAACTGTTTGCTCAATTTTCTGCACAAGCCGATGCTGCTGTGCCTGTGATTGAATTGCCTGTGCAAAAAAATGAACAGATTTCCACTGCCGATGCACAAACCACCATCGAACTGGCAAAATTACGCACACAAATTAAAAAACTCGAAAAACAACTCAGTGTGCGTGACGATGAGAAAAAACGGCTATTACTAACCAATTTACAACAACAGTTACGTGAATTAGGAGCATAAACATGCCCGAAAGAAATACACGTCTGACCAATAAAGCGGTCAAAACAACGGCTGCCAAAAGCACCACGCTCAAAGAAAAGCCGTCTAAAAATATGACCAAAAAGCAAATTCAGACTTTTTTTGAGCGCTTACGTGACCAACGTCCAAATCCGACCACTGAACTGAATTTTTCCAATCCATTTGAATTGCTGATAGCGGTGACCTTATCTGCACAAGCGACCGATGTCAGCGTCAATAAAGCCACCGACAAACTGTTTCCTGTTGCCAATACTCCCGAAGCGATTTATGCCTTAGGTGTGGAAGGTTTAAAAGAATATATTAAAACCATCGGGCTGTATAATTCCAAAGCAGAAAATGTCATTAAAACCTGCAAAATTCTCATCGAAAAACACGGCAGCATCGTGCCTGATAATCGTGCCGATTTAGAAGCCTTGCCCGGCGTGGGACGCAAAACGGCCAATGTAGTGTTAAATACCGCATTTGGACAGCCTACTATGGCGGTCGATACGCATATTTTCCGCTTAGGTAACCGTACAGGTTTAGCTGTAGGTAAAAATGTTTTAGAAGTCGAACACCGTTTGATTAAAGTCATTCCTAAAGAATTTTTAATTGACTCGCATCACTGGCTAATTTTACATGGCCGTTATTGTTGTATTGCGCGTAAGCCTAAATGCGCTGAATGTGTGGTGTCAGATGTGTGTAACTGGCCTGATCGCTTTGAATTTGGTGCACATCGTCATACTACGCTGCATGAAATTCATCACGCGCCCATATCTAAGTAAGTGCTTCGGTAGAGTTTTGCAAAGTGATCTAAGCTTATTGATGACAAGCTAGATCATCAAAGCAATGTGGATTATCCAAAATCGTGTGGATAACTGTGCAATCTATGCACAAGATTGTGCAGAGATGATTTATTTATCCTGAGAATCTTCAGACTGACGTTGTTGTTCTTGCTGTTGTTTAAGTTTCGGATGCAATTGATAGTGCTTACCTGATTTTTTTTCAGCCGAATTCTGAGCTTGTGTGTTGCGCAATAACTTATAGCTCACAAAAACAAGAAAGCCTAAAACGGCAATACTTGCCAATAACATGATGATCACAGCAGCATGTTGCAAAGCACTCTCCCAAACTGACACAAATAAAAAGAGCCCTAATATGAATCAGGACTCTTTTAAAGTCAAAACAAGCTGCCTGTTTAAGCGATTTTATTTTCTTTTAAACAGGCTTGGTCTAAAACCTAGACTTATTTTGCTTGGTCTAAAATAGCAAACAAATCTGCTTGAACTTCTTCAATTGGACGAAGACCATTCAATTTGTTATAGCTTGGTGCATTTTCACCAGAAGCAGCACGACCTTGATAGAAGCCAACCAATTGCTCAGTTTCTGAGTGATACGCTTTTAAACGTTTACGAATAGTTTCTTCTTGGTCATCTGGACGTTGAACCAAATCTTCGCCAGTTTCGTCATCTTTACCTTCCACTTTTGGTGGATTGTAAACAAGGTGATAAATACGACCAGATGCAGGGTGCTGACGACGACCAGACAAACGTTGTACGATTTCTTCGTCTGCAACATCAATTTCAATCACGTGGTCGATATTGATGCCTTCGCTTTCCAAGGCTTCAGCTTGTGGAATAGTGCGAGGGAAACCATCAAAAATACAACCATTCACGCAATCTGGCTGCGCAATACGCTCTTTCACTAAGCCAATGATCAGTTCATCAGATACCAAACCGCCACCGTCCATGACGCTTTTGGCTTGTAGACCTAATTCAGTACCTTCACGAATTGCAGCACGGAGCATATCACCGGTTGAAATTTGTGGGATATTGTAGCGCTTACAGATCAACTGAGCTTGTGTACCTTTACCTGCTCCAGGTGGTCCGAGTAAGATAATGCGCATAAAAAAACATCCTCATTTTAACAATGTATTTGACACTCGTTGCATATCAGAGCCATCGCCCTTTACGCAGCCAGCATCCTCTTATAAGAAAGCGACAAACAAATGTATTAAACCAGCAATAAAACCAGTTACACCACCCAAGACAATTAAAATCCACTCATCTTCCTGAAAGGCAGGACGCAAGAGATTCTGGAATTCTTTTGGCGTCAGTTCACGAATACGATCTCTGAACATTTGATAAATTTTCTGTGCACGGCTCGCATTAAAGGCAGGGTCGCATACAGGCACCATCGTAATTTCAATCGAACGATCAATCAAGTCAGTCTTGAGTTTGGCATACTCTTTTGGCCCCAAAGACAACTGTAAAGAGGTACGAACCAATGGTGTTTCCATAATTTCGTTGATGTGGCGTTTGACAATACGGCGGGTTTTGTCTTTTTTACTGCCATACATCATTTCAGTCATAATCGATTTTAACGTAATCAGATCTTCTGTGACTACCGTTGCAAACACATCCGAGACTTCTTCTTGGCGTTTCATGAACGCACCCTGAATATTATAAGTCCCAATGCGTGGAATCACTGGCTTAATCCATGGAAATTGACGATTTTCAGTCAATTTAAAGAACTGCGGATATTTCACGTAATGTGGTTCGACTGGGTTAAATACCATCCAAATCGCAATCCAGTTGGTCAAGAAGCCCCAAATTGCCGCCCAAAATGGAACCGTCCAGTGCCATGGTACAAGAAACCAAACAATCATTTGGAAAATACCAAAGAACATCCCAATCAATGCACTGATATGCCAAATAAAGTTAATTTCTTTTTGACCGACTTTTAGGAACATACGCACCATTAAGCGGCGATCACCTTCCATTTGGCTGACCACCATTTCACGCATATCCACCAAGGATTCAACATTCAAGGTCAGTTCAGTCACCAATTCACGCAGCACACCTGGCAATTGTTTATGCGCCTGTGCGTAAATACGGCGTTTAATCGAATACGGTAGGTTTTCCCAAAGCACAGCATTGCGGTCTAACATGACCTCATCAATTAAGTGCTCAAGTTCAAAACCCACTTGCTCACCAATAATACGCGCCATATCTTCAGGGTCCATAGCATTGAGAAACTCACGCAATGAACCTAATTTTGACAATGTGTTATCGGTAATGATGCCTGAAATACGCCCTGCTTTACGCGGTACAATCCCCTGCCATCCCACAGGAATAGGCCCAAGGTGAAAGCCCCAAAAGCTAATTGGATAGAACACCATTTTTAGTGCCATCCACACGTGCGCCCAAGTCACAAAAGCAGTCACAGGAATAATACTGAGCACGGCCCAAAAATCTGGACGATTCAAAAAGGTTTGCCACAACTGATTGACGTACTCAAGCATGCATTTTTTCCATATTTAGTTCTAATTACAAGATTCTAAAGTAGTTAAAAGTCACTATTCTGACTACAAACCCATACTGAGCGTATAGGAAAATTGTAGTCTAGGCTCAGTTTCCGCAATCACTCGCCCTTGTCGATCTTCCAATTTTTCACCTGCGCCAATGCCAACACTAAAGCTACTGATGCGTTCAGGGCTCAGTAATACATAAGCCAGATCAATGCCTGCACCTAAACGCGCTTTTTCTTCACCATCCACCCATTTAGATTCTAGGTGTCCTGCGTAAGCGCCAATATAATAACCATTTTTGTCTTTACCTGTGAGGTGGTATGGGTAACGAAAACCTGTTTGCCCACCGACTTCATGGTCACCATTTAAAAAAGCCCCCGCTTTTAGATAGGCAATGCCATAAGGATTGACCCATTCACCATTCAAATGCAGTAATTTTTGGGTAATACCCGCCCCTACATTCCAGGTTTTTGCGCTATCTGCGCTAATTTTTGCTTCAGGTAAAAAAGTAGTGTTCCCAGCAAAGCTAAAACTTGAAAAGGCAAGTAATGCCACGAAAGAATAGACTTTTGTCATTATTGTCACCAGTGTCCATTTGTTTTAATTTTAAAAACAGTCCTGTTTTCGTGTTTTGACTCTAGCAGAATTGTCAGGATTCTTATATACAGCAAATTACAATTTTGATGTCGCTAAAGTCAAAAATTAAGATTGCGCCCATCTTCTAGGTTAAATCGGGCAATTCAGTCAAACATGGTTACTCAAAATTGCCAATAGATGCGTTAGAATAGTCCAAATTCGTTCTCCCTCATTTTTGTTAAGCCAATTTTTGTATGAAACAACACTATCCGTTAAAAAATGCTCAGCAAGAGAAGCGTATTTTTCGCAATCGCATCTTTTTTTCGGTGGGTGTTGTGGTTTTTTTCTTGCTGCTGTTGGTGGCTCGTTATGCCTTTTTACAAATTAGCGGCTACGATGAATTTGCGACTGCATCAGATAAAAACCGAATTCGGCTACAACCACTCGCACCTGCACGTGGTTATATTTATGACCGCAATGGTGTGTTATTGGCAGATAACTACCCTGTGTTCTCAGCCACTTTAAGCCGTGCAGATGTTGAAGATATTGACGATACCATTGCGCGACTGACACCTGTTTTACAACTGACAGAAGAAGATATCGATCGCTTTAAAAGTCGGATTAAAACTTCACGTAAAACTGAACGTGTATCGATCAAGCTGAATTTAAATGAATCGGATATTGCCCGTTTTAGTGAAGTTAAATTTCAGTTCCCTGGGGTCAATATTGAAACCCAGATGACACGTTACTATCCGCATGGTGACTTATTTACGCACGTGATTGGTTATGTCGGGCGCATTAACGACAAAGAACTGAAAGAAATTGACAAAGATGCTTATGCAGGCACCAACTTGATTGGCAAAATTGGGGTGGAGAAATCGTATGAGCACTTGCTACATGGCGTACCCGGCAACGAATCTGTAGAAGCCGATGCACATGGTAATGTGCTGCGCAATTTAGGACGTAAAGACCCTGTACGTGGCAATGATTTGTTTTTGTCATTGGATTATGGCTTGCAAGTGGTCGCCTCTGAACAACTGGCAGAACGCCGTGGTGCAATTGTGGCACTTGACCCACGTACAGGTGAAATTTTAGCTTTAGTCTCCAGTCCGAGTTTTAACCCTAACTTATTTGTCACAGGTATTAGCCATACCGACTACTCTGCCTTACGCGATAATTTAGATCAACCACTCTATAACCGTGCAGTACAAGGTGTTTATCCACCGGGTTCTACCATTAAGCCGATGTTTGGTTTAGGCGGTATTCATTATGGCTATGTCGACTGGAAAACCGCCATTCAGGATTATGGTTATTTCACTTTACCAGGCGACAGCCACCGTTTCCGTGACCATAAAAAAACTGGGCATGGCATTGTCGATATGCACAAAGCTCAAGTCGTGTCGTGTGATACCTACTTCTATGTATTGTCGTATCGCATGGGCATTGAAAAAATGAATGACTGGATGCGTCAATTTGGCTTTAGTGAAAAAACTGGGGTCGATTTACCAAGTGAAAGCACAGGACTCTACCCAAACCCGGACTGGAAAATGCGTACGCGCAAAGCCAAATGGATGAAAGGTGAAACAATTTCCGTCAGTATTGGTCAGGGTGCATTTACCTCGACACCATTGCAATTAGCAATGGCCACCGCCATCACCGCCAACAAAGGATTTAAAGTCACACCGCACGTGTTACGTGAAAGTCGTGGCGCGAAACCATTTAAAGTTCACAATGGTACCAACGGAAAAATTGACTTTAACGGCACAGAAGAAGACTGGATTAAAATGCGTGATGCCATGGTTGATGTGATTCAATCAGGTACAGGTAAAGGGATTAAAGGCGGCTTGCAATATTCAGTTGCAGGTAAAACAGGTACAGCACAGGTTAAAAGTATTGCGCAAGGTAAACGCTATAACGAAGCCTTATTGACCGACCGTCAGCTTGACCACGGTTTATTTGTTGGCTTCGCTCCTGCCGAAAACCCTGAAATCGCAATTGCCATCATTCTAGAAAATGGTCGCGGTGGTTCTGCAGCAACGGCTTTGGCGCGTCCAGTTTTAGACTATTGGTTACTGAATAAAAATAAAAAGCCAATTCGTCCATCTGCCGCACAAGTGAGTGGTGGCTTAATGACTGCAGGTTTAAAACCAAGTGAATTGCCAAGTGGTGAAGTCCCTTCATCTACTGCACCAAATACGAATAACGTGAATAATCCGAATACAGCAACCAATCACCCTGCGCTCAACCCAAATCCTTCGCAAACTACTCCGAGTTCAGCTCCAACCAATCCACCTGCAACTGCGCCAACAGCAGTTGTACCCACTAACCCAATTGAGAGCGACTAAGCCATGAAAAATCAACTACGCATTATTGGTGGAGAATGGAAACGTCGTCAGTTGGCTTTTGCTTCAATTGAGGGATTACGCCCTACGCCCGACCGAGTGCGCGAAACCTTATTCAACTGGTTAATGTGGGATGTGCAAAACGCCAAAGTGTTAGACCTCTGTTCAGGTTCGGGCGCTTTAGCTTTTGAAGCCCTGTCTCGCGGTGCGGCACACGTGGTCATGATTGAGCCAAACCGTACACAAGCACAGTTTTTACAGCAAAATTTAGAATTATTACGCGTCAATAAAAGCAAAGCACAATTAAAAGTTTCTACCGCACAACATGCTTTGGCGACACTAAAAGATCAGTTTGATTTGGTATTTTTAGACCCGCCTTATAGTTTAGATTTATGGGAAGAATTGGCAGGGTTGGCTGATCCACTCATTGCGGCACAAGGTCTGATTTATGTTGAAGCAGATCGTGATTTAAACCTGTTAAAATTACCGCAGACTTGGCAAAAAGTTAAAGAGAGCAAAGCGGGAACTGTACGTGCGGGCTTATACCAAAAGATTGTTGTTTAAATTTTCTCCTTAAAAGATACGCGGTAATTTTATGACTATCGACACTTTTCAAGAGTCATCTATTAATGTAATATTATAACATTACATATTGTAGTGTTTATCTTCATGAAAGTTCGTTCATCTTTAAAAAGTGCAAAATCGCGTGCCGATTGTCAAATTGTGAAACGTCGTGGCAAATTATTTGTGATTTGCAAATCCAATCCACGTTTTAAAGCAAGACAGGGATAATCCCCTGTCTTTTAGTTTTGATAGATTATTACACTGAAATAGTGTGCTTATTCTGAATAGTAACGTGTATCGACACTAAAACTTTCAGGAAATTTTGCTTGAACCTGCGCATAAAATGCCATGATTTCAGCCATATCTTTTTCAAAATCGCCGGTTGGATGCACAATTTTTCCCACACCCGTTTTCTTTTTTGCGTAATCCATATACGCCAAAGCAATTGGCACACCTGCATTTAACGCAACATGATAAAAACCTGTTTTCCATTGTTCTTGACGCGCACGTGTGGCTTCAGGCGTCACCAACATCACCAATTTAGGATGGGTTTTAAATAAGTCCGTCATGAGCTGAACCATACTAGGTCGTGCTTCGCCTGGTGCTTTCGGACGACGGTCTATACCAATACCTCCCATCGCACGGACAAATGGCCCAAACGGCAATTTCATATAGCTGTCTTTAATGGTCAAGCGAACATTAACGCCCAAAGCTTTAAGCCCTAAGCGTGCATATAAGGCATCCCAATTACTGGTATGCGGTGCAGCAATCATCACATATTGGTCTAATTCCAACGGACAATGATTGTCGATTTCCCAACCCATTAAATTTAAGCTTCGCTCAGCTAACTTTTCAAACACAACCGCATACCCCAAATAAAGTGTGCGAATTTTAGCAAGCATCGACAAATACAAAAGTCTAAAACGACGAATAAATAAACAAATACTTTATAAATGTATAAAAATTTCCTGCACTCATCTTATTTTTGTCATTCCATGCAAAATCATACTGTTTTTGCGCTTATTCATTGCTAGATTCAAGCAAGTTTAAAATGGTAAATATATAAATTTACGCACAGTTTGCTGAGTTTTTTACGGTCTAATCCGATGTAATCCTTGAAGTGAAACTTAAAACTTTAAAACATCGGGCTTGTTATGATTTGCTACAAATCTTCATTAAAAATAAGACAAATTGGCTTTTCAGATACAAGGTGAAAGTTTAAGGTGGCAGCAAGACAAGTTTGAAGTTTAGAACATTTATGCTGAATCGTTATCCGATTGCACTCAGTACACTTAGCTTATTTTTAGTAGCTTGCGGATCAACTGATCCAAGCAGGGAATATCAATCCGCTTTGCCTTCTGAGCCACAAATTACGCCCAAAACTGAAGTTCAAAATTCAGCAACTTCATGGACAGGACAAGCTACAGGTAACTTTAGAGCCTTATTGCCTTGTGACAACTGTGAACAGCATGTGATTCATTTACGCCTGAATGATGATCAAACCTTTCAACTCAGCGACATTAAACGCTCGAAACAGCGCCAGCGCGAAAACCAAGTGGCGGGAACGATTCAAGCTGCTCAGGGCAACAATCAGCAAGACAAACAGAACCAACACCCATCGCAAAACACGGCAAATGAATGGTTGCTCAATACAGAAAATGGGCAAGCCTATGCACGTATTCAACTCACAGCTCACGGTCTTCAATTCAGCTTATACAATCAGAAAAAGACACAAAATCAACAGAAAAATGAAACTCAGGTTTTCTTACATCCTGTAGAAAATATGCAAGTCAGTAATGCCCTGAAGCATGTCGATATTCAGGCTGAACACGTACAAAATGTTGAGGTCAAAGAATTAAACGACCCTGTGATGGCACACGATTATTTTCTGGCAATTCACAATCAATCTGATCAAGCATTACAATTACATGCCAATGACTTGGTTTTGGTCGATCAGCAATATCAGGAATATGCTGCTGTAGTCGATCCGCAATTTTTAGAACCGATTCCTACACAACAAAAACAATGGATTAAGGTGTCTTTCCATTACCCTGCTTCTGTACAGGCAGATGTGATCAAAATTAAATAGGTTACAGCTGCTGAATTTTCATAAATAAAGAAACTTCACTTTAAAGTTATTTCTTAAAAAGTGTTTCAGAATTCTTTGATTTTTCTACAGCCATAAAAAAACCCTGCATCAGCAGGGTTTTCTTTTAAACCATCAAGCGATTACGCGTTGAATTGGTTCATTGTGTTTTTCGCATCGTCACCCGCTTTAAGCGCGTTGTCACCAGCGAAGATTTCTTTGTGGTCGTCACCGATGTCAGAACCAGCCATTGCTTGGTGTTTCACACAAGCGATACCACCGCGGATTTCTTTACGTTGTACGCCAGCAACATAAGCCAACATACCTTCAGAACCGAAGTAACCTTGAGCAAGCTCGTGAGTAGAAAGAGCAGCTGTGTGGTAAGTAGGCAGAGTGATCAAGTGGTGGAACACGCCTGCTTCACGAGAAGCGTCTGCTTGGAATGTACGTACTTTTTCGTCAGCTTCAGCAGCCAATTCAGAATCGTCGTACTCAGCGCTCATTAATTTAGCGCGGTCGTATGCAGATACGTCTTTACCTTCAGCAACCCAACGGTCGTACGCTTGTTGACGGAAGTTCAGTGTCCAGTTGAATGATGGAGAGTTGTTGTAAACAAGTTTCGCATTTGGCACAACTTCACGTACACGGTTAACCATGTGAGCGATTTCTTCTACGTTTGGAGTCGCAGTTTCGATCCAAAGAAGGTCAGCACCGTTTTGTAAGCTAGTTACACAGTCAAGTACAACGCGGTCAATTTGAGTGCCTTCACGGAACTGGTACAAGCCAGAAGCTAAACGCTTAGGACGGTGTAATTTACCATCACGCTTGATTAGGATTTCGTCTTCTTTCGCTTCAGAGATGTCAATTTCTTGAGTGTCTAAGTAGCTGATGTATTGAGAAGCGATGTCGCCTGGCTCTTTAACTACTGGGATTTTTTGAGTTAAGTCAGCGCCTTCAGAGTCAGTACGTGCAACGATGATACCGTCGTCAAGACCCATTTCTAAGAACGCATAACGTAACGCGTGGATTTTAGCGATGAAGTCTTCGTGTGGAACAGTTACTTTACCAGCTTGGTGACCACATTGTTTCGCGTCAGAAACTTGGTTTTCGATTTGAAGTGCACATGCACCCGCTTCGATCATTTTCTTAGCTAATAAGTAAGTTGCTTCTTCGTTACCGAAACCAGCGTCGATGTCCGCAATGATTGGCACAACGTGAGTTTCAAAGTTGTCGATTTGAGCAGTGATTTCAGCAGCTTTAGCAGTATCACCAGCGTCTTGTGCTTTTTTAAGTGCGCGGAACAAATCGTTTAATTCTTTTGCGTCAGCTTGACGTAAGAATGTGTAGATTTCTTCGATCAATGCAGGAACAGAAGTTTTTTCGTGCATAGATTGGTCAGGAAGTGGACCGAATTCTGAACGAAGTGCAGCAACCATCCAACCAGAAAGGTAGATATAACGGCGTTCAGTAGTACCGAAGTATTTTTTGTTCGCAATCATTTTTTGTTGCGCAACAAAACCGTGCCAGCAACCTAAAGATTGAGTGTATTTGCTTGAATCAGCATCATAAGCAGCCATATCACGACGCATAATCGCAGCTGTATATTTAGCAATATCTAAACCAGTTTTGAAACGGTTTTGCATTTGCATACGCGCAGCATCTTCAGGACTGATGTCTGCCCAAGTGTTGCCGAATTTTGCTTTTAATTCGCGGATTGCATCAATCGCTGTTTGGTATGTAGTCATGATATTGTACCCTGTAATATTATTTAGGATTTATCAATCGAAGGCTAAATCGCGCTTATGCTTGATTGCTCAGATTTAGAGCACTTCGTTACGATGAATACAGAGTAGAGTGACTGAATGAATTAATCCAATATTCTCGTGTAATTCTCGGTATTTTTTAAAAAAATGTATAGATCAAAGTCTTAATTCACAAAAACAATAAAAACACAACATATTGATTTTAAAAACCTTATTTAGAAAATCAATCAAATATCTTTGCTTACAAATTCATCTCTGTGCCGATATTTTCTGCATTAGACTTAAGTCTTGCATTTCATAAAAAATGCTTGCATTGGCGATTTCTGCCATTTTTTAGCAAAATTTTGCTGCTTTTCAGCGCAATGTAAGTGCATAAGTTTCATACAAAATAGAATCTGCTATCAGTTCTGCCAATGCTTTTAAGTGTTTTTGCATTTAAGATTAAAAAGTATAGATGCAGTACTAGGCAACCTACATTTCTTTAGGAAATAATGATGGGGCTGGCTGTTTTTATTCAGATTTTTTGCTGTTTATCTCGTCGATTTTTTCATCATAATTTATACACAAGCCTTACGGCTTATGGCATAATTCCAATAATTTAGTGATTTTATTTTCGGTATTTATTTTATGAATCTGGAGCGGGTTGATCTTAATCTATTAATTTATCTTGACGTCTTACTTCGTGAAAAAAATGTAACCCGTGCTGCAGAACAATTGGGCGTTACCCAACCTGCGATGAGTAACATTTTACGTCGTTTGCGCAATTTATTTAATGATCCCCTGCTAATTCGTTCTTCTGAAGGCATGACGCCAACTGAACGTGCCTTAGAATTACAACCGCGTATCCGCGATGCCTTATCTGACCTTTCTATGATTTTGGAGCCGCGTACTGAGTTCCGCCCTTATACTTCAAATCGTGTATTTCGGATTATGACCTCCGATTACGCAGAAGCCACATTAGTCCCACGCTTGGTTAAAGCTTTACGCTCTGAAGCACCTAATGTGGTATTAGACTTTTTAACCCCGAGTGATGTGTCTTATCGCGACATGGAACAAGGTAAAGTCGATTTGGCGATTAACCGTTTTAATGAAATTCCACAAAGTTTCCATCAGGTTTTAGTTTGGCGTGATAGTTTTTCTTGCCTGCTCAATCACAAACACCCTGCTGCCAATAACCTGAATTTAAAAAGCTACTTAGATGCACAACATATTTGGGTTTCTAAAACAGGTATGGGCGTTGGTTTTGGTGTGAATCCAGAGAAACAAGCGGGACTGGGTTGGATTGATCAAGCTTTAGAGCGTATTGGACAAAAACGTAAAATTTCGGTGTTTACCCGTCATTATCAAATGCCTGCACTACTCGCGTCTAATGTAGATTTAGTCGCAACCTTACCTACACGTATTGCGCGCTTACAAGCCAAAAGCCAAAGCTTACTGATTAAAGACCCACCATTTTATATTCCAGAATTTGAATTAAAGATGGCATGGTGTCCGTTGTTACATCATCACCCTGCACACCGTTGGTTACGCCAATTGATTTTATATGTAGCGCGCCAAATGATTGAAGAAGAAAACCGTGAGTTTTTACTGAATAACTCTCAATTTTCAGCCTATTAATTAAAAATTCACTGAACTTATTGGCACAAACGCTTATACTCAGATGAGGAATATTTCGATATTCCTCATTGTTTAATCATGATTTAATAAAGATTCAAATTGTTATATTTAAAATAATATAATCCACAGGTGGATTCGTGAGCCTCTTCCAGAATATTGTTATTATCCTCATCCTCATTGTCGGAGCTGGTTTTTTATCGCTGACTGAAATTGCGTTGGCTGGTGCACGTAAAGTTAAACTGAAAATTCTAGCCGAATCAGGCGATGAACGTGCCCAAAAAGTTTTAGACCTACAAGAAAACTCAGCTGATTTTTTTGCTGCCTCACAAATTGGCTTAAACGCAGTTGCCATTTTAGGTGGTATTTTAGGTGAAGGCGCATTCCGTCCTTATTTTTACAACTTAGTTGTTCGCTTCTATCAAGGACCATGGGCTGAAACGCTTAGTTTTGCCTTGTCATTTACCTTAGTGACTTCGCTGTTTATTTTATTTGCCGACCTAATGCCTAAGCGTTTGGCAATGATCGCCCCTGAAAAAATTGCGGTATCGGTGATTAATCCGATTCAAATTTTTATTCGGATATGCAAGCCTTTGGCATGGATGATTAATGCGATTGCCAACGTGCTGTTCCGTTTATTTAAAGTAAATACCACGCGCGAAGACAATATTACATTTGATGATATTTCTGCAGTCATGGATGCAGGCGCTCAAGCAGGTGTTTTACAAAAGCAGGAACATCACTTTATTGAAAACGTGTTTGAACTTGAAGAACGTAACGTGCCTTCGAGTATGACTACACGTGAAAATGTGGTGTTTTTTACCCTAAAGGAATCTGAAGCCAGTATTCGTCAAAAACTTGCAGAATATCCTTATTCCAAATTTTTGGTCTGTAGCGAAAATATTGATGATGTTATTGGCTATGTCGATGCCAAAGATATTCTGGTCAGAATCCTCAATAATCAATCTTTACTGCAACTGAATGAAAGCACCATCCGCAATGTATTGACCATTCCAGATACACTCACGCTGTCTGAAGTCTTAGATCGTTTCCGCTCGACCAAAGAAAAATTTGCCGTGGTGATTAATGAATATGCTTTGGTTGTGGGCGTGATTACCCTGTCTGATATTATGATTACTGTGATGGGCGATTGGGTAACACCTATTGAAGAAGATCAGCAAATCATTAAACGTGATAACAATTCTTGGCTGATTGATGGCAGTACACCAATTGAAGACATTAAACACGCGCTGCAAATTGATGAAATGCCAGATGATGAAAATTATGAAACCATTGCAGGTTTTATGATGTATAAGCTACGTAAAATCCCGCGTCCTGCCGACTCTGTACTTTTTGATGGTTATAAATTTGAAGTGGTCGACGTCGATCATTTTAAAATTGACCAACTTTTAGTGACACGAATTGTAGAAACGCAGGAAATACAAAACAACACTGAAGCAGATGGATAGTGAGATTCCTTGTATTCGTTCAGCCTGATTGCATCTACATTTTCTCGCATTCACAAAAAAGCACCACATCAAAATGAAGTGGTGCTTTTTTAAATCTGAACTGATACTTCTGAAATTTAGCTGAATATCTATTTAATATTTGCTGATCAATTCATCTAATACCGCTTGATAGTGAATCGCAATATCTTCAGCTAGAATTTTATAGACATTGTCGAATTGCACCATCGGCCAGCCCTCTTTCCAGAAAGGAAAAATGTTGTGCAAATCATGCGTCACCACAGCATCTTCACGCACAATCGCTTGTGCAACCTGAGCCAATACTTGTGCAGTTTCTGTGCCATCAATGGCTAAATAATCAATGCCACGTGCTTTTAAAATACGTACACGGTCTTTTTTATAACGGATTTTTTTCATTTGCGCTTCGTTTAACTGCAAAGCCAAACTTACTGCTTCTACAAATTTGCTTTCGAATGACTGATTCAATGCCACCAACGCTGCTTTATGCGCTTCCTGACGACCTGCTTTCCCACCATTACGGATAATTTCTTTTGCCTCTGTGTCTAGCTCATCACTTTTCATAGACTGCAAAATGTCGAGTATTTCGATATCACTTAATGATTCAGGAGATTGGTCAATCATGTACTGCCCTTGGACAAAAAATAGCAAAACGCTATTTTCGCACAATTTAGCTAAAAGCTCGACACATTCCGAAGCAATTGTTCACACAAGGCAGTGCTGCACCTATTACAGTGCAGCAGTTTAAAATTGATCTTTCAGCTTTGATCGTCCTTGTTTATTTTAAATTTCTTATTGTTCCCTTAGTTTTTCTCCTGAATTTTACCGTCTATTTAAAACCCGTTATTTCAAATGAATAATCCAATAAATAACAGGTTTAACTTTTCAACTCACTTGTACTTTTTAGTAAAAAATAATTAACAGGTTGCTCTTTACACTTAATACAAGTTTTCGCGTTTATCATGATCGAGGCGGTCAATATAGCGTTCTAAATGTAGCATCGCATGATACATTTTATTTAAGTTCCGAACATTGATTTGCTGACGAACAATATTTTTGTGTAACCGTTTTAATGCACGTAGACTGTGTTTTGGCGTATATGCAGATAAAATTTTCATAAGCCTGCTCTCTCTATCAAATTATTTTACATGAACCATTTTGTTATCTTGAGAATGAATTCAATGAATATAAAGATAAGCTCTATTATTGACAGGGTGTGTCCTACACCTCCTTAATATTTGACTATTTGGAAAAATTTTATTGTGTTAAATTGTAGTTTAAAGGAATATTTATGTAATTATGATTAAAATAATTGCTAAAAAAGATTCAAAAAATCTTTGTTAAAATCTTCTATAAAAATATGCATAAAAAACTGACACTCGGTCAGTTTTTTATGCGGGCTGATTTTAAATTTTGAGTCTTTAAATCACTTCCACCACTACTTTGCCCACATGCTCACCTGTATCCATTTCGGCATGTGCTTGTTGAATTTGATCAAACTGGAAAGTTTTATAAATCATTGGCAGACATTCGCCTTTTGCTAACAATGGCCAAACAATCTCTTGCAAGCCTTTGGTAATTTCAGCTTTTTCTGCAGTATTGCGGGCGCGCATGGTCGAACCCGTAATGGTAAGACGCTTCATCATAATTTGACCAAGTTTTACTTCTTTGGCTTTTGCACCACCTAAGAATGCGATATACACCAAGCGACCATCACGACGTAATAAGTTTAAATTACGTTCCAAATACGGCGCACCAACAATATCTAAAATGACATCGACCCCAGCATTGTCTGTCGCTGCATTAATCACTTGTTCAAAATCTTGTGTCTTGTAATTAATTGCTGTGGTGAGATGTGAAATTGCTTGTACTTTTTCATCTGAACCTACGGTTGCAAAGGTTTTTAAACCTAAGGCATTGCACAGCATTAAAGCAGTTGTACCAATACCACTGGTTCCACCATGAATCAGCGCCGTTTCACCTGCTTTGGCTTTACCCATTTGGAATACATTGGCCCACACAGTAAAAAATGTTTCAGGTATCGCAGCGGCTTGTACAAAACTGACACCTGTTGGAATTGTCAAAGTCTGGCTTTCTGGTACAACACAATATTCTGCATAACCACCACCATTGGTTAAGCCACACACTGCATCACCAACTTTAAATTGGCTAACATCTGCACCCACAGCAACTACTTCACCTGCTACTTCTAAACCTGGCACTGGCGTCACGCCTTTAGGCATAGGATACAGACCCTGACGCTGTAAAATATCAGGACGATTCAAACCAAAAGCATGTACTTTGACCAAAACCTCATTGGCTTGTGGCTCAGGTATTGCAACCGTTTCATAGGCTAATTTTTCTGGGCCACCTGGTTCTGTAATAATAATCTGCTGCATTGTGTTTTGTGTCATGGCAAATCCCTGATTGTTTGATGCTGATATGAATTCTGACTATTTGAACATAAAACAGCAAAGCATTAAAACCCAGATTAACTTAGGTATAATTCTCATGCCGTGGTGTTTCATGCGTGATTAAATTTTTATTTATGATTAAAGAGTATGTGATGTCAGAAATTGTGGAATACAACGAAAATAATTACCGTGAGTTTGAATATGAAACAGGCGTTGCGGTGATTCGTTTTTATGCGACGTGGTGTACGCCTTGTGTTCAAAATGCACCATTTTTTGAGCAGCTTGCCCAACTTTTTGATGCTTCGGTAAAGTTTGGCAAAGTGAATGTCGATCAATCTCCAATTTTAACTTTGCGTTATCAAGTCTTTGGTTTACCGACCACTCTGATTTTTAAAGATGGGCAAATTGTTGAACGACTGTCGGGCAATGTTTCTGTCGTACAACTTCAACAAAAAATTCAGAGCTATCTTTAAGCCATGTAGAGTAGCGTCAACATATTAAGTTTGAATTACTACCTGATCGCGTCCTGCATGTTTGGCTTGATACAAATGCGCATCTGCAGCTTTCATAAAATCATCCACGTGCGTATACGCTTGTGCGCGAGTCATCCACGCTACACCGATACTTAAAGTCACATATTGTTTATGGTCTTCTCGTGCTACATGCTCAAAAGCTGCATCACGCACAGCCTGCAAGACCTTTTGCATGAGTGGTGCAATCGCAGGTTGCGGAATATCGTGCAGTAAAATGGCAAATTCTTCACCCCCATAACGTGCCACAAACGCATTTTTAGGCAAAATATCTTGTAAAACTTTAACTAGGTTTTGCAGAATTTGATCGCCTTTTAAGTGCCCATAATGATCATTGTATTTTTTAAAATAATCGACATCGAGCATCGCAAAGACCAAAATATGTCGCTTATTTTGCAAGGTTTCAAAATACAAACGCTGAATTTCTTCATTTAATGCACGGCGATTATATGCCCCTGTTAATGCATCGGTTTTAATCTGTATTTCCAGTTTTTCATTCAAAAGACTGAGTTGTTCAGTGCGTTCCTGCACTTTTAAATCTAACGAGCTGTTTAAATGAATCAGTTTTTGGTTCAAGCGTTCAATGCGTAAGTTATGGTAGGCATAATTTCGTGCCTGCTGAAACATGATGAGCAATGCATAAACACTGGTCGAAATAAAAGATAAATGAATGGAATTGACCAAATTCAGCATTAATAAAAAATCATGAATAAATGTGCCACACAGAATAATTACTGCCCAAAAATTGATTCTAGAATAATGCTCTCCTGAATGCAGGGTTTGATAAAATCCATAAGCAAAATTTGCCAAAATCAGCACAAAGAAAAAAGAACTATAAAATGCCAACTGCTGAAAAATAGTGGGTTCTGCCCACAGCGTCACCCCAATATTAAAGCTCAATAACAGCATTGCCGCGCTATATACCCAACGATGCAAATAGCGCGAACTGAGCAAAAACATATAACTCAGGAAAAATAAAATCGCTAAAAAACTAAATAAATATTCGAGTCTTATTCCCCAAGACCAACTTAAATTCAGGAAAGTGGTATAGGCATAGGGTGCAGAAAATAAATTGTGTAATGCCAGAAAAACAATAAAAATGCCGAAAATAAAAATACGCTTGGTCTTTCCACCATTTGCAAGACTAAATGCCGAAAACATCAAGGTAAACAAACCAATACCAAGTACTGCCCCACAAATCATGGCAATACTCATCATCAAACGCTGATACTGTTGATTGATGGTGCGACTTAAACCAATTTTCATTGGATTTTTTAAACCACCTTGCAAGCTCTGAAAGCTAGACGCTTGAATGGTCAGGGTAAAATATTCACTTTCAGGAACAAAATATGCAATTCGTGGGGCATTTTCGGTTTGGTGACTACTCGCATCTGCACCGACTGTGCCAACACGCACCAGTGGATCGCCATTTAAAAATACCCGATAGGCGCCATATTGGTTGGGAATCCAAATCGCAATACGTCTGCCTAGAAATTCTTTTGGAATTTGAAAGTGCCCAATAAAAGTGCCGTAAGTATTGGCATTGCCCATTAAATCTTCAAATGAAGCAGGCAATTCAACGGTATTCGATGCCAGTACCGCACTGGGTTCTTGAATCAATTGTTGCGGATAAAACAACCATCGCCCAGTCAAAATACTCGATTGATCTTCAGTAAATTGAACAGAATTGAGCAGTTGTTGATATAGATAGTAAGATTCAGGTGCAGACTCATACTGCGCCAACACACGCGGTGGTGTGAGTACACTGCACAGTAAAATTAAGAAGAGTAATGCACACTTGTGCCACATCCGAGTGAAATTCAAAAATGCAAAAATCCTATTGTGCTTGTTTTTTAATCTAATCGTTCTTGCACTAAATTTGAAGTAAAAAATTAAGTCATTTATGCTAGACCTTACTGGCATCGGCATCGGATGAATGACTTAAATTCTAGCGGTTTGGCTAAGTTGAAAGGTGTTTATTGATCGCGTGTTTTCACATCATACAATTCAATTTCAAAAATCAAATTAGAATTAGTAGGAATGATATTGCCCATTTTGCGCTCACCATAAGCCAAATGCGCAGGTACGATCAGTTTGCGTTTACCACCCACTTTCATCCCCATGATGCCTTGATCCCAGCCTTTAATGACACGACCTGTACCAATCACGGTTTCAAAATAGTTACCACGGTCTAAGGATGAATCAAACTTTGTGCCATCTTCCAACCAGCCTGTGTAATGCGTAGTAATTAAAGCGCCTTTAACCGCTTCTTTCCCCTCACCCACCACCAAATCAATAATTTCTAATTCTGCACTCATGTTCATCTCCAAATATTTGCACTTCGATGTTTAAGATAATTTCCAGCTCGTGCAAGTGTTATTGCAACTGTGTCCACTCAATCTGAGCCTGTGCCTGATCGCCAATCAATGTCCATTCGCCATCCATTACATTCAACTGCAATTGCATGGTACGTTCGCATAAAGCTTGAACGGCTTCGGTACTCGCTGGCGATAGTTGCCACACTTCAACATTATTTAAAGTTTTGATTTTACTGTTACGTTTGTACCATTCATCTACCGATGAACCATAAGCAATAATCGCAACTTGCTTACAACGCGAACTGGCTTTTTTGACTTTGTCTTCATCTGGGCAACCGACTTCAATCCACTTAATTAACTGCCCTGTTAAGTCTTTTTCCCACAAAGCAGGCTCATCGGTTTCAAATAAATCTTTGGTAAATTCCAAAGCTTCATCTGCATAACGTGCGAATGCCAAAATACGCACCATCAATCGCTCAATAGTTTCAGAAGGATGCAATGCCATGGTGAGCTGATAGTCACCGTATTGATGCACATCCATATTGGCAATGTTCAAATCTGCCTTATAAATTGTCGCTTTCAGCGCCATTGTCTATTCCTAAAACTATGTTTAAATTTGCCACTAAGCATAATGGATTTTCTGTGATTTTGCTGTATCGTTTGCCCGATAACGTATAGATTTCAGTCTAGAACCGCAGCAGCATCGACCCGATACGCCAATAGTTCAGCCTCAAATTTTTCCCAATCACGCTCGCTTTGATAAATAATTTCCAACCGATTGTCTATGCCTTCATCGGTAGATTGATAATTAAATTGCTGCGGATTGAAGTTGAAACTTTTCCAACCCTGATTGGTATAAAAAATTCCTTTAATACGCAGCCAATCTTGCTGTTCACAGAGTAAATCTAATAAGGGATAAAAGTCGAATTGCCAACGTTTAGGCAATTTCCAACCTGCGACTGCATATCCTTGTGCAGTTTCGACATAGTGATATGGCAATTGTTTGATTTCTGCAGACTCTTGCAGATTTGTAGAGCTGACCTTCTGTTGCAATTTTAGCAACGGCTGAATTTTACGCTGTGTACCGACATACGGTATATCCATTTCGGTCAAAGCCAGATGACCCTGTTCTGCTTTCAACCATTTTTGCGCGTAGGCTTGATATTCCTGTTGTAGTTGTATGAGGGCTTGCTCATCTGCCGCCTGCATTTGGTCTGCATGTGACACCACAATAATTTGTGCAGCTTTGAGCTGATCGGCATACAGGTTTTGCTGCGTCCACGCCTGATCATGCAAACGCGAACCATCTACTACCGTCACCAAGGCGCGCATCGATAAATGCGTATGCCAATGTGGTTCGGTCAGTTGTTCCAAGAGTTGCGCAGGATGCCCCAAACCTGTCGGCTCGATGAATAAACGGTCAGGCTTCGCTTCGGACAATAAACGCGACAAAGCAATTTGCATAGGCAATTGGCTGCTACAACATAAGCAACCGCCCAATAATTCTTTGACTTGATAACCCTGTTGCTGAGGTAAGAGTTGTTGATCGACCCCGATTTGTCCAAATTCATTCATCAGCACCGCCCAAACTTCATGTTCTGGTTTTTGGCTGAGTAACTGTTTCAATAAGGTGGTTTTTCCTGCACCGAGAAAACCAGAAATAATATGCGTCGGGACTGCTTTTTGTGGTGCAATTAATTTCAAAATAAGCTCACTTTATTGAATTTCAAACAACTCAAGCATGCTAAGCAAGTTTAGCGATTAGTTCAATCTGAATCTAAACACACTGAAATTTATTCATTTCAGCACATCTATCACCATCATGATTTGAAAAATTCGCTTACATTTATTACGTGATGATCTGCAACTTATTTGGGGAAATACACGAGTTTTAGCCGCTTGATGTTATGTTTTATTGCCAACCACGCAATTTTATTGCGGAAAACACAGCCATTTTGATTGGATTTGACTGCATATTTAAAACAAAAATTACCAAACTACGACCTATTCATCATCATTGTGCGGTTCAAGTAACCGCCATTGTTTTGCTTTGTTGCAAGCATTGATCCCATAGCTTTGGCTCTTTAGCATGAGTTCCTGTTCAGCCCGTTCAAATCAGGTGATGACTGACTTGAACACTTTAGCCGCAATAAGTTTTTTTACTTAATGCTTGTGCTGAGCACTCCCTACTACTCATGAAAAACTTTAAATAAGGATGCCAAACCATGAAATTGACACAAATTTTACTCGCTTCAACTTTTGCTTTTGCCACTGCAACTACTTTTGCTGCAAAGGCTGAATCGACAGCAACAGAACAGGAAAAAGTGGTTGTTTCAACGCAGGAAACTGTGGCTGGACCTGCTTCAGAACAAGCTGCTGCACAACCTGCATCTGAAGCTAGCACTGAAACACCAGCAGCATCGACCCAACAACCTTAAAAAAACCGATACGTTTTAAAATGTAAATTGAATACAAAAACTGAGTTTTAAGCCACTCTCTCGCTTTACTCAGTTTTTGTTTATCTACAAAGCCAATCAATATTGCCTTGGACAAAATTAAAAAATAGGCACAAAAAAACCTGTCTACAATTGCAAACAGGTTTTCAGCTAAATTTGATGAAAACTTAGGTTTTTTCAGTTTTCTTATAAATACTGCAAGATGGATGATGATTTTCTTGCAAACGCGCAACTTTGCGTTGCTCCGCTGCTTCAAAGCGGCATCGTTTCCAGTCGTTGTCTAATTTCAACGCAGGGATTTGTTTTGGTTTACCATTTTCATCCACTGCAACCATAGTGAAGTAACAGCTGTTGGTATGGCGCACTGTACGCTTTTGGATATTTTGTGCTTCTACACGAATCCCAATTTCCATTGAAGTACGACCGACATGGTTCACACTAGCAAGGAAAGTCACCAATTCACCCACATGAATCGGCTCTTTAAAGTTCACTTTATCAACCGAAAGAGTCACCACATAACTACCCGAATAGCGGCTTGCACATGCATACGCCACTTGGTCTAATAGTTTTAAAATTGTTCCACCATGTACATTCCCTGAGAAATTTGCCATGTCGGGTGTCATTAACACGGTCATGGTTAATTCTGACTGGTCATCTAACACTGGGGCAATTTGATCTAATGGTGACATCGCGTTCTCTAGACTCTTTTAAAGACAGTAAGATATGAGCGTATTATTATATCGCGTTTATAAAAGTTTGAATGTTCATTTCGGCAACAACTGCATCATTATTATTTATATTGTTTATGATAACATTTATTTAAAATTATAAGACTAAAGACTAAGACTCCCAAGCTGTTATTTTTTAATCCATTTCTGATTTTTTAGAATATTTGTTCAAATTGAATATTACGTGAATCCCCCTGATTCAAGTGTTCAAAAAACAATCTAAAATCTTTTATTCAATGGATTATTCAAGCAAATTTCGGCGAATTTACACAAAAAAAGTTCAATTTCCCCGTAAATTTTCAAACTTCGCTGCGACATTTAAGCCAAGCGCAGCATTTCCTGCGACACATTGCTATAAGTCAAAGTTTGTTCAGTACTCAGTGCAGCTTCAATCACATAAGAACCATCTGGATTAATCATCGTCACTGTAAAAATAACTTGCTCCATAGTAGCAAGTTTCACCTGCTGTCCAATTTCAAAGCCGTGCATGAAGTATCCCCTCGATTTTTTATAAAGTTTTAAAGTCCTGAAGCACAAAAGTTAGGCTGTCTTGGAAGCATGTTCAATTGGTAAACTGCTTAAAAAACTAATTCAGTAAATGCTGCATAGAATAAATGGAAACAGTGCGAAAGAACACGCTAAAAAATTGATTTTAAGTCTAAATACCTCATCTCAGTATTTAGATATCTTTAGGGTATCTTTATTTTTAAACTATAATATCAAATACTTACAAAGAATAAATCTAAGCAATCTAACATTAAAGTTATTTTTATCAAGCACCTAATTAGACTTAAGTTAAATCTGTTGATTTCATTGAATTGACCTAAATGAAGGATCTGGACAGCTATTTAAACTGTCCATAAAGCCCAAAAGTATTACTCACTTTATAGTCTACAATTCTATGCCCATGCGCATAATGATGCTGTTGATAGACCTGATCAATTTTATTTAATTGCGCTGCGGTTGCTTCTGCACCTGCCAGCATAGTCGCTTCGCGCCCTTTTACATCAAAAATATGGGCTTTTTCACGTAAATCAGGTTGAATGACCACATCTGCCAGTTTCAATTCTTCATTGGCCAAATGCTTTTGCATAATATTAATATTTTGGTTAAACAATCCCCACACATTACTGGTTTCAGTATGAATAGGCTGCGCCAAAATATTCACGGCAATCACAATATCTGCCCCTAAATCGCGTGCAACCTTGACAGGTACAGGGCTCACTAAACCACCATCGACATATTCATGTTCTGCAATTTTAGTAGGTACAAACATACTTGGGATAGACACTGACGCACGCACCGCTTGACCCGTATTGCCATAATTAAATACAACTTTTTTGCCTTCTTTTAATTCAGTCGCCACCACGTACATCGGGATTTTAAATTGCTCCAAACGGAGTTGATCGACTTGTGCATTGACATAATTTTCAACTTTTTTACCATCAAAAAAGCCTTTTAAATCTAAAGTCACATCCCGCACATCATTGGCTTTCATATTCATGGCAATTTCACGTAATTGCTGTGCATTTTTACCACTGGCATAAATTGAACCGACAATGCTGCCTGCGCTGCTGCCCACAATAAAATCAGGATGAATACCGTACTGCTCAAGTACTTCAATCACCCCAATATGTGCATAACCACGTGCGCCACCACTGCCCAAAACCAAGGCGACAACTGGACCTTTTTTTTGTTGTTTTAACTGACGAAAATCAATTTGATTCAGGCGTGACTCTGCTTCAACCACGGGCTGCGACTCAAGTAAAGTTTGAGTCGAAAATTGCTGCTGTGATGGCACTGCCTGACATCCCACCATCAATAATGCTGTAAGAGATACATACCCAATTTTCATAATGACCTTCTTGAATCCATAGGTTTCAGTCGATATTTCACCGCCAATCGTGACAAGGTTGATCAGCTAACTTGATACAGCAACCATCTTAACCATGCCACTGATGCTATTTGTTTCGCCTTGCATGACCGCCCATAGTCTATCTATTATTTTAACCGATCCTTGTAGTAATTCGTTAAACTGTCACGTCTAGCCACTACAGTGGCGCACAAGTCGAATCTGTCTAAAATTATATGCCAACACCTTCTTATTCCTTATTATTCTGGATTTTTCTGCAATTAGGCTGTCTGTCTTTTGGTGGGCCTGCAGCGCATTTGGTGTTTTTCCATCAGCGTTTTGTGCAACAACTGAAATGGCTAGATGAATCCCAGTATTCACAAATTGTCGCACTTGCACAACTCTTACCTGGCCCAACTAGTAGTCAGGTGGGGTTAGCGATTGGTTATTTGCAAAAAGGCTATTGGGGTGCAGTCCTAGCTTGGTTGGGTTTCACCCTACCTTCAGCGTTGTTTATGGCTTTGGTTGCAGTTTTGGGACATCAATATTTAGATGTACTGTCGTCAAATAGCTTTCACAGTATTCAACTGATCGTATTGGCCGTGGTGGCTTGGGCATTTTGGCAAATGTTGCGTAGTTTTTGTAAAACGGTTTGGCAATATGCCTTAATGTTTGCTTCTGCCCTATTTATTTATCTGATGCCCTTGAGCTTCAATCAAGTTTTAGTGATTCTGATTGCAGCTTGTTTTGGCATTTGGATGGCGAAACGCGCAGCACCAACTGCTGCACAATCATCCACCAATACAACGGCGACAGATACGCATTTTACTGCGGCACATTTACTCAAACATCGTCGTTATGCTGTATTTTGGGCAGTACTTTTTGTTGCACCCTTTATTGTGCTGTCAGGTCTAAACTGGCTGCAACCTCAATTACTCTATGCAGCCAATTTAAGTTTCTATCAAGCCGCATCTTTGGTCTTTGGCGGTGGGCATGTCATTTTGCCTTTATTGCATCAAGATTTTGTTAGCACAGGCTTAGTCAGTACAGAACAGTTCGATTTGGGTTATGCCATGGCGCAATTGGTGCCTGGCCCACTGTTCAGCTTTGCAACATATTTGGGCAGTTTGATTCCAATGACAGAATCAACGCTGCTGAATGCGACTTTAGCCACGTTGGCGATTTTTCTGCCATCTTTCTTTTTGGTATTTTCGACTTTGCCTTATTGGTCTTGGTTAATGCAGCAAGCCTATATTCGTCATGCGGTTACAGGGATTAATGCAGCGGTAGTCGGTTTGCTGCTGTATATGGTGCTCGAAATGGCACAGCGTCATATTTTGAGTATTGTTGATCTGCTGTTTATTGTTTTGGTGATTGGATTATTAAAATCCAAACTACCTGTTTGGCTCAGTTTAATTGGTAGTTTCCTGGTCTATACAGCATTCTTGCATTTCATGGCTTAAATGAAAAATGCTACAGATCAAATAAAAATGCCAGTTCAATTGAACTGGCATTTTTTGTGGATGACTGAATCAAGCCTGAATGCTTTGGAGCTTAGCCACCAAAGAATTTTAGAATAGATTGAATCACCGCAACGTTAATTAAATCGACAAAGAATGCACCACACAGCGGCACAATCAAGAACGCTTTATAAGATGGACCATACATATTGGTAATGGCCTGCATATTGGCGACTGCTGTTGGCGTTGCCCCCATCCCAAAACCACAGTGTCCTGCTGCCAACACGGCTGCATCGTAGTTTTTCCCCATAAGACGGAAGGTCACAAAAGCTGCATATAACGCCATTGTGAGTGCTTGCGCACCTAAAATCACCATCAACGGACCTGCCAAATCGGCCAATTGCCATAGTTTGAGTGACAACAACGCCATCGCCAAATATAACGATAAAGATGCATTCCCAAACACATCAATCGCACGGTCAAAAATATTAACTTTAAAAATACTTTCTAAGACATTACGCAGAACCACACCGCCCGCCAATGCCCAAACGAAAGTTGGTAATTCAAACATCGTGCCTTTGGCAGCGCCTGTCATAAATTCGGCAAATGCCAAACACGCTGCAAATAAACCTAAAGTAGTAATTGCATTATCTGCTGTAATTAAACGAACCTGATGCGGATATTCAAATGGAATAAACTCATTGGAATCTTGATCCGCAGGCGTATTATCGCGTTTTTCAATTTGTTCGTCGGTACGTGGTACAGCCAATTGATGACGATTGATTAAAGTTTTAGCCAGTGGACCACCAATTAAACCACCAATAATTAAACCAAAGGTCGCACTTGCCATGCCCAGTGCCAAAGCACCTTGAATACCATATTGGGTTTCTAAAATTTCACCCCACGCACCTGCTGTACCATGACCGCCAGTTAAAGTAATCGATCCTGCAATTAAACCAATTAGTGGATCAATACCTAACAATGTTGCAAGACTAATGCCGACAATGTTTTGCAACACAATAAATGTGGAAATTGCAATCAAGAAAATAATTAAACCGATTCCGCCCTGACGCAATTTTGTGAAGTTCGCGCTTAAACCAATCGAGGCGAAGAAAATAAGCATAAAGCTAGTTTGCAATGCGCTACTGGTGGTAATGCTATAACCCCAAAATTGATTCACCAACAATGAAACAATAGCGGCAACCAAACCACCTGCAACAGGTTCAGGAATATTATAGCGTTTTAAAAAATCAATTTTATTGACTAAAAGTCGCCCTAAGAGCAGGACGATGACCGCAGCAATCAGCGTATAAAACGCATTAAAAGTAAATTCCATGGCAATATCCATATAGTGATTGCAGATTGTTTTTAATATGATGAAGAGCTGTCTATGCAAACCAAAGCATTTGCATCACTATGACTCTAAATCAACTAAAAAATGCCGCAATACAAAGTATGTAAACAGTATCGTATTTGACCGAAGTTTAAGAGGTATGCATTTCGCTCAGCCAACCCATCCTTTGGTTTCACTCAAGCGTTATCATCTGCGTTTGCCTAGAACAGAAGAAAAGAAAGACAAAAGACAGTATTTTCACTTTCGGGGTGACTTCGAGTGCAAACAACTGAATCGGCTTAACACTGAGAGGTAATCTCATATAAGCTCCAAAATATCTGAGGTGGATAAATACCTTCCGATAAAGATATTCAACCACTTGATAAAAAAACAGCAAGATTAAAGGTCGATCATTATGCATTTTTTTTGACAAAAAGCTGCTATTTTCTGCGGTTTTTTCTAAAAATTTTCTCTGTACACGACAAATTTCACAGAACCCTTATCCTATCAGGATTCTGCTTTCTTAAAATTGCCAAAATTTCCTTAAACTCTTCTTTTTTCCCAAAACCAATTAAACGCTGAATCGCCATTTGA
>NZ_VOYG01000019.1:0-44636 GCF_013420785.1 Acinetobacter sp. YH01011
CCATTGGCATATTTGATAGCCAACTTTTTAAAGGGAACCCATCCCAAAGAGCGCCTTGCTGATTTTTTATTGCTGACACGCCATTTCAGCTTTGCCTTTTTAAATTGCTTTCTTCGGGTGACTAATTATTCAGTTACAGCCTGAATGGTTTGACTATGTAAATTACATTCTTTGGATGTGCCTTTCGTATATTTGGCAATATCAAAAGCAGAGAGAAATTCACCTTTCCGCTTCAAATGCCTAAACCCTAAATCATTGACATAATTCCAGACGAAGTTCACTTCTGATGCTAGTTGGTCTAACACCTTGCAATGTTTGTCTTTTATACGTAATTTAAGGGTTTTCATGTACTTATATTAACAATCAAAACTCAAGGAAAATAGCCCTTAGTTAAATCAAACGACACTTCATGTCGTGTCGCTTATATCTCTGACCTGAAGGACTGAGTTTTACGCTCCATTTGATAAAAATAATTCAGATCAGATCCGACTGTGTCCAGCACCTTGGCAACTTCAAGGTGAAGCCTATATTTTAAATTATTGGCTCAGCCCGCATTTTTTAAATCTGGCACAGCCTTTTGGCTTAGCACCTTCTTTTTTAGGGCGTCTTGTTCAAGTCATGTGGGTACGTTATAACGCTAGCCCCATTGGCGCTTATGATGAGCTGCTGATTTTAGATCATCCTCTATTTAGGCAGCGTCGTTTATCTACCATTCCTAAAATTTTTGTTTCAACTGAGTCTTCTGTGCAACACGGACAACAGCTTTGGGGTATTCCGAAAGAACTGGCAAGCTTTGATTGGGATATTCAAGATCGACAGATGAGTTGCAAAATACAACACGCAGATTTGCAATTCGCCATTCAACTTGAAAAATGCAATACGCAACGTAGCTTTATTGATAGTCATTACATCCCTGCTGCGCTTTTAAAAATTCAGCAAACATGGCAAGGGAAATCTTATCAATTTAATCCTTCTTTTCGCGGCAGATTAATCCCACTCAAACATGCGTCTTGGCAATCGAATCCAAGTTTGTTTCCTGATTTTAATCAGGCACGCTTCATCAATGGTTTTTACGTGCCTGAGTTCGAACTGACTTTTCCAGAAGCCGAAATCTCTACTCTGGTTTAACCGTTCCACGTGAAACAGATTAACAAAGACAACCCAAGGTTTAGCTACGTGGTCGATCCCAAAATTTTCTAAAGTTTTTACACATTTCAATGCTGATTTTTTTGGCGCGACGCGACACAAAGGTCATGCTAATAAAACCATGTGTTTGATCTAAATATTCTACATATTTTACCGTGACAGCATGTTGACGTAATTTATGTGCATAAATTTCAGCTTCATCATGCAAAACGTCATGCCCTGCTGTGACCACAAAGGCAGGCGCTAGTTTTTTCAATTTGCCAAAAGTTGGCGAAATGATTGGATCATCCAAAGCGACCTGATGCTGTGTGACATAGTGCTGGGTGACAAAATCAATATCTTGTCCCGTCAACACCAAACCATCTTTATAAGCAAAGAATGAAGGATGGCGACTCTTAAAATCTAAGGCTGGATAAATTAAAAATTGTGCGTCAGGTGCATAGGCTGAATGAGCACTACGCTGTGCAACCACCGCTGCAATATTACCACCCGCACTATCGCCTGCCACCGCTATGCGATTTTTTAAAATTTTCATTTCTCGACGATGTTGATATGCCCATGCCAAAGCATCTTCACAGACTTGAATAATCTGCTGTGGACTAGCTTCAGGCGCGAGTGGATATTCCACACTCAACACTTGTGCATGGGCATGTACCGCCATTAAGCGGCAAAATTCGTCATGACTGTCTAAACCACCCACCACAAAACCACCACCATGATAAAACACGATTAAAGGCAATTTTTTATGTGGTGCAGGATGATAATAACGCGCTGCGATATTGCCACTGGCTAAGTTTAAACGGATTTCTTCAACTCGTTTGACCGCAGTTGGAGTGCTCAGAATAGATTGCATTTGTCGATCAAATGCCTGTCTAGACTGTACAGGGTCAGCACCAATAAAACCAATTTTCCCTTGTTTTAATTGTGCCGCCATCATGCATTTAATAAATGGATCAAGGTCTGGATAATGATACGGATAACCCAAAGCTTGAGCCAAAGTATGATGTACTCGACTTGGTAACTTATTTAATGCACGTGCAGCAGCACCTTGTCCTTTGTGCAATTTATTTTTGAGAGATGAATTCAAAATTTGCATGCCTGTTCCTTTTTATATGTCTGCATGATTTGCCTAAACGCTTCATAATTTCTTCATGATCAACAGCACAGTGACCATTTTGTTATACAAGTGCTTCAATCGTTATACACATTCAAATTACCTATACGCTACCCTGCTTTTATGACGCTGTCATTGACACTATTGCAGTCTATGTTTGATGTTTCAGACAAATTCACCTCATCAGCTCAGGAGGCAGAGCATGACTAAAAAATTAATCTTACTTTCATGTGCGACTGCTTTTTTAGCCGTAGGTTGCGTAGTCGTGCCTGACGAAGGTTACTACGATGGACGATATGAGCCACGCTATGATGATGATCATCGACGTTATGACAATGATCGGCAGCGTTGGGAATATCAACAAGGTAAAAATCGGGTTGAGTTAGAGCGTCGTAAACGTGAACTAGAACGTCGTGAATGGGAACAAAAACGACAACAGCAATTACAGCAACAACGCTATGAACAAGAGCGACAACGTTTAGCAGAGCAGCGTAAACGCTTATCGGAACAGCAGCGTAAACAGCTTGAGCAAAAGCGTAAGCAGCAAATTGAAGCTGAACAAAAAAAGCGTGAGGAAGCACGTAAACGCTGGCAACAACAACGTGATGCACAACAAAAGCGCTGGCAGGAAAACCGTAAAGACCGTGAACAACGACGTGATCGTGATTGAGTCTTGCAGCAAAGCAAAACAAATGAGGTAAAAAAAGGGCTTATTCAGAAGTTAGATAAGCCCCGAAAACACATTTAGCAATACACAAGAAACTACAGCGATATAGCATCTATGCGCAAAGAATAAGCAGTGTTAGGTTTTGTGTAAAATATATAATTACTCTCGATTAAGCTGTTTTAGCGATTAATCAACCAAAACTTAAAAACTCTAATCATACGCATGCACAATATAGTGAACAAACACCCAGTCGAATCCTGTTGATAAAACAGTGTTTTTAGCTATCTCCGTAATAAAAGCACTGGTTTAGCTGAATAATCAGCTCCCTATTACCATACTTTTTTAAACAAAAAAATATTATAAGTTTCAAAGTTTAATTTGCTTCATTCATCCGCCGACATCTTGATTCAAAATGTATTTTTTTGACCAAATTTCATGGCAATGAAAATTAATCTACTGGCACGCTTGAATTTTGCCTGCCCTGCCCCGATTTCTTAGCTAATTACGAACTTCTCTAACCATGGCAGTTCAGCAATAACGCAGTTAGCACTGACGCCAAAGGACTGTACATGTTTAAAAACCCATTTAAACGGAGTAAATCAATGGCAACTGAGCAGAACGAACAAACTCAAGACCTTGAGCTAGAGCAGACGGAACAACAAACAGCGCAAGATACTGAGCAAGCAGAAGTTTCCGTTGAGTCTTTACAAGAACAACTGAGCAAACTTGAAGAAAACCTAAAATTGGAAAAAGCACGTACTGCCAATGCAGTTTACGAAGCGGAAAAAACCAAAGAGCGTTTAGAACGTGAAGCAGATACAGCTAAAAAGTTTGCTTTAGAAAAGTTTGCTAAAGAATTATTGGATTCTGTAGACAACCTTGAGCGTGCTATTGCCGCCAATGGTGATGAAAAAACTGCCTTGTCTGAAGGTGTGGAACTGACCTTGAAATCATTACTGACCACTTTAGAAAAGTTTGGTGTGGTGGTGATTGATACAGCCAATGGTTTCAATGCAGACCTGCATCAAGCCGTAGGGATTGATCCAAATGCAAAAGCCAATGAAATTGGCAACGTATTACAAAAAGGCTACACCTTACATGGTCGCTTACTCCGCCCTGCAATGGTGATGGTTGGCGCTTAAGCCTTATAAAATCGAGAGTTGATAAAAAATTTTCATCTAAACAACTTGAAAAATTTTGATTGGCTCTCATATCGAATAACAAGTGAAAACATTGCAAAAGAATTTTTGAGGAAACATCCAAATGGCTAAAATCATTGGTATTGACTTAGGTACAACTAACTCATGTGTAGCGGTACTTGAAGGCGACAAAGTTAAAGTAATTGAAAACGCAGAAGGCGCACGTACAACTCCATCTATTATTGCTTATAAAGATGGCGAAATTCTTGTAGGTCAATCTGCAAAGCGTCAGGCTGTAACTAACCCGAAAAACACATTATTCGCAATTAAGCGTTTGATTGGTCGTCGTTATGAAGACCAAGCGGTACAAAAAGACATTGGTCTTGTGCCTTACAAAATCATCAAAGCAGACAATGGCGATGCTTGGGTTGAAGTGAATGACAAGAAACTTGCACCACAGCAAATTTCTGCAGAAACTTTGAAAAAGATGAAAAAGACTGCCGAAGATTATTTGGGCGAAACAGTTACTGAAGCCGTGATTACTGTACCTGCGTACTTTAACGATGCACAGCGCCAAGCAACCAAAGATGCGGGTAAAATTGCAGGCTTAGAAGTTAAACGTATCATCAACGAACCAACTGCTGCTGCGCTTGCATTTGGTATGGACAAGAAAGAAGGCGACCGTAAAGTTGCTGTATATGACTTGGGTGGTGGTACTTTTGACGTATCGATCATTGAAATTGCAGACCTTGATGGCGACCAACAAATTGAAGTGTTATCAACCAACGGTGATACCTTCCTTGGTGGTGAAGACTTTGACAATGCCTTGATCGAATACTTGGTTGAAGAGTTCAAAAAAGAGCAAAACTTCAACTTGAAACAAGATCCATTGGCATTACAACGTCTGAAAGAAGCGGCTGAGAAAGCAAAAATCGAGCTTTCATCTTCAAATGCGACTGAAATCAACTTGCCATATATCACTGCAGACGCAACAGGTCCGAAGCACTTGGTGATGAACGTGACTCGCGCCAAACTTGAAGGTTTGGTTGCTGATTTAGTCGCTCGTACCATTGAGCCATGTAAAGTTGCGCTACAAGATGCAGGACTTTCAACTTCTGACATCTCTGACGTGATTTTGGTGGGTGGTCAATCACGTATGCCACTTGTACAACAAAAAGTACAAGAATTCTTTGGCAAAGAGCCACGTAAAGACGTAAACCCAGACGAAGCTGTTGCAATTGGTGCAGCAATTCAGGGTGCCGTATTGTCTGGTGACAAAACTGACGTATTGCTTCTAGACGTAACTCCGTTAACGCTTGGTATTGAAACTATGGGTGGCGTGTTGACGCCAATCATTGAGAAAAACACCACGATTCCTGCGAAGAAATCTCAAGTGTTCTCAACAGCGGCAGACAACCAGCCTGCAGTAGACATTTCAGTTTACCAAGGTGAGCGTAAAATGGCTCAACAAAACAAATTGTTGGGTAACTTCCAATTAGGTGACATTCCACCAGCGCCACGCGGTGTGCCACAAATTGAAGTTTCGTTCGACATTAACGCTGACGGTATCTTGAAAGTGTCTGCAAAAGACAAGAGCACAGGCAAAGAACAATCGATTCAAATTAAAGCAAACTCTGGTTTGAGCGATGCTGAAATTGAAGCGATGATTAAAGATGCTGAAGCAAATGCTGAAGAAGACCGTAAGTTTGAAGAACTTGCAAAAGCACGTAACGAAGCGGATGCTTTAGTTTCTTCTGCTCAAAAAGCAGTAAAAGACCTTGGTGAACAAGTGACTGCCGATGAAAAAACTGCGATTGAAACTGCAGTCACTGAGCTTGAAGCGACAACCAAAGAAAATGATGTAGATGCAATCAAAGCAAAAACTGAAGCATTGCAAAACATCATCATGCCAATTACGCAACGTGCGTATGAAGCTGCACAAGGTCAAGGCGGTGCACAAGGTTTCGACCCAAATGCATTTGGCGGTGACGCAGGTCAACAAAAAGCCGATGATGGCGTTGTGGATGCTGAATTCACTGAAGTCAAAGATGATAAAAAATAATTTGTCGCTTTAACGCACATCAAAAACCGCGCTGCAAGCAATTGCAGCGCGGTTTTTCTTTTCGATATCCATACACTGACTTCAAGATTTAAATGAAAGAGCACAGACAATTGGACGCTCAACCGAGTACAATAGATAAAATGATGCTCTAACTGCAAATAGATTGAGTTTCTGCCCTACTTTCGGCTACAGTAAACCCAAAAAAGGATGCCGCTAGCAATGCGTTTGTTTCTATTGGGTGCAATCATACTGTTTTCTATCTTGCTGATTTATCAAAATATTCAACATCCGCACACACGGCACAATACTGCACTAAATCGTTTACAATATCCTTTAGATACTCGCCTACGTTATCGTATTGCTGAAGTCGACCCGCGTTTTGGCTTAAGCCATGCCGATTTACTGCAACTGAGTCAGGAAGCCACCTATATTTGGAAACAAGGAACGGGACAAGATTATTTTGTATATGACCCGAACGCCAAGCTCGCCATTCACTTGATTTATGATCAACGTCAAGATGAATCAAACCAACGCCAACAACAACTTACAGCCATTGAACAACGCCAACAACACTGGAACAATCAAAACCAAAATATTCAAGCACTAAAACAAGAAATTGCAGATAAAAATCAACAACTTGATGCAAAAAAAATGCTATTTGAACAACAACTTGAACAATACAATCGTCAAGTACAGCAAATTAACCAAAGTGGTGGGCTACATCCTTCGCAACAGGAAATTTTTGCAGCCAAAAAACAAGAAATCCAGCAACACATGTGGAGTTTAGAACACGAAATAGCGCAATTTAATCAGCAAATTAACCAGCTCAATCAACAAGTCGATGCCCTCAATCAACTTAATCAAGACATTGATGTATCCATCCAGCAATTTAATGCACGTTTTCAACCACGTTTATTTGATAAAGGCAGCTTTGATGGTCAGGCCATTCGGATTTATGAGTTTCAATCTAAAGATGATTTACGTCTAACTTTGGCGCATGAATTTGGTCATGCTTTGGGTTTAGCACACCATAACGACCCTTATGCCTTAATGTATCCAATGCTAAAAGATCAGCAGTTGCAGAATTTCCAACTGCGCCCTGCCGATCTCGATTTACTCCATGCACGGCATTGAGCAATCTGGCAAACTGAAGTGACTAAAACACAAAACTCCCCTCACCCTGTACGATAGTTGCATATCCATTACACGTGCAAAGGCAGCAAATTTACTCATTTCATGTTATTGTGAAGGCTCTGTATAACCCTGAACGATCTGTGGAGATTCATGTGAGTTACTACCATATCCTGATTGAAGTAAATGACCACATCAGCACGATTGAACAAAGCCGTGATATCGAAATTTTTGATATTGTTGAGCTTCAACCTTGTCTCCACTCGATTTTATTGCCGTATTTTAATGAGCAAGTGATTGAACTTGAAGATGAAAATATTGAATACAAAGATATTTTGCATCTTGAGGTTAGACAGACCTTATTACCAATTGAACACCTGATTGAAGAAGAACAGCGTTTGCTGCCAAGTGATACCGACATCACCATTTCAGCTTATGAAATTTTTAATAACAAAGAATTAAGCCAAGATGTCACGACTGTGATTTTTGATTTGCTTGAAGCAGTGAAAATTGAACCTTAATCCCCTGTTTTAAGACAAAAATTAAAAAGGTCTGCACATTTGCAGACCTTTTTAATGCAATCACAACAACTTATTGCATCATTTGTTTGGCCGCTTCATTACGAAACGCTCTTAAAATTTGCTGCCCTGCCCGACCTGTTGCAGCCAAGCCGAGTCGAGTCTGTTCCTGACGAATCGCTTGACGGGTTTTGTCGCCAATTAAACCATCCACTTCACCAATGTCATAACCACGGCTTAACAAAAAGCGTTGAATTTCACGGCGTTCTGCGCGGGATGTACCTGCATCATCGGTTGGCCAAGCGGTGCGGAATGCAGACTGCCCCATTAAACGATCTGATAAATGCGCAATCGCTAAGGCATAACTTTCTGCTGCGTTATAGCTATAAATGGCATCGAAGTTTCTAAACACTAAGAATACAGGGCCATTCGCACCTGCAGGTGCCATCAAGCCTGCCTGACTACTGCCCGATAAATTGCCCTGAATTAATGCCGAACCATCTGCACGAGTCAACCCACGATTAACCCAACTGCTGAGGGATTTTTTATTGCGTCGCCCTTCACCACTCAAAGACATGCCTGCAGGCACTTTGACTTCAAAGCCCCACGGCTGCCCTGTTTGCCAGCCGCGACGTTTTAAAAAGTTAGCGGTGGAAGCCAAAGCATCTGGAATACTAGATACTAAGTCACGGCGACCATCACCATCAAAATCGACCGCCAACTCATCATAGGTCGATGGCATAAACTGAGTATGCCCAAACGCCCCTGCCCATGAGCCTTTTAATTGTGATTCAGTGACATCACCACGTTGCAATAAACGCATGGTGGTAAAAAACTCACCTCGGAAATAGCTTTGACGGCGTCCTTCACAGCTCAAGGTACCTAGCGCTTGCAATAATGGATAGGATCCTGAAATCGCACCAAAGTTACTTTCTACACCCCAAACCGCCACTACGGTTTCTGCAGGTACGCCATAGGCTGCTGCAACACGATTGAGCACATCACGGTGCTGTGCCAATTTCTGCTGTCCTGCCTGCACGCGCTCATCATCGACCAAGCCTGAGAGATAATCCCAGATTGGCGTAGAAAATTCAGGTTGGTAATTTAAACGCTCAATGACGGAATAATCTGGGCTGAGATTTTGAGTATAGCGATCATAACTGCTGCCACTCACCCCTTTGGCAATGGCTTGGCTGCGTAAATTGGCCAAACAACTTTGAAAATGGTTTTGTGGTTGAAAATTTGCAGATGTACTGACCGTTGGTGTTACGGTGACAGATTTTCCATTGATAATCAGTTCTGCCTGAACCTGAGTAGCTGCCATTGCAGCTGTCGCAAAAATCACAGCGAAACGATGCATAATACCCTTTGATGTGTTTTGAATTTAAATCTTGGCTTTACCATAACACCTTCAGCCACAGAGATCAGATGAAAATCTGTAACTTTAAATTCATTTACACAGTTTTAAATTCATTTTCTCGTTTTAAATTTAAAACACTTATCCACAAGTACGGCATCTCACATTTTTAAATTCAAAATCACAACACATGATAAGACTTTTAAATTTAAAAGTTTAAATTCAAATTAAACCAACCCAAGTTATCCACAAAACACGACATTCACTGCATATTTACGATGTATTACTTTGAATTTAAAAGTAGCTTTTTAAATTTAAAGATCAAAAGAGCCGCTACTTTATTTAAATTCAAAACTGCAGATCTATCTTTAAATTCATTTCTGATATTTAAATTCAAAGTTGAAGCATCGCTTTAAATTTAAAACGCGCTATTTGAATTTAAAGTTTTGAATTCATAATTATCATCTGTTTCCCATCAGACTTGTGCGCATTTTTATTTTAAGTATTGCTTTGCTACGGTGATGGTTGCTTATTCAGCCTGATCTATCTTAATCAACCTAAAATTACAGCGTCAATCCTAGACAGATTAACGGTAGAACACCTTAAAAATGGGCAGAATAAAAAATGTGAGAGCATAAAAAAGCGCTCATCGTGATGAGCGCTTTGGCGTCATTTTTAAATTTACAAGCTCATATCAGCACTGAGCGCCAATGGATTTGGCAAAATTTTTGCCAATTGGCGGCATAAATCTGTCAACTCAGCAGCATCATTCGGCATTAAAGTAATATGCCCAATTTTACGACCTTCACGCTCAGTTTTATTGTACAAATGCAAATGTGCGCCATTCAATGCCAACACATCTTCAGTTTTGGGATGCTGACCAATAATATTGACCATCACCGTTGGACGTACCACTTCAGTTGAGCCTAACGGTAAACCTGCTACAGCACGAATATGGTTCTCAAACTGCGAACACACCGCGCCTTCAATTGACCAGTGACCTGAGTTATGCACACGAGGTGCCATCTCGTTGGCATACAAGCCCTTGTCAGTGACAAATAGCTCTAACGTCAACACACCTACATAATTCAAGTGATTGAGCAGGCGAGTGATATAGTCTTGTGCCGCAGGCTGCAAGTCAGCGCTGTTTGGTGCAGGGACAATCGAATGCGACAAAATACCGTTGTGATGATGGTTTTCTGCCAATGGCCAAGTTTTTACTTCACCATTTTGACCACGCACCGCAATAATAGATACTTCACGTGAAAAAGTAACAAAACTTTCTGCGATCAAGCTGCCTGCAGGGCCAAGTTCTGCCCATGCTTGTTCAATCTGATCTGCACTGCGCAAGACAAACTGACCTTTGCCATCATAGCCGCCTGTTGCGGTTTTTAGCACAATTGGCAGACCAAGTTCAGCTACAGCAGCCTGTAAACTTTCCAGCGAGTTGACCGCTTTATACGGCGCAACAGGAATCGTCAATTCATCAAATAAGCCTTTTTCCAGCAAGCGGTTTTGGGCAATTGCCAAAGCCTGACGTGGTGGATGCAAGTCTTTGTGCTTAATCAATACATCAACATCAGCCAACGGAGTATTTTCAAACTCAAGGCTGAATACATCGGCACTGTGTATAAAATCTTGTAGGCTATTTTCGCTTTTGCTGGCAAAAACCTGACCCAAGGTTGCCGCTGGGCAATCTGGACTGGCTTCAAAAAAGGTACATTGAATATTTAAGGGTAAAGCCGCTTGTGCCATCATGCGACCCAATTGACCGCCACCAAAAATACCGATGGTCTTATCCATAGTAATTGTCCCGCTTAAGCCTGACCTGGAATATTGTTGCTTGAAACTTTCTCAGTTTGCGCGGCACGGAAATTGGCAACATTTTGTGCAATTTCTGGACGGGTTAAACCTAAAATTTGGGCTGCCATAATTGCCGCATTGGTTGCTCCCGCAGGACCAATCGCCAATGTACCTACGGCAATACCTGCAGGCATTTGCACAATTGAAAGTAATGAATCGACACCATTTAAAATTGAAGATTTCACTGGCACACCCAAAACAGGTAAATCAGTTTTAGCTGCACACATACCTGGTAAGTGTGCGGCACCACCAGCGCCTGCAATAATCACCTGAATGCCACGATCACGCGCTTGTTCAGCATATTCAAATAAGCGATCTGGGGTACGGTGTGCAGAAACGACTTCCGCTTCAAATGGGACACCAAGCTGCTTCAGCATATTGGCAGTGTGTTCGAGAGTTGCCCAATCCGATTGAGAACCCATGATAATTCCAACGAGAGGAGCGTCTTGTGCAGCGGCCGCGTTCATTACAAATATTCCAGAAACGAAACTAAGGAAAGAGAAATTCAGGCGAGAAAGCCAAGCTTGAATAAGAACTCCACATTATAGACTGATTTTTCGACTTGTTAAAATTGAACACGGCGACTCAACCGACTTTTTTGATTATTTTTATCGGGTTATTTTAAAGAATTGAAAACAGTTAAACAAAATAGGTGAACCTAAAGCTATTCAAGCGAGCTAAAACTCGTCTTTAAGGCGCACGAAATACAAAATACACGCAACCACATAAACATAAGGCTGCCCATAAATAATCCAGTTTAAAAGGTTGCTTAAACAGAAAAATCATAAACGGGACAAACACCAATAAAGTCACAACTTCTTGGGTAATTTTCATTTGACCTACCGCCCAGCCATGCTGCGCCAGCAAACGGGTAGCAGGAATCATCAAACTGTATTCAAATAGGGCGATCACCCAACTGAATAAAATTGCCTGCCACAGCGGAGCATCATGTGGTAAAAACTTGAGATGACCATACCACGCCAAGGTCATAAAACAGTTTGCAATCACCAAAAGTAAAAGTGCTGAAGACATTGTGTCGTACTATCTTAAAAATTCAGTTTTATTTTACGAGCTATTTGCCATAAAAAATGCAAGAGCAGCAATTTTTTACATCCTTTGGCGCAGATTCAGCTCAGAAAAATCCCTGAAATGAGATACAAGAATCACTATCTTTTCGCCAAAACCCTTGCTATCGTTGCTTCAAATCAAGTTAATCACGACAACAGCACAAAAATACGTGATGTGTCTATAAAAAGCAGTGGAGTAAGGCGGAATGCATCTGCATATTTTGGGTATTTGTGGCACATTTATGGGCTCATTGGCACTTTTGGCCCGCGATTTAGGACATACCGTCACAGGTTCAGACCAAAACGTCTATCCACCGATGTCGACTCAACTGGAAAATGCAGGCATTACCTTAATGCAAGGTTATGACCGCAGCCATTTACAACCGCATCCAGATTTAGTGATTGTGGGCAATGCCATGAAACGTGGGATTGATGCGGTTGAATACATGCTGAATGCAGGTTTACCGTATATTTCTGGCCCGCAATTTTTGGCCGATCATGTCTTGCAAGGCAAACACGTACTGGGCGTTGCAGGCACGCACGGCAAAACCACCACCACCACCATGTTGGCGTGGGTATTGGATCAGGCAGGCTTAGAACCAGGCTTTTTAATTGGCGGCGTTCCTTTAGGCTTTAGTGAAAGTGCACGTTTGGGTGCAGGCAAGTATTTCTGTGTCGAAGCCGATGAATACGACTCTGCGTTTTTTGATAAACGCTCCAAGTTCGTACATTACCATCCTAAAACCGCCATTTTAAATAACCTTGAATTTGACCATGCCGATATTTTTGATGATTTGGCCGCAATTCAAAAACAATTCCATCATTTGGTGCGTACCATCCCAAGTGAAGGGCGCATTATTGCCCCAATTACAGAAACCCATATTGATGAAGTGTTAGAAATGGGTTGCTGGACACCTGTGCTACGTACTTCGCTCAATGCAGATCCACAAGCGGAACTGTATGCAGAACAACTTGCAGCAGATGGTTCACATTTTAAAGTTCTGAAAAATGGTGTGCTACAAGGTGAAGTGCGCTGGAATATGACTGGGCAACACAGTGTCGCCAATGCCTTGGCAACCATCGCCGCAGCAGAGCATGTTGGGGTTGCAATTGAAACCGCATGTGCAGCGCTGTCCAATTTTGGTGGGGTGAAACGCCGTATGGAGTTATTAGGCACCATACGCGGCATTGAAGTCTATGATGACTTTGCCCACCATCCAACCGCAATTGAAACCACACTGGACGGCGCACGTAAGCGTTTGGGTGAGCGTAAGCTTTGGGCGATTATTGAACCACGTTCCAACACCATGCGCATGGGCAGTCATAAAGAGGGCTTGGCAGATTCAGCACGTTTGGCGGATGCTGTGATTTGGTATCAACCTGAAGGTTTAGACTGGGATTTACAGCCTGTGGTTGCGGCTGCTCGCAATCATGCGGTGGTGGCCAATACTTTGGATGAAATTATTCAAAAAATCGTGAGCCAAGCAGGTGAGGGCGATGCAGTGGTGATTATGTCAAATGGTGGATTTGGTGGTTTACATCAAAAACTCATTCAAGCGTTGCAACACACGGCTTAAAATCGCTTAAACTGATTTAAAACTCTTTCAAAAAAAATCCCCTGTTTTTGGCAAAAAATAGGGGATTTTTATATTAATTATAAACTTATATATTATAATTATTAAAAGCAACAATACTGCTCATGAACTTGTCATCTTGACCTGTTACTTTAAAAAGATTACATCCTGCGAGCATGACGGTTGCTACAGGTTGGCTGCTGGATGTCTTTCATCATTATTACTAAGAAGGATGGTCACAATGTCAAAAACAATGAAAGCCATGGTCTACCACGGCGCCAATGATATTCGTTTTGAAGAACGCCCACGTCCAGAAATTTTACAACCAACAGATGCCGTGATTCGTCTCACCAAAACTACAATTTGCGGTACTGACTTAGGTATTTGGAAAGGTAAAAACCCAGAAATTCAAGACACTGCAGTTGCCAAGACAGGGCTATTTGATGGCCGTATTTTAGGTCACGAAGGTATCGGGATTGTTGAAGAAGTCGGTTCGGCAGTCAAAAATTTCAAAAAAGGCGACAAGGTCATTATTTCTTGTGTCAGCCGTTGTGGTACTTGTGAAAACTGTCAAAAACAACTCTATGCACACTGCCAAAATGAAGGCGGTTGGATCATGGGATATATGATTGATGGTACTCATGCTGAATATGTCCGTACTCCATTTGCAGACACTTCTTTATATTTGCTGCCTGAAGGTTTAAATGAAGAAGTTGCGGTTTTCTTGTCTGATGTATTGCCAACTTCACATGAAATTGGTGTGCAATACGGCAATGTTAAACCTGGTGATACCATTGCAATTGTGGGTACAGGTCCAATTGGCATGGGTTGTCTGCTTACCGCACAGTTCTATTCTCCTGCACAAATTATCGCAGTCGATATGGACGATAACCGCTTGGCGATGGCAAAAGAGTTGGGTGCAACCCATACCATTAACTCTGCCAAAGAAGATGCAGTACAACGTATTTTAGAGATTACAGGTGGTCGCGGGGTAGACTGTGCCATGGAAGCTGTAGGTGTCGAAGCCACTTGGGATATTTGCCAAAATGTCGTGAAAGAGGGCGGACATATTGCCAATGTGGGCGTACATGGTAAGTCGGTAAATTTTGAGTTAAACAAACTCTGGATTAAAAACCTGACCATCACTACGGGTTTGGTGAATACCAATACGACAGGTATGCTGTTAAAAACCTGCTGTTCAGGCAAATTACCTTTAGAAAAACTGGCAACGCACCATTTTAAATTCTCTGAATTTGAAAAAGCCTATGATGTGTTTAAACATGCTTCAGATGAAAATGCCATGAAAGTGATGATTAATTACGAATAATCTTGGCTTAACTATGTTACAAAAAAGCCAATCTACGCGCTGTGGATTGGCTTTTTTGGGCTTTTATAATATTTTCAAGAAAATTTTAGACTGCACGACAGACGAAGTCTGCATGCTGTTTTAATACCAACACATTAGATTATTTCAACGTAGAAAGACTTTTAAGCCACGACATCAGCATATTGTGTATCTGTTTCAAAAGCCGTCTCAATATAAGAGCACACGGGTACAATTTTTAGCTGCTTTTCACGTGCAAAGGCGACCAAAATATCTAATAGCTGACGGGCAACCCCTTGACCTCGTAATGTCAGATCGACCCAAGTGTGATCTGCTAAAATAGTGTGATCATCTTGATATTGATAAGTAATTTCAGCGATATGCCGACCATCTCGTTCAATAAAAAACTCGCCACCGCGTTGGGTTTCTTGATGTTGAATTTGCATAAGTCCACCTATCAAACTAAATCTATTTTTTCAATTTGCCACACTCTTTACGAAATATTGTGCTGAATTTGTACAACTTAAAGTGATTTACCATACAGAATAAATTGCACAACACTTAAAATTATGTAATTCTTTACGCAGATTTAGGCAGCGTCCTAATCCCAAATTATGTTGAACAAGGGGAGTAGCCTCCTCCAAGCGTTAAAATATAACTTTAACGTGTCAGCGTTTCGTCATTACACTTTGCAAAAAGTCGGACGCTGAGCATAGTGCACATACTTGTTGATACAAGTCCGCTCTATGTAGGCAAGACCTTGATCATGTTGTTACAGATGTTTGAAATCATCTGACAACAGGTCAAGGTTTTTTTGTGGCCAGTTGTTGGATGTGGAGATTGTATGGAATCCATCGGCAATTTATGGCTATATCTGGTCTTTTTTGCAATTGTTGCAGTCATGCTCGCCATTGACTTCTTAGGCTTTAAACAAAAAGCAGGCGAATCGGTCAAAGTCAAAACCGCTGCGTATTGGAGTATCGCCTGGGTCAGTGTGGCAGCTTTATTTGGTGGCGGTTTATGGCTGTATCTTAAACACAGCGTTGGGCTAGAAGTCGCCAACACCAAAGTCATGGAATACTTTGCGGGTTATTTGCTGGAAAAATCACTGGCGATTGATAATGTATTCGTTTGGTTGATGATCTTCGCCGCATTCGCCATCCCACCGGGCTTACAGCGTAAAATTTTACTCTACGGCGTACTGGGCGCAATTATTCTCAGAACCATTTTTATTTTTATTGGAGCTTGGTTTGTACAAGAATTCTCCTGGATTTTGTATATTTTTGGCGCATTTTTGGTCTACACAGGCTTTAAATTCTTAAAAGGTCCAGAGCAAGAAGCCAGCAATATTGAAGATATGGCGTTGTTGAAATGGCTACGCAAACACATGCGTATTACCCCAACACTGGAAAAAGATCAGTTTTTTGTGCGCCAAAATGGTGTACTTTGGGCAACGCCATTATTTTTAGTTTTAATTTTGGTCGAAGCATCTGACGTTATTTTTGCCGTGGATTCTATCCCTGCAATTTTTGCCGTGACCACCGATCCCTTTATTGTACTCACCGCAAATCTTATGGCTATTTTGGGCTTACGTGCCATGTTTTTCTTGCTCTCAGGAGCAGCCACTAAAATGCATTATTTGCCGTATGGGCTGGGTTTAATTCTGCTATTTATTGGCTTTAAAATGCTGATGTTAGATGTATTCCACATGCCTATCTGGATTTCACTCGGCTTTATTGTACTCGTACTGACAATCACTGCGTGGTTATCAATTCGACATAGTCGAAAACACCATGAAACCACATTATAAAATTTAACAGTCCTCATCATCGTTGCAAGCATTCTTTCGAGAGGGCTTTTTTATATCAATTGAGCTAAGTTTTAATTTACCGTACGATAAATTTTATCATACTGCTACAAGCCACATTTAAGGTACAATCTCTTGAAAAAATGAAAAATGTAGGTTGTTTTATGCCATCTCCTGTACAACGCACCGCAATTCGTGGTCGCTTTCTTGATTTCAAAAACTGTACCAGCCAAGCCGATCAAATTTCAGAACAAGTCCGTTATGTAGACGATGGCTTATTAATTTGTGAACAAGGCAAAATTCAGTGGTTTGGTTCATGGCAAGAAGGGCAGGCACAGCTAAACGCCAACACTGAGTTCCAACATTATCCTGACCATCTCATTGTGCCTGGCTTCATCGACACCCATATTCATTTTCCACAGACTGAAATGATTGGCGCGTATGGTGAACAATTACTGGAATGGCTGAATACTTATACTTTTCCGACTGAACTGCAATTTGCAGATAAAGCCTATGCAGATCAGATTGCACAATTTTTTGTGCAGGAATTACTGAAAAATGGCACCACCACAGCTTTGGTGTTTTGTACGGTACATCCTGAATCGGTAGATGCGTTGTTTGAAGCGGCAGCACAACATCAAATGCGTTTAATTGCAGGTAAAGTGCTGATGGATCGGCATGCACCTGAAGCATTGTGTGACAGTGCAGACTCAGGCTATACAGACTCTAAAGCGTTGATTGAAAAATGGCATGGAAAAGGACGTAATCTCTACGCGATTACGCCACGTTTTGCACCGACTTCTAGCCCTGAGCAACTGGCGCGGGCAGGGCAACTCAAAGCCGAATATCCCGATGTTTATGTACATACCCATTTAAGTGAAAATCACAATGAAATTGCGTGGGTGAAACAATTATTTCCAGAGCAAAATGGATATTTAGATGTTTATCATCACTATGGTTTAACAGGTTCACGTTCGGTTTTTGCGCATTGCGTGCATTTAGAAGAACATGAATGGCAATGTCTGCATCATACCGATTCTGCAATTGCCTTTTGTCCAAGCTCCAATTTATTTTTGGGCAGCGGTTTATTTCCGCTGCATAAAACTTGGGAGCGACAGGTGAAGGTCGGTTTAGGTACAGATATTGGCGCAGGCACCACGTTTAATGTACTGCATATCCTCAATGAAGCCTATAAAGTACAACAACTGCAAGGGGCAAAACTCTCTGCTTTTGAAGCGTTGTATCACGCCACATTAGGTGCTGCCAAAGCTTTGGACTTAGACGATAAGCTGGGGAATTTTAAGGTAGGCAAAGAAGCCGATTTTGTGGTGCTGGACTTAAATGCCACCGCTTTACAACGCTTACGACAACAACGTTCCAAACATCTTGAAGATGCATTATTTGCCCTCATTACTTTAGCAGATGACCGTAATATTCATGCGACCTATATTTATGGACAACGTGCCTACTACCAACCCGATCAAAACTCAGCAGCAGGTGGCTAAACCTACGCAACCCTCGTATATAAAACCCATCGGATGGGCAATGCTGATACTCGGTTGTGCCTTGTTGTTACGCACAGATTCTCACTCAGCACAAAAATGATGCTATTTTAACCATGCAAGCACGTGCAACATCGCGCAAGATATATTAAAATTAGGGCATATTTTGGGGTGTTGCAGGTCAACACCTTTTTTATTTTTGCTTTTTAGGTATCTACCCATGACAGTTGAAATGCAGGTTTTGATTTCTGCAGAAGAAATCAAAACAAAAGTTCAGGAACTTGGTCAAAAAATTAATGCTCACTATGCCAATAGCGACAAAGAGTTGGTTTTAATTGGCTTATTACGTGGTTCTGTATTGTTCATGGCAGATTTATGCCGCACCATTCAAAAGCCGCATGAACTGGATTTTATGACTGTATCCAGCTACGGCGGAGGTACTGTGTCATCGCGTGATGTGAAAATTTTAAAAGATTTGGATGGTGAAATTCGCGGTAAAGATGTCTTGGTGGTTGAAGATATTATCGACTCGGGCAACACCCTAAATAAAGTGATGGAAATTTTGCAAACCCGTGAGCCAAATTCAATTGAGCTATGTACCTTAATTAGCAAGCCATCACGCCGTGAAATTGAACTTGAAGTTAAATTCATGGGCTTTGAAATTGAAGATAAGTTTATTGTCGGTTATGGCTTAGATTACGACCAGAAATATCGTCATATTCCGTTTATTGGCGAAATTGGCTTATAAAACAAACACGCCTCGCTTAAAAAAAGTGATCGTTTCAGATCACTTTTTTTATGGCTAAAATTTGCATTTCATCTATCTAACAGGACAAAAACACAACATGCTGTAGCATTATTCGACTATTTTCCTTGGGATTTTTCAGCAAAAATAAGTCTGAAACATGATGTAAAACATAAACAAAGATAACAAGGAGCTGCTCATGTGGTCATTAATTGTCGCAATTGTGGTGGGTTTTATTGCAGGTTTAATCGCCCGTGCGATTCATCCTGGAGATGACAAAGCAGGGTTTATTGTCACCACCTTACTTGGGATTGCAGGGTCTTTATTGGCAACCTATGCAGGGCGTATGATGGGATTGTACGGTGATGGTTCTGCCGCAGGCTTTATTGCCTCCATCATTGGTGCGCTGATTATTCTATTTATTTATAATACGTTCATGAAAAAATCGCGTGCTTAAATCCTGTATTAACGACTGTAATTTTTCAGTCAAACATCTTCTCTCTCAATAAAAAAACCGCCTAAAAATTGAGGCGGTTTTTTTATATCTACTTCGCAATCACAAATTTCAGGTTTGCTCCGATACACACTACACAATTTTAGTTGCCAATATCAGATAAAAAATTAGCCGTTCTTAAAGACCAAATTCTTTAAAAATCTGTTCAATTTGTGCCGCAGGATATGCTCCCATAACTTTAAAGCCATTCAAGAAAATAATCGCAGGCGTACCGTTTACACCTAAACGATGCGCTAAAACAATGTTGCGCTCCACAGGGTTGGCACAACTGCTTTGACTTGTAGGCAATTGTGCTTTTGTGATCAGGTTTTCCCAAGCAAGAGCAGGGTTTTTCTCACAATACACCTGTTTAGATGGCGCAACAGATTGCGCTTTTAACGGCAAAATAAAGGTATAGATTGTAATGTTGTCCAGCTTTTTCAGTTCAGCCTCAAGCTGTTTACAATATGGGCAATTTGGGTCAGAAAAGATCGCAATCTGACGTTTTCCCGTACCTCGCACACTTTTGATTGCATCTTGTAACGGTAACTTTTTCCAATCGACACTGTTTTGTTGGATCAATAAATCTTTGGTTAAGTTATGCTGATCCTTTAAACGAATCATTGAACCCGCCAAAATATGTTGTGCATCTTCATTCAAATACACCACTTGACCATCCATAGAGGCACTGTAAATACCTTTCATTTCTGTGGCTTGAATATTGTCTAATTTCAGTTGCGGATGCTGTTGTTTGACATTTTTACTAACCGTTGCAACATCGGCCATGCTCACGGCGCTGCATAATCCCATTAAGGCAGCTAAACTCAATTGTTTAATCATGTGTTTCATCTAAATAAAGTAAATTTAGCCTGATTCTAAGCTGAAAGCTGCACAGAATTCAGTATTTTTAAGCCAGAATTACGCAATTGCTACAACTCGTTTTTGCTATGCAACGCTTTAGGTTTCACGTGGAACATTCAAGCCTGATGGCGGATTAATTTCTACTGAAATATGCACAATTTCTTCATGAATGGCGAGGGCGGTGCGGACTTGATCTGCGTCTAAATCGTGTGCGGTTTCCAATGCCAAAATACAGGAAAATTTACCCTGTCCGACTTTCCAAACATGCAAGTCTGTGATCATCACACTGACTGGTAACTCTGCAATCACTTCACGAATTTCATCCACCACAGGATGATCCATTTCTGCATCCAGCAATGTTTTCCCTGTTTCCTGCATCAAACCTATCGCCCAACGCGCCACTAAAATTGAACCAACAATACCTAACAGTGCATCTAGAAAATCCCAGCCCCAATATTTACCCGCAATTAAAGCAATAATCGCAAAAATTGAAGTCACCGCATCTGCCACCACATGCATAAAGGCGGCTTTTTGATTTAGGTCATGGCTATCATGCGTATGCTCATGATGGTGATGGTGATGGTGATGGTGATGGTGATGGTGATGGTGATCATCTTCATGTAATAACCATGCACAAATCAAATTGACCAATAACCCTAAAATTGCAATTGGGATGGCTTGGTTATACTGAATATCGACAGGAAAAAATAAACGCTCGATAGAGTGAATTGCCATAAATGCAGCCACCACCAACAATAAAATGGCGCTGCTATAGCCAGCTAAAATTTCAATTTTCCATGTACCAAAACTAAACCGTGTATCTGCTGCATAATGACGTGCTGCCCGATAGGCAAAATAAGCCAAACCTAGCGCCAGCATGTGTGAACTCATGTGCCAGCCATCTGCCAGCAAAGCCATGGAATGAAAAATCCAGCCACCCAAGATTTCCAAGAACATCATGACAGCCGTCAGCAAAGCCGCATATAATATTTTATTCTGCGCCAGCGGATTGCCTTGATCGAATTGATGTGGATGCATACGATGAGAGTGTTGCTGACGCATAATGGGAAATCATTGTTAAATATACTCTCCTAGAGTATATAAAAATTGAGGTGATGTGGTGGGTCATTTACATACAGATAAGAAAATTTTAAATCGCGTCAAACGTCTACAAGGGCAAATTGGGGCAGTGGAACAAGCACTTCACAATCCTGATCATGGCTGTATTGAAGTTTTACAACAAGTCGCAGCTATTAAAGGTGCGGTCAATGGTTTGATGAATGAGTTAATCGAATCGCATTTGCGTCATCATGTGATTGGTGATCAATGCGCGATTGATGAACATGAACTGGAAGAGTTTATGAAACTGCTAAAACGCTATGCTTAAACACAAATAGGCTTGACCAGATTCAAGGCTTGTCTTTACACTGAGTGATATTTCTCACTATATGAGACTAAACTCAACAGTTTAGCCATCAATCGAGTTTTTTATGACTCAATCTCAATCTTGGCATCCTTTTGTGATGATCAGCCTCGCCCTGATTATTGGCACCATGGGCACGGCACTTGCAAGCCCACTGTATCCAATTTATCAGGAACTGTGGCAGCTTTTACCTAGCCATATCACCTTTATTTTTGTGGCGTATATGCTCGGTTGTTTGGCTACCTTGCTCTTTTTAGGACGTACCAGCAACAGTATTGGCTTCTTAAAAACCCTAGAATTGGGTTTAGTCATCATCACCCTCGGACTGATTCTGTCGATGTTTGCCACCAATGCACTTTGGCTTGCTTTGGGGCGTTTTGTGATTGGAATTGCTTCAGGTCTTATGACTACATCGGCGTTAATTGGCTTAATGTGGAGTATCCCCGAATCACATAAAGCACATGCGCCACAGCTCAGTTCAGTCATTACCGCAGTCGGGTTTGGCTTAGGTCCTTTGCTCGGTGGTGGTGTGGCACAATTTTCAGCAGCGCCTTTGTTTAGTCCATATATTCCTGTCATTTTGGGTGCAGTACTGTGTTTTATTGGATTGTTACGTTTAGCACCGCCTGAATTTACACCACAAGCCTTCTCGATTGCCCCAAAATTAGAACGCCCAGAACCACGCTTTCATGCAGAATTTTATATTACAGGTTTAACCGCATTCTGTGCCTTTGCTGCCTTTAGTTTATTTGCTTCGCTCTCTCCCTCTTTTGTGCAAGTGATTATTCCGTGGCACGGGCCTTTGGTCAGTGGTTTGGCCATCACCTGTATTTTGCTGATTTCAGCGCTGGTGCAGTATTTTTCTAAAGCCATTCCTGCACAAAAATGTCTAAATTATGGGCTGTATTTGCTGTTATTGAGTTTATTGGTACTCGGTTTATGCATGTATTTACACTGGAGTTTTCTATTTTTTGTGAGTGATGTGCTGCTAGGCATAGGACACGGGTTGGCATTGATTGGCGCTTTTGGTTTAATTCATGCCATGACCAATCTGCAGAATCGTGCTGCAGTGATGTCGACCTATTTATTTGTGGGCTATTTAGGCACAATTCTGCCAATTATTGCAGTCGGTTATCTGGCCGATCATTTTGGTTTAACCACCGCCGTACTTAGCTTTTGTGCAGCCATCTGCTTACTGTGTGGCTACATCATTATTTGGTATCGCCAATTGCAGAACAAACCTGTTTTAGGATGAAGTTTCATCTAAACGACAAACTAAAATCAGGACAAGGTTTGGATCAGCTGAGTTTATTCAAATATTCAAACCTTGTAGATGAATGGGACTATGTCTTCTATTTTGATCTCAAACTCAATAGCCATTATTTTTCATTGATGGTTTGATGCTCTAATTCTTTGGTTAGGAAGTAATTCAAAAAGGTTCGAATGACAGCAATGATCGCCAATTTAATTAGGCTATCTAAATCTGGATCTACCGTGGTGGCTAAAATATCTGCAGCCAACTGAAATTCAAGCGCCGTCGCAAGCCAATCCCCAAAACAATAACGTGCAGTACGCCCCGATTTTAACTGAACCAGCACCAATAAAGTTTTAACCAGACCAATCACCACGCAAATCACAGAAATGGCTTCGAGTGACAATTGCAAAAAATGAACCGAAGAAATGAGTATTTCACGTAAAAAAGCCAGTTCAAACATCCAAATACCTCCATCAGAGATTTCATCTCGTGCATTTAGGATTGAATTGAGCGCCAATTTTTGATTATTTTCTCATCATAGCTTTAAATGCTGCGGTTTAAAAAGACTTACGTGATTATTGATGGGTTTTCATAAAGATAAATTGAAACGTTTAAATATGACATAAGTTAGATCGGGCTTGTGCCGAATGAGAAACTAAACATTAACGAATAGGCTGATTTTTAGTAGCAGATCACCCCAAATAGGATAATAAAAAAGCACTAAGCCACTCAAACTTAATGCTATTTTTGTATCAAATCAGGAAGTAATCGCTAAAATTCATTTCCCAATACAAAACGATCCAAAAATCTTACCCAACAAATCATCTGCAGAAAAATCACCTGTAATCTCACCCAAAGCATTCTGCGCAAGACGTAACGACTCAGCCACTAATTCCCCCGCATGATAGACCACCAACTGCTCACGTGCTTCAGCCAAATATTGCTGCGTGCGCTTCATTGCGTCTAAATGACGGGTACGTGCAATAAAGGTATCTTCTTCAGGCTGAAAGCCTGCATGCGCTGTAATCGCCTCTATGAGCGATTGAACACCTGTTTCTTGTTTGGCCGACACAGTAATATGTCTAAACCCTTTAAAATCTGAAATTGCAGCTTGTACACCAGTTAAATCACATTTATTGCCAATCAACATCAAACGCTTCGGTTCAATATGTTCCGCAAAATAATGCTGTGCCAATTGCAACGGATCTTCGTTTTGGCTCAAGTCATAGACCAATAACAATAAATCTGCCTGTTCAATTTCTTTAATCGCACGGCGAATCCCTTCCTGTTCCACAATATCCCCTGTTTCACGCAAGCCTGCAGTATCAGTCAGGGTAATTGGTAAGCCATTCAGGGTAATTTTTTCATGCAATACGTCACGAGTAGTCCCTGCAATATCGGTCACAATCGCACGTTCAATACCCGCCAAGGCATTGAGTAAGGAAGATTTACCTGCATTCGGTTTGCCCGCAATCACCACCTGCAGACCTTCACGCAACAATTGTCCCTGACGCGCAGATTGTTGCACAGCAGTCACCGAAGCAGCCACTTCATCCAGCAAATTAAGGATTTTCCCATCGGCCAAAAAGTCAATTTCTTCTTCAGGAAAATCAATAGCAGCTTCAACATGCAGACGTAAGTGAATTAACTGTTCCAGCACGGTATTCACTTTGGTGGAAAAAGCCCCTTGCAGGGAACGTAGAGCAGAACGCGCAGCGGCTTGTGAAGTGGCATCAATTAAATCAGCAATGGCTTCGGCCTGTACCAAATCTAGCTTGCCATTTTCAAAGGCGCGCATCGAAAATTCACCCGCTTTGGCAGCCGTTGCACCGAGTTCCAGTAAACGTGCCAACAGCGCATTTTGAATCACTGGGCCACCATGCCCTTGTAGTTCCACCACATCTTCGCCAGTAAATGAATGAGGATTGGGGAAACAAATCACCAAACCTTCATCCATGACTTCATTGGCTGCATCGTAAAACTGGCGAAAACCTGCATAACGCGCTTTGGGTAAGTCTTTTTGGGTCAATGCTGCGGCAATCGCATAGGCTTTTGGTCCCGACAGGCGAATCACCCCCACACCACCACGGCCAGGTGGAGTCGCGATTGCGGCAATGGTGCTGCGGTTATACATAAAATTCACCTAAAACTTTCAAAATGTATGCAAAGAAAAATCCGCCTAAGATTACCATCTTAAGCGGATTTATTCAGCAGCTCAGCCATACTTAATTGACTGGAGTTGCCTCTTCTCGTTTAGCGCGGTCTTTTTCAACACTTTTGTTGATCAAGCTTTGCTGCAAAATCGTAATCAAGTTGTTGACAATCCAGTACAGAACTAGACCTGCAGGGAAGAACAATAAGAATACGGTAAATACCACAGGCATAATGCGGAAGATTTTTGCCTGCATTGGATCTGTTGGCTGTGGGTTCAACATTTGTTGAACATACATGGTCACACCCATCAACAATGGCAAGATAAACCAAGGGTCCATTGCCGATAAGTCTTGAATCCAACCTAACCACGGTGCATGGCGTAACTCTACCGATTCCATCAATACCCAGTACAAGGCAAGGAAAATTGGCATTTGTAGTAACAATGGCAAACAACCTGACAGTGGATTCACTTGTTCACGTTTATAAAGTGCCATCATTTCTTGCGAGAAACGCATACGGTCTTCGCCAAATTCTTCTTTCATGCGCTGCATTTCTGGTGCAATCACACGCATTTTCGCCATAGAACGATAGCTCTTAGACGATAACGGCCAAAGAATCAGTTTGACAAGAACGGTTAATAAGATGATTGACCAACCCCAGTTGCCCACTAAACCATGGAAGAATTGCAAACCAATAAACAATAATTTTGCAATTGGCCATAACCAGCCATAATCCACAGTTTGGTTCAAACCTGTCGCCAAATCTTTCAATTCAGACTGAATTTTTGGACCAGAGTAGAAGGTCGCATCAACTTCTGCCACCGTACCTGCAGGGACATTAATGGTTGGCGAGGTAAAACCAATGATGTTCATTTCATCGCTAGATTTACGTGATTCCAACTTCGCTGCATACGGTTGACCATCGGCCTGCGTCAATTTTAACTGCCCTGGAACCCATGCACTCACGAAATAGTGCTGAACCACGGCCACCCAACCACCTGTTGCATCGACATTCAATTTTTCGTCATTAAAATTGTCAAATTTCAACTTGTTGTAGTGTTCTTCAGGTGTTCCCCATGCGCCGCCAAGGAAAGTACCCAAGGTAAAAATACCTTGATCTGACTTGCCTGGATCATCTGAATTATCACGTTTCAACTGACCAAACATCTGACCTTGCCAGTTTTGGCTGCTGCGGTTAATCACTTTGTGATTCACCAGCACAGGATATTCACCTTCAGTAAAACTAAAGGTTTTAATGATTTCTACACCATCGGCAGTTTTATATACCATTGGGACAGTTAAAGTTTTAACTGTTTCACCCGCTTTATTTTTGCTTTCTTTGGCATCGGCTAAGCTATAAGTCGATTTTTCAATTTCATAGCTTGGGCGGCCATTACGGCTACTGTCTGGACCATTCAGCCCGATTAACCCAGATTGCGCGACATAGGTGCGCTTAGCATCGCTTTCCAGCATGACGAAAGGATCGTCACTGTCTTTATTTTTGTCATGATTGAGTAATTCAACACGAACAATATCACCACCTTTCGGATTGATCCAAAGATGATAAAGGTCAGTTTGTACTGAAATAAGCTGCTGACTTACAGGTGCTGTGGCATCGGTTGTTTGCTGTGCAGGAATATTTGCTTGCGGTACATCAGAAGCTGCTGTAGCCGTTTGGGCATTCGGCAAATCTGCAGACACTTCATGTGAAACAACGGCAGTTTTTTGCTGCGGTGCTGTTTCAGCATTTCCATAATCTTTTTGCCACGCCAAAATGAGCAAATATGCGACGACAAACATGGCCCCGAGAATTGCAAACCTGGCCCATTGTTGCATATCTATTACCCCAAGTGGTTAGAGTGATTTTGGTTCAATAAACGATCACGAAAGGGTACAGTAATGTGATGCGTTTGAGAATCTATTTGCTGAAATGAAATAAAACGAATGACTTTTGGCGGCACCGGATCATAGCCCGAACCACCCCACGGATGACAACGACAAATACGTTTTGTAGCCAGCCACACACCACGTACAGCACCATGCGTATGGACTGCTTCCAAAGAATATTGAGAACATGTTGGAATATAGCGACAGCGTGGTCCCAATAAAGGACTAATCGCGATCTGATAGAAACGTATCAACCAATGCAGTAAAAGTACCATTGGCCATCTCTACTTTTGTGGGGAGGGAGCTATTTTTGAATGCTTTTTGGCGAGACGTTGTAACTTCTGCCAAGCAAATTGTAATTGCTGATGCAATTCCGCATTAGATACCGTATCTACCCCAACTTTGGGCATTACCACAATATCTAAGTCATTTAATTGCTGTTGGTGTAAGCGAAAACTTTCGCGAGCAAGTCGTTTTACTCGATTTCGTTCGTGTGCACGACGCACTTTCTTTTTTGCAACGACAAGACCCAAACGGCTATTCGGCAGTTCGGAATGTTTTGCAAGAAATAAGAAATGGGGTTGATGCACTTTAAAAAGCGCACCATCAAACACACCTTTATAATCGGCAGCACAGCGTAATCTCAACTCTGTGCTGAAGCCATAAAGTGTTGTCATAACACCCAAGAGTCGGTTCAGCGTGACTGTATTAAACAGTTAAGCTGTGACGACCTTTTGCACGACGGCGAGCCAATACTTGACGACCAGCTTTAGTAGCCATACGAGCACGGAAACCATGAACGCGCTTACGCTTTAATTCAGATGGTTGAAATGTACGTTTCATATCGAAACTCCAAAAATGATCTTTCTATAAAGGTCCGCGATTTTAGTGCTCATTGCTTGAGCTGTCAATGAAAAACACGGTTTCTTGCAAAATAAGCCTAAATTTTTCTTTTTAACAAGTTTTCGCTCAATTGACTGGTTGATCATACAAATTAAAGTACACACAAGATAAGTAATTGTTTATGCTTGACTAATAAGTTATTAACAGTATTATTCACATAATTATCCACAAGCTTATTCTGTTTAATTTTAAAATTTTCGGTTTTGAATTTAAATTTAAACTCAGATTGAATTATCCACAGTTGCAACGTTTCTTATAAATAAATTCAAATTTATAAATTTAAATTTATTACTACTAGGGACGCATTTTTCTGTTGAAAACCCACTTTTTCTTTTATAAAACAAAATCTTGAATTGTGGATATCTGTGTTTCTATAATTTTAATACTTTGTGGATAACTTTGTGCTATATTTTATCCACACCTTGCGGATAAACTTATCCACACCACGTTTTAAATTTAAATTCAGGTTTGATGATTCCTTTTTTGAGCAATTTTGCTGATTTTGTCATGACAGATGTGGATAACTTGGTTAGAATGGCGACCCGCTCAGGCGGTCGAGAGAAGTTTTAAATTTAAAAATGGATTAGATAGGGGTTTCACATGCTTTGGACGGACTGCTTAAATCGCTTGCGACAAGAGCTCTCTGGAAATGTCTTTACAATGTGGATTCGCCCATTGGTGGCAGAAGAAGTTGAAGATACATTAAAACTTTATGCGCCTAATCCTTATTGGACGCGTTACATTCAAGAACATCATCTGGAATTGATTACTATTTTGGCAGAGCAGTTGTCTGAGGGACGCGTGCGTAAGGTCGAAATTTTAGTCGATTCGCGTCCAGGTGCGATTTTATCGGCCAGTGAACAACCTGCTACCACCACTGCTGCGCTGGAATCTAGCCCTGCGCCTGTGGCCAAGCCTAAACGTGAAAAAGAAGAAAGTTCTGCAAAAAGCCGTAAACGCCAACTCAATCCGTTATTTACCTTTTCCTTATTTGTGGAAGGTCGTTCTAACCAAATGGCTGCGGAAACCTGTCGCAAGGTATTGACCCAATTGGGGGCTTCACAGCACAACCCATTATTTTTGTATGGTCCAACAGGTTTGGGTAAAACTCACTTGATGCAAGCGGTGGGCAATGCTTTGTTGCAAGCCAAACCGAATGCACGGGTGATGTACATGACTGCAGAAAGTTTTGTGCAGGATTTTGTTAGCTCCTTGCAGCAAGGCAAGGTTGAAGAATTTAAGAAAAACTGCCGTTCTTTAGATTTGTTATTGGTGGATGACATTCACTTATTGGCGGGTAAAGAAGCCAGTTTGGTCGAGTTTTTCTATACCTTTAACGCTTTATTGGATGAATCTAAACAAATTATTTTGACTTCAGACCGTTATCCAAAAGAATTAACCGAATTGGACGCACGTTTGGTGTCACGTTTTTCTTGGGGCTTATCAGTCGGGGTAGAACCGCCAGATATTGAAACCCGAATTGAAATTTTATTAAAGAAAGCAGAAAGCAGCGCCGTAGATTTACCACGCAACTGTGCTTTATTTATTGCCCAGCAAGTGGTGGCCAATGTGCGTGAACTGGAAGGTGCACTCAATAAAGTGGTGGCAATTTCCCGTTTTAAAGGCACACCTATTGATCTAGATGTGGTACGTGAATCTTTAAAAGATGTCTTGGCAATTCGCGCACGTACCATCAGCACCGAAAATATTCAGCGGGTGGTGAGTGAATATTTCCGCATTCCGCTCAAAGAATTGGTGGGGCCAAAACGTACCCGTATTTATGCGCGTCCACGTCAGTTGGCAATGGGCTTGGCACGTGAGCTGACAGGTGACAGTTTTCCAGAAATTGGGATGGCATTTGGTAGTCGCGATCACAGTACCGTAATGCATGCCTGTGAAAAAGTACAAAGCCTGCGTGAAGAAGATCCGATCTTTAACGAAGACTATAAAAACCTGCAACGATTGTTGCAAAGTTGACCGAATTTGCTCAAATTCTGTTCTTGCCATGCGGCAGCTTTTGCCGCATAGTACACTGCTAAAAAACCAATTTTATACTCCAATCTTCAGTTGTTAGAGGAATGCACCGTGCGTTTAAAAATCGCGAAAGAAAGCTTACTGAATGTTCTGTCACATGTCGTAGGAGCGGTTGAACGTCGCCATACCTTAAATATTTTATCCAATGTCAAAGTTCAGGTGACTGAGCAAGCCTTAACCATTACTGGTTCTGACTTAGAAGTGGAATTGGTTGCCAGTACGAATCTGACTGAAGGGGCATGTTTACAGGCAGGGGAAACTACAGTGCCTGCACGTAAACTGATGGATATTTGTAAATCTTTACCAAGCGCAGCTTTGATTGATTTGCAAATCACTGAAGATCAGCGCTGTATTTTAAAATCGGGCAATAGCCGCTTTGTATTAGGTACTTTGCCTGCGGAAGATTATCCATTATTGGCTACAGAAAATGCTCAAGGTACGCAAGTGACGGTTACTGAGCGTGAGCTGAAGCGTTTGTTTGAAAAAACTGCGTTTGCGATGGCAGTGCAGGATGTACGCTTTTATTTAACGGGTACTTTGTTAGAAATTGATGAAAACCAATTACGTGCTGTGACCACAGATGGTCACCGTTTGGCCTTGTGTGAAACAGCGGCATCTTCGACAGCTACTCAATTAATTCAAGCCATTGTGCCGCGTAAAGCTGTGGCTGAATTGCAGCGTTTGCTGAGCATTGAAGATGAACAACTGGCACTTTTAATTGGGCGTGAATTGCTGAATGTGACCATTCGCACCCCAAGCCGTGACAAAGAACAAGCAGAAATTACCGTGCGTTTTACCACTAAATTAATTGATGGTAAGTTCCCAGATTATCGCCGTGTGATTCCACGTGGTGGTGATAAAAACGTGCTGATCGCGCATGATGTATTTAAACAATCTTTACAGCGTGTGGCGATTTTAAGTAATGAAAAATTGCGTGGCGTATTCCTGAATTTTAGTGCGGACACCTTGCAATTACGTGCCAATAACCCAGAACAAGATGAAGCAATTGAAGATTTAGCGATTCAATATGCCGATTCGCCGTTAGAAATGTCATTTAACGCACAGTATTTATTGGACGTATTAGGGGCATTGGATGGCGATGATGTATCGATGACCATGACCGAAGCCAATCAATCGGTATTGGTACAAGATCCAGCACATCAAGATCAAACCTATGTTGTGATGCCAATGCGTGTTTAAGTGAGCGGTTTATTTCAAGATTAAATCTAGCTGAATCATGCATATTACGCGTTTACATATCGAGCGTGTTCGGAACTTAAAAGCGGTTGCACTTCATGAGTTGCAGCCGTTTAACGTCTTTTATGGGCAAAATGGTTCGGGTAAAACCTCGATTTTAGAAGCGATTCATTTATTGGCGACAGGGCGTTCTTTTCGCACCCATATTCCTAAAAATTACATTCAGAACAGTAGCCAAGATGCGATTGTATTTGCTCAGTCATTGACTGAAAAAATTGGCATGCAAAAAATGGCATCGGGTGAGCAGTTGATTAAGGTCAATGGCGACCCTGTTGCGACCCAAGGGCAATTGGCTAAAATTCTGCCTTTACAACATATTGATCCACTCAGTACCGATATTATTGACCATGGTGCAAAACCACGACGGCAACTGTTGGACTGGTTGATGTTCCACGTGGAACCAGAGTTTTATCACGCTTGGCAATATTATTCACGTGCCTTAAAACAACGTAATAGTTTGCTTAAATCACAGCGACATTTAAGTCTGTCGGACTTGGAACCGTGGAACAAAATGCTCAGTGATTATGGTGAGATTTTGCATCGGCAGCGTTTGGGAACGGTGGAACAATGGCAGCAATTTTTTGCACAAGATTTACAGTATTTATTGCCTGATTTACACATTAGTCTGGAATACAGCGCAGGCTTTCATACCGAAACAGGCTTGTTGAATGATCTGTGCAATTATCATCAAAAAGATGTGGAACGTCGCTATACCGAATATGGGCCACACCGCGCCGATTTACGCTTAAAAACCCCAATGGGTGATGCCGATGTGGTGCTGTCACGTGGGCAGAAAAAGCTATTGATTATGGCATTAAAACTGTCACAGATTGCAATGCTGCATGCGTCTAATAAGGAAACTGTGGTATTATTAGATGATCTGACAGCAGAATTAGATTTAAGCGCACAACAACGTTTAATTGAACGATTAAGCCAATTGGGTAGTCAAGTTTTTATTACCACTTTAGATCATCAATCCGTGCAACAACACTTACAAGCGTTGTCGATTCCTTATCGCTTATTTCAGGTCGATCACGGAACGGTGCAGGCTGTTGAGCAATAATTTTTTTATCTTTGGATAGACCTATTTTTCACTAGGGAGAAACCATGAGTTCAGAAGATCAATCTGTCTCTACTACAGAACAAACCAATGAAAAGGCTTATGATTCCTCTAGTATCAAAGTATTGCGTGGCCTAGATGCTGTTCGTAAACGCCCAGGCATGTATATCGGTGATACAGATGATGGTACAGGTTTGCATCACATGGTGTTCGAGGTAGTCGATAACGCTATTGATGAAGCTTTGGCGGGTCATTGTGATGAAATTTTGGTGACTATCCATGAAGATGAATCTGTCAGCGTATCTGACAATGGTCGTGGTATCCCAACCGATATTCACCCTGAAGAAGGTGTCTCTGCAGCAGAGGTCATTCTGACCATTCTGCACGCAGGTGGTAAGTTTGATGACAACAGTTATAAAGTGTCGGGCGGTTTGCACGGCGTTGGTGTGTCGGTGGTCAATGCTTTATCGAGTAAACTTGAATTAACGATTAAACGCGCGGGTCAAATTCACCAACAGGAATACCGCCATGGTGATCCACAATATCCTTTAAAAGTAGTGGGCGACACTGAGCAATCAGGTACGACTGTGCGTTTTTGGCCAAGTGCTGAAACCTTTAGCCAAACCATTTTTAATGTGGATATTTTGGCACGCCGATTGCGTGAATTGTCTTTCTTAAACGCGGGCGTGCGTATTGTATTGCGTGATGAACGTGTCAATTTAGAACATATTTTTGACTATGAAGGTGGTTTGTCTGAATTTGTGAAATATATTAATGCAGGCAAAACCCATCTGAATGAAATTTTCCATTTCACGACACAGGCTGAAAACGGAATTACCGTAGAAGTTGCTTTGCAGTGGAATGATTCCTATCAGGAAAACGTACGTTGCTTTACCAATAACATTCCACAAAAAGACGGTGGAACGCACTTGGCAGGCTTCCGTGCTGCGCTAACCCGTGGGTTAAACAACTACATGGAAAGCGAAAATATCCTGAAAAAAGAAAAAGTCGTGGTGTCGGGTGATGATGCACGTGAAGGTTTAACCGCGATTGTGTCGGTCAAAGTGCCAGATCCAAAATTCTCATCACAGACCAAAGAAAAATTGGTATCGAGTGAAGTGAAACCTGCTGTTGAGCAGGCCATGAATAAATCTTTCTCTGAATATTTATTGGAAAATCCACAAGCGGCAAAATCCATTGCGGGTAAAATTATTGATGCAGCGCGTGCCCGTGATGCGGCGCGTAAAGCCCGTGAAATGACGCGCCGCAAGAGTGCTTTGGATATTGCAGGTTTGCCTGGTAAATTGGCTGACTGTCAGGAAAAAGACCCTGCATTATCTGAATTATATCTAGTCGAGGGTGACTCTGCAGGTGGTTCGGCTAAACAAGGTCGTAACCGTAAAATGCAGGCAATTTTGCCACTGAAAGGTAAAATCCTGAACGTGGAACGTGCCCGTTTTGACAAGATGATTTCATCGGCAGAAGTAGGTACTTTAATTACCGCTTTGGGCTGTGGTATTGGTCGTGAAGAATATAACCCAGACAAACTGCGTTATCACAAAATCATCATCATGACCGATGCTGACGTAGATGGTTCACACATTCGTACCTTGCTATTGACCTTCTTCTTCCGTCAAATGCCAGAATTGGTTGAGCGTGGTCATATTTATATCGCACAGCCACCATTGTATAAGCTGAAAAAAGGCAAGCAGGAACAATACATCAAAGATAACGATGCTTTAGAAACCTATTTAATTTCTAATGCGATTGATGAATTGGAGCTGCATGTGAGTGCTGATGCACCTGCAATTCGTGGTGAGGCTTTAGCCAAAGTCATTGCTGATTATCAAACTTCACAAAAGAGTTTGAGCCGTTTAACGCTGCGTTATCCTGCAAGTCTGTTGGATGGTTTATTAGAATTAGATGCCTTTAAAATTGATCAAGCAGCAGATCAGGCGTATGTACAACAATGGGGCGAGCAATTACGTCAAAGCATTGAACGATTACAACCAAGTTTGCGTCCTGAATTAAGCATCGAACAGTTTGAAAAAGAAGATGCGGATGGTCAAAAATCTGCAACGTATTGGCCACGAATCACGGTATATGTGCACAACTTGCCACATACCTATTTGCTAGACACAGGTTTGCTGGGTTCAGCTGAATATGCACGTTTGCTGAAAAATTCAAAAAGCTGGTTTACGCTGCTTGAAGAAGGTGCGTATTTGGAAAAAGGCGAACGTAAAATTACGGTCAACAATTTCCATCAAGTGTGGCAACACATTTTGCAGGACTCGCGTCGCGGCATGATGATTCAGCGCTATAAAGGTTTGGGTGAGATGAATGCGGAACAACTTTGGGAAACCACGATGGACCCAGAAAACCGCAATATGTTGCAAGTCACCATTGATGATGCCATTGAAGCAGACCGCATGTTCTCTTGCTTAATGGGCGATGATGTAGAACCACGTCGTGCCTTTATTGAAGAAAATGCCTTAAATGCAGATATTGACGCTTAATTCGTCCAAATCATCCGCATAACCATAAGCACTCTACGGAGTGCTTTTTTATGTTTGGCTTTTGTTGTTGTCGTGATTCATCCAAATAACTTTTATAAAACTGACTTATTGTTCTGTCATGCTGAGCTACATTAAGCCAAAAATATAGGAGAATCATTAAGATGGATAATCAATTAGAACAAGCACGTGATGCATGGGTGAATGCTTTTTTTACTGGCAATGTGGAGCTGTTAGCACACTATGAAGATGAAGATTTTAAAGTCGTTTATACGGCAGAATCACGTGTGGAAAATCGTGAAACACGTTATGCCAACATTCAGCATGCAGTGAATAATGGTGTCTGGAAACCGATCAAACCGAATGTTGAATTAGAAGAATATGAGTTTGATCGTGAGCAGGTTAACTGTCGGATTCAAATTGGTTTGGCGGATGATCAAGGGTATATTCAAGAAATCTGGCGCTATATTCAGGGCTGGAAAATACAAGAATTATGTATTAGCAAAGCAAAAATTACTGCCGAGTAGCAGCGATTTTCTGTGAATCACTGAGATTCAATGACTCAAAATAACCATGAAAGAATGGATTGATTTGGCTTTAATTAGAGTTTTGAATTTAAAATAACAGTTAGTTTGAGTTGTGGATAACTAAGTTTTTGCTTTTAAATTTAAATTTAAATTGTAGATTTTGAATTTAAAAATCACACTGAGTTTTAAATTCAAAACTTCTTGCTTGGTAGCTATGCTGTCTTACTTTTATTCAGGGTGGGGGTGTCATACAATTATGCTGTGGTGCAAGATTGATAAGTAAAAATAAACAAACGCAGAGAGTGACTTAAATTTCTTTGCGTGGTTATTGTGAAGATAAACTAAAGATTAAAACTATTACGAATGTGTCTTATAAGTATGGAACATACACAATGCATATTCTACGAAATATGATGAGATTTAACCCTATTTAGCATAGCGTTAAAATCTCATCGGTATGGCTATTCAAAGCTACTTTCGAGTTCTTCCAATTCCATCATCAATTCAAGCATTTGTTCTTCTGCCTGTGCCAATTTTGTTTTCAGATCATTTTGCTCATTCATGAGTTTGAGCAAATCATCTTTACGGTTGGCATCGTAAAGGGCAGGATCTGCCAGTTCGGTTTCAATTTCAGTCAGACGCGGTTGAATTTTTTCAATTTGCGCTTCGTATTTTTCAATATTTTTACGAATAGGGCGAGTTTGTTCACGGCGTTGTGCTGCCAGTTTGCGTTGAGCTTCTTTATCTACTTTGACTAGGTTAGTCTTGTTCTCAACCACTGGACTTGGATTGGATGGAGCTGTGTTGGATGTACCTTGCTTAAGCATGTCTGCACGAGCTTGGCGTAACCATTGGGCATAATCTTGTAAATCGCCTTCAAATTCTGTGCATTGTCCTGCATGAACCAAGAGTAAGTCATCGCAGACACTGGCAATTAATTGACGTTCGTGTGACACCAATACCACTGCACCTTCATAATCCTGTAATGCCATGGTTAAGGCATGTCGCATATCTAAGTCTAAATGGTTGGTCGGTTCGTCCAGAATCAGTACGTTAGGACGTTGCCAGACAATTAAAGCCAAAGCCAAACGTGCACGTTCACCTCCTGAAAAACTTTCACAAGGCGTGTCCATACGTTCGCCACTAAAACCAAAACTGCCTAAAAAGGCGCGTAAAGTGGCTTCGCTGATTTTTTTATCGGCAATGCGTGCCAGTTGTAGCATCGGGCTGGCGCTATCATCCAAAGCATCCATTTGATGCTGTGCAAAATAGCCAATATTGAGTAATTCTGAGGCTTTGCGAGTACCTGCCAATAACGCCAATTCACCCACTAAGGATTTAATTAAGGTCGATTTACCTGCGCCGTTCATCCCCAATAAACCAATACGACTGGTCGGGGTAATTTGTAGGTTAATTTTGCTGGCAATCACTTTGTCTGCATAACCAATGCTGACTTGTTCCAAGGTCAGTAAGGGTGAGCTCATTTTGGTCGGTTCACGGAAACTAAAGGTAAATGGTGTATCTACATGCGCAGGGGCAAGCAATTGCATGCGTTCCAATTGCTTGATACGGCTTTGTGCCTGCCGTGCTTTGGTGGCTTTGGCTTTAAAACGATCAATATATTTTTGTAAATGTGCACGGGTTTCTAATTGTTTTTCATACGCTTGTTGATGTTGTGCCAAGCGTTCACTGCGTGTGGTTTCAAAGGTTGAATAATTGCCTGTATATAAAGTCAGTTCACTATTTTCAATATGTAAAATATGATCGGTAATGGCATCTAAAAAATCACGGTCATGGGAAATCAGCACCAAAGTTCCCGCATAGGCTTTAAGCCAGTCTTCTAACCATAAAATTGCATCTAAGTCTAAGTGGTTGGTTGGTTCGTCCAGTAATAATAATTCGGAGCGACTCATTAAGGTACGCGCCAAATTTAAACGCATGCGCCATCCACCAGAAAAACTACTGACCGCCAAGCTGTTTTGATGTTCCATAAAACCTAAACCTGCCATCAGTTGTGCGGCTTTGGCGGGTGCGGTATAGCCATGAATTTCATCAAAACGACCATGCAAATGTGCAAGTTGGTCATTATTTAATTGTTCAGGATGTTGCAGTTGTTGTTGAATGTTCCAGTATTCTTCATCACCCGACAGCACAAAATCAATCGCAGGCAAATCCAATGCTTTAACTTCCTGTGCCATGTGCGCCACAGTCCAGCCTTGCGGACGGCTCAACGTACCTTCGTCTGGGGTTAAACTACCTAAAAGCGCAGCAAATAAACTGGATTTTCCTGCACCATTGACACCTGTAAGACCGACTTTCCAGCCTGGATGGATTTGCATAGACGCTTTTTGAAATAAAACACGTCCACCGCGGCGTAAAGAAACTTGGTCAAGTTGAATCATGGTGTTTACTGGTCACAACAAAAGTTGGGCATATTCTAATGGAAGCCCACCAGAAAACAAAAATAAGCCCAGTTTTATTTGTGATTTGCGAAAAATCTCTCTTGTGATGTTTAAAAATTATGATCTAACAACAGGCTTTTTTTATGACTTTGTAAACAAGCACAAAATACGTGCATGTTGGAAATGATCTTTATTTTGATCTAAATCTATAAAATATAAGTGAATTATGAAATAAAAATGATCGCTTAAATAAGGCAGTATAAGGTTTTGGCAGAATTGACAGATGAAATTCGAGTAAATGCTCTATTTTTTTAATTTGAACTTGCTTAATATTTGTTTCGTGTACGGACACTCAAAAATAAAAAAATCTGTAGAAGGATCGAAACAATGAAAAAAATATGGGTCAGCGCAACATTGACAGCATTCGCAGCGATCGGTTTCAGTGCTCAGGCGCAAGCAGCAAAAGTAGATGTATGTGTCTTTGACTTACTGGGTAAGTCAGGTGAATCTTTTCAGATGGCACAAGAGTGGGCGCTAGCAGCAAAAGGCTGGGGTGCAGAAGTCAATTTAATTCCACGTCAGGATGAAGCTGTCGCAGACAATGATTTTAAAGCAGGCAAATGTGATGGGGTATTTATGACCGCCATGCGTGCTCGCCAATACAATAAATTTGCAGGCTCGATTGATGCTTTAGGTGGTGCGCCAAGTAATGCGATTGCACAACGTGCCATCAGCTTTGCTTTAGATCAACGTAATGCAGCGAAAATGGTTACCAATTTAGGTGGCAAGAAATATGAAGTTGCGGGTATTTCACCTTTAGGTTCGGCCTTTATTTTTGTGCGCGACAAGAACATCAGCTCGATTGAAAAAGCAGCAGGGAAAAAGTTTGCGGTATTGGGCTATGACGATGCACAAAAAATTATGGTGCAGCGTGTAGGCGCGCAAGCCGTCATTTCTGATGTATCTAACTTTGTGGCGAAGTTTAACAATAGTCAGGTCGATATGGTCGGTGCGCCTGCCTATGCGTACAAACCTTTAGAAATCTACAAAGGTTTAGGCAATAACGGGGCAATGTTTAATTTCCCTGTATTACAAGTGACCGCAGACTTTGTGATTCGTCCTGAACAATTCCCTGCGGGCTTTGGGCAAAAATCACGAGATTGGTTTGTAAAAAATCTGCCTAAAGCGATGAGTATGATTAATCGTTTGGAAGGTGAGATTCCAGCCAAATATAAAATGAACTTGAGCGCAGAAGATAAAACCAAATATCAAAAAATGCTGCGTGATGGACGTATGGATATGACCAAACGCGGCATTTATGACCCTGCCATGATGAGTGTGTTAAAACGCGCTCGTTGTTCTGTCGAAAAAACCAATTTTGAATGTTCACTAGGTGGTGAATAGATTGATTTTTAATAAAAAAGCCTAGATCTCTAGGTTTTTTATAATGAAAGATTCGTCAATTGAGCCATATCAGCCAAAAAATCAAAATTCGCTAATCTGAGCTTGATAAAAGAACAGTGATACTAAATTGAAGGTTTGGATCAACTGTGCGCAGAAAAACAAAAAATGGAAGGAACTAGAAATGAAACAATGGACGCAAGCTTTATTATTTGGCGCAGGCTTATCTTTAGTCGCTAGTGCAGCGCAGGCCAAACAAGTGGTCTGTGTATTCGATTTGGTCGGTAAAAACGGTGATGTCTATAACTTAATGCAAGACTATCAATTGGCGGCCAAAAACTGGGGTGCAGAGATTGAGTTACGCGTAGGTCAAAACGAAGGCGTGATTGCAGAAGATTTTAAAGCAGGAAAATGTGATGGTATTAGTGTGACGGGCATGCGTGGTCGTCAATTTAACCATTTTACAGGCTCATTGGATGCAATTGGCGCGATTCCAGATTTAAAACTGGCAGTCAAAGTCATGCAAGGTTTGGCAAGTCCTGCTTTCGCCAAATATATGCGCAATGGTCAGTATGAAGTTGCAGGTGTCATTCCTGTGGGCGATGCCTTTTTGATGGTGAATGACCGCAGTATTAATAGTGTCGCCAAAGCCGCGGGGAAAAAAATTGCTGTTTTAGATTATGACCAAGCGCAAAAAATTATGGTACAGCAAATTGGTGCGCAAGCAGTAAGTGCCGATGTCACCAATTTTGGCAGTAAATTTAACAATGGTCAGGTCGATATTATTGGTGCGCCTGCTGCAGTATTCCGTCCTTTGGAACTACATAAAGGCTTAGGCACTAAAGGCGCGATTGTGAATTATCCAATTTTACAGGTCACGGGCAATATCATTATCCGCCCAGATAAATTCCCTGCAGGTTTTGGGCAAAAATCACGTGAATGGGTGAAAGGGCAGTTACCACGTGCCTTTGGTATTTTAGGCAAAATGAAAGCCGATATTCCTGCAAAATATTGGATGCAAGTGCCTGCAGCAGATCAACCGGGTTATCAAAAAATGATGCGTGAATCGCGGATTGATTTAACTAAACGTGGTGTTTATGACAAACGCATGATGAAATTATTGTGGCAATTCCGCTGTAAAGAAGCGCCAACCAATTTTGAATGTGGCTTGCAGGACGAAAATTACAAATAATTGGAGAATCTTGAGGTAATTACTCAGAATTCACTTTAATTCTGCATCACCGTCCCAATATTGAGTATGCTATACTTGATAAGTGGTCTTTTTGCAGAAAAGACATCTGAATTGTACCTGAGGAAAATCCATCATGAATGCCCAAGCACTTGAGCTCACCGACAACGCTGCTAAAAAAGTTCGCCAATTGCGTGACAGTGAAGGTAATCAAGACTTAATGCTACGTGTATATGTGACAGGTGGCGGTTGTTCAGGATTTTCTTATGGCTTTAACTTTGCGGAAAGCCAAAATGAAGATGATGCAGAATTTGTGAATGGCGATGTAAAAATGCTGGTCGATTCACTCAGCTATCAATATTTAGTTGGCTCGGTAGTGGACTATATTGAAGGCTTGGAAGGTTCGCGTTTTGTGGTACAAAACCCGAATGCAACCACGACTTGTGGTTGTGGTTCTTCATTCTCAATCTAAGTATGATTTAAATATTTTTGAGTATCAGCATCTGAAAAAGTAGATTGATGCACTCAAAATGATCAAAGCCTTTCCTATATAGAAGAGGAAAGGCTTTTTTGTTGCTACTGATCTGGTTTAAAAGTGCATCCTTAAACCAAAGTCATGGTACCTAAAATGCGATCACCTTTAGCCCCTGTGACCGCAGGTAAATTGCCACTTAATTGCTGACAAAAACGCATTGCCAACCAAGCAAAGGCGGTGGCTTCGACCCATGTTGGGTTTAGCCCTAAATCGGCTGTACTTTGTACAGTCCATTGATGTTTGCGCAAACGCCAGCGCAATTGCTCTAGCAAATAAGAATTATAGGCACCACCGCCACAGACATAGACTTCACCTGTATCCATGCCTGAACGATAAATGGCTTTTTTAATCGCGCGGGTGGTGAGCTTTAATAAAGTCGCTTGAATATTTTCAGGATTATCTTCCAGCTCGTCATATTCCACATCATTGCGCCAATCGGCAACCTGTTCATCTAGCCATTCCAAGTTAAAGTCTTCGCGCCCTGTACTTTTGGGTGGTTCTTTAGAGAAAAAAGCATGGGCTTGTAAACGATCTAACAAGCTGCGAATCGGATGTCCATACGCAGCCCAATTGCCATTTTCATCATAAGGTTGTCCTGTGTAACGCTCACACCAAGCATCCATTAAAATATTGGCAGGCCCTGTATCAAAACCCGATACTGCTTCGGGCTGTCCTGCAGGCAACAAACTGACATTGGCAATGCCGCCTAAATTTAAAATTACCCGATGAATACTCGGATGTTGGAATAAGTTTTGATGGAAAGCGGGCACTAACGGTGCGCCTTGTCCGCCTGCAGCCATGTCACGACGACGAAAATCTGAAATTACAGGAATTTGGGTGATTTCGGTGATGATGTTCGGATCACCAATTTGTAAAGTAAAAGCATGTTCAGGACGATGACGAATGGTCTGGCCATGCGAACCAATCGCTTTAATTTGAGATTTATCCAGTTTATTTTTTTCAATCAGGCTGTTAATACCATGTCCAATCATGGTGGCTAAAGCCACATCTGCTTTGCCCATGCGGTCAATTTCATTGTCACCTGGCAAAGTCAGTGCCATGAGTTCGTCACGTAAATCGGGATCAAACGGCAAAGTCAGGGTCGCGTGGAGTTGCAGTGGATCAAAAGAAGCAGCAACAAGATCGACACCATCCATACTTGTGCCCGTCATTACCCCAATATAGATCGCTGTCATGGTTATTCTATAGCCTGCAATATGCTGAAAAAGTGTTAGTATATCGCACAAATTGAATAACTGATGTGTTTGGATTTCGTGATGTCAAATTTCCTGCCGGCTGAAGAACAACTTGCCCTCATTCAACGAGGCACGCATGAAATTATTTCTGAAGAAGATCTTCTAAAGAAATTAAAAGAGAATCGTCCTTTAAAAATTAAGGCGGGGTTTGACCCGACTGCACCTGATTTACACTTGGGGCATACGGTATTAATCAATAAATTAAAAGTATTCCAAGACTTAGGTCACGAAGTATTTTTCTTGATTGGCGATTACACTGCCATGATTGGTGACCCAACAGGTAAAAGTGCTACACGTCCGCCGTTGTCACGTGAAAAAGTCTTGGAAAATGCCAAAACGTATCAGGAACAAGTTTTTAAAATTCTTGATCCAAATAAAACCAAAGTGGTGTTTAACTCTGAATGGTTTGCAACAAAAACTGCAGCAGACTTAATTCAGTTGGCATCGCAGCAAACCGTAGCGCGTATGTTGGAACGTGATGACTTCACCAAGCGTTATAACAACCAGCAACCGATTGCGATTCACGAATTTTTGTATCCGTTGGTACAAGGTTATGACTCGGTGGCATTACAAGCCGATGTAGAATTGGGCGGTACAGACCAGACCTTTAACTTGTTGATGGGACGTACCTTGCAAGGTCGTTATGATCAGGAAGCGCAAGTTTGTATTACTGTGCCAATTCTTGAAGGCTTAGATGGCGTGAATAAAATGTCTAAATCTTTAGGCAACTATATTGGCGTATTTGATGCACCGGGTGCGATGTATCAAAAAGTCTTGTCGATGCCTGATAGTCTGATTGAGCGCTATTTTGAGTTACTCAGCTTCAAGTCGATGGATGAAATTGAAATTTTGCTTAAAGAAATGGCAGAAGGTCGTAATCCGCAAGAAATCAAAAAGATTTTGGCACTCGAATTGGTTGAGCGTTTCCACGGCAGCGAAGCCGCAGCCAATGCCCATAAAGGTGCGGGTAATATTATTACCGAAGGTGAATTACCTGAAGGTACGCCAGAAGTAACAATTTCACGTGCTGAATTTGGTGGTGAATTATTTATTGCTTCTATTGTACGTGCTGCAGGTTTAACTAAAAATGCTGCACAAGCCAAAGATGCTGTGGCACGTGGCGCAGTAAAAGTGGATTGGAATGTGGTCGACGCAGGTTTCTCGGTCAAAGAAAACGCAACACACATTATTCAGGCGGGCAAAAAAGCCATTGCCAAAGTCACATTTACGGACTAGGTCCATTCTAAGTGATTGAAATAAAAGCAGGCTTCGGTCTGCTTTTATTTTCTGTTTGGTATATTAATTATATGAATAAGTAAATTCAAAAAAAACCTTATAAAAACAACACTTAAATTTTGCCAAGTAGCTTGCATTTTTGCTCAGTTATGTATAAGATTTACCCATCTAGACACAGTGTACAAAACAGATCTAGAGGGTACTTATAACTATAGCTCCACAATTTACAAGTCCCTTCCCCAAGGGACTCTTTTTTTCGTATAACTATAATAATGATATATGGATCGCATATAGATTCAACTCCGAGGGAGAGATTTTGGGAGAGATCTCTTTCTTTTTTTTGCCTCTAGTTTTGTTGTGGTTTATATCTAAAGGTAAAATGTAAGATTACTTCTCTTTGTTTTATAAAAATTTTCTTAAAACTTTAAGACCTAAATTCAAAATTCAAAGCTAAAGCTACTTTTATACGGCAAAACCTCTTGTAGGTAGTGCATGTGGATGGCGCGATCTAAACTTGTTGAATAGAGGAGTAGACTCATTCGACTTGAAATCAATAATGTAAATGCTGAACACCAACTTTTAATCAACGGACAAGACCTCCACACTGATATGAAATCAATGATAGGTACGCCGTATGTAGGAATATGATTCTGGATAATGCAAAAGCATTTTTAACTGAGATGTAAAATTTTTTTAGATATCATAAGACAAAAAGAATTGTATACATTGGCAATCGTTGATTACAGCCTGCAAAACTTGACCGATTTGAGCCCATAAAAGTATGGATAAAAAAGCCCTCTTTACTTTGTAGATGTGAGTTTTTATTTAAATTTGATGAAAAAATAGCTAAAAAATTAAAAAACCAAGTATTTTTGTAGAAAAAAAATACATACGTGAAAAATATCCTAATTTGGGGCTTGCAAAGATTTTGAAATCCCCTAGAATGCACACATCCCGACGCGAAACAGCCTACAAACTTAGCTCACAGGGTTAAGTTGTAGAGAATTTTTTGCGTTAAAATTTCTACTGACGAGGTAGAAGTTGAGATCATTAAGAGATTATGAAGAACAACTTGTGTGGATTTTTACTGATTGATCGATCGAACATATTTCATTGATTGATTGGTTTAAATTACTCGAAGTTTATTTGAGCGAAATTTAAGTCAGAAAATTGATGAGCCAGATTTGGAAGTTTAGATTAAAACTTCAAAATGATTTTAACTGAAGAGTTTGATC